>JBDSMR010000004.1:0-32463 GCA_039915735.1 Usitatibacter sp. | reverse complement strand
TGGGCGTTCCCCAGTGGGCGAAAGACGAACGCTTCGCCACCAATCCGCAACGCGTCGGCCATCGCGACCTGCTGGTCGGCATGATCACGCGCCAGCTCGCCTCGAAGACCGCGCGCGAATGGCTTGCGCTGCTCGAACCCTCGGGCGTGCCGTGTGGCCCCATCAACGATCTCTCGCAGGTGTTCGCGGATCCGCAGGTCGTGCACCGCAAGATGCAGGTGAGCGCACCCCATCCGGCCGCGGGCGAAGTGACCATGGTCGCCAACCCGATCAAGTTCTCCGCCACTCCGATCGCATACAATCGGCCGCCCCCCCTTCTGGGCGAACATACCGCCGCTGTCCTGCAGGACGTACTCGGCCTCGAAGCCGGCGAAATCGAGGCATTGAAACGCTCCGGAACGATCTGATCCAAGCACCGAAAAAGGGCAGAATGCGGGGTTACGGGTGTAATCGCCGAAAAATGAGAAAATCCCTTGTGCGCCAATAGAATGCGTCGGATTGAGAGAAAGAATCAGGGAGTGCAACATGTGGTCTCGTACCGTCGCCATCGCAGTTTGCGCAGGCGTGTTTTCGCTCCCCGTCTGGGCAGCTCTGGGTGACGCCACGTTGGTCACCAGGGTTGATCCGGAATTTCCCCGCGAAGCAATCCAGGCCGGCGTCGACAAGGGTGTCGTCAAGGCCCGCATGACAATCGACCAGGGCGGTGAAGTCACGCGCGTCGAGGTCCTCGAGGCCAACCCGCGCCGTGTGTTCGACCGCGCGGTAGTGAAGACCCTGTCGCAATGGCGCTTCAACGCCGGCACGGCGGGCAGGCTGGTGGAAATCGACGTGAATTTCAGTCGCTAGCCCCAACACGCGTAGTTCCAAGAGGTCCTCCGATGGCCGCCCGGGAGCCCTCCACACAAGGCGGCTGCACGCTCGCAGGGGGACAATTTGCTGCTACGGAACCTGAAGATTGGCTTGCGGCTTGCCGTAGGCTTCGGCGCCATCCTGCTGGTGATGGTTGCCGTCGCTGCCGGCGGGACGATGCTTTCGCAGGAAGGCAGCGATGACCTCACCGCGACGCTCAAGGCGTCCGGCGACAAGGAACGATTGGCAAGCGAGATGAAGGCCCTGGTGCTGGAGCAGTCGAGCGTGATGCGCAACATCGGGCTTCATAGCGAGATCAAGGCGATGCACGCCGACGAGGATCGAGCGCGCGCGCTGGGCACGCGCTATGACGAGGCTCGCCGCCGCATGTCGCGCCTTGCCATCGCCACCGCCGAGCGCGCCATCCTGGAGCGGCTCGACGCCCTCGACCGCGAGGTGGAGGCGCCGCTGCGCCAGGCCCTCGGCATGTCGACGATGTTCCGCAGCGAAGACGCCGCCAAGGTGCTGATGAACGAGCTCGACCCGGTGATCCAGAAGGCGCTTGCGCAATTGAACCAGCTGATCGAGCTGCAACAAAAGGCGGGTACCGCGGCGATCGCCGAGGCGCACTTGTCCAGTGAACGCCTCGCATACACCGTGTACGGCGCGCAGGCGTTGGTCGTGGTGCTGGCCGTACTGCTGGCATGGGCCACCACGCGCAGCATTACCGTGCCGCTTGGCCAATCGGTCGATGTCGCACGCCGCGTCGCTTCCGGCGATCTCACATCGCGCCTGCACGTGGAGGGCCGCGACGAGGCGGCCGAGCTGCTGCGCGCGCTGCAGGAAATGAACCGCGGGCTGGGCAGCATCGTGAGCGGCATACGCTCCGGCGCGCAGTCCATCGCGGTGGGTGCGGGCCAGGTGGCGGCCGGCAACCAGCAGTTGTCGAGTCGCACCGAGGAGCACGCCAGCTCCCTCGAGGAGACCGCCGCGACCCTGGAGGAATTCACCACGACGGTGCGTCAGAACGCGGAGTACGCACGGCAAGCGAGCGCGCTGGCGGGTGATGCTTCGCAGACCGCAGAGCGCGGCGGGCAGGTCGTGAAAAAGGTGGTGCAAACGATGCAGGAGGTCACCACCTCCTCGAAGAAAATCTCCGACATCATCGCGGTGATCGACGGCATCTCGTTCCAGACCAACATTCTCGCGCTGAATGCGGCTGTCGAGGCGGCGCGCGCCGGCGAGCAGGGCCGCGGCTTCGCGGTGGTTGCCGCAGAAGTGCGCAGCCTGGCGCAGCGTTCGGCCTCGTCGGCGAAGGAAATCCGCGGGCTGATCGAAGGCTCGGTGAGCCGCGTGGAGGCGGGCGCCCGCCTGGTGGAGCAGGCCGGCAAGACGATGGATGAGCTGGTCACCTCGGTGCGCAAGGTGGCGGAGACTCTGAACGAGATCGCCGCCGCCAGCCACGAGCAGACCTCGAGCATCGACCAGATCAACCGCGCCATCACGCAGATGGATACCGTGGTGCAGATGAATGCCGCGCTGGTGGAGGAAGCCACTGCGGCGGCCACCAGCATGGCGAGCCAGGCCACGGGCCTTTCGCATTCGGTGGCGCAGTTCCGCGTGGACGAGGAATCCGGCGCCGAGCCACCGCTGCTCGAATTGCCCGCGGCCACGAACCTCTCGCGCCCGCGCCCACGCGAAACCCGCCTGAACGTGGCCAGCCGCCGCGAACCCGCGCTCTCCGCGCCCGAACCCGAAGACTGGAAGGAATTCTGATGACTGGACCCGCGATGCCACTGGTCGCCATGACCCGCGAGATGGGTTCGCTGGGACGCGACGTGGCCGTGGCCCTCGCCAGGCGTGCCGGCGGCAAGGTCGTCTACCACGAGCTCGCCGCCCCGGTGGCCAACAAGAAGCGCCAGCGCAAGAGTCATGTAGAGCGTTTCCTCGAGGGCAAGGCCGGTATCTGGGAGCGCCTCGAGACCGACCGCGTGAGCTCCTCGATCCTCACGGCGGATGAAACCCTGCGCGCGCTGCGTGAAGGCTCGGTGGCGGTGATTCGCGGCTGGGGCGGGGCGCAGCTGCTCAAGGCCGTGCCGCGCGTGGTGCGCGTGCGCGTCTGCGCGCCGATGGCGCTGCGCGTGGACCGCATGCTCAAGCGCCTCGCCAGCGACAACCGCGAAGTGGTGCAAAGCGAGATCCGCCTGTCCGACGAGGCGCACGGCGCCATCGTCCGCCGCCACTTCGGTCTCGCGTGGGACGACGCCGCCAGCTACGACATGGTGCTGAACACGGAATACCTCAGTGTCGAGGATTGCGTGGAAGAGATCGAAGGGCTGATGCGCAAGCCGCACTTCGCAGCCTAATGGGGGCACGGATCGTCCTCAGCCTCGAAGGCGAGCTGGTCACCGAGGTGGAGCTCACCAAGGCGGTCACCGTCGTGGGGCGCCATCCGGCGTGCGACATCGTGATCGACCATCCCGCGATCTCCGGGCGGCACATGCTGTTTCGCATCGTCAACCGCACGGTCTACGCGGAGGACCTCGCGAGCACCAACGGCATGAGGGTCAATGGCATCAGCGCGTCGCACCAGGTGGTGCACCACCTCGACCTCATCGAGGCGGGCAAGCACAAGCTGCATTTCTTCGATGACGACCTGCTGGCCGCCGGCGGCGTGGGCAACCTGGAAAGCACGGTGCAGACCGACTACGAGCGCACGATGATGGTCGAGCATGTGCCCGACGCGCGCCCGCCTGCGGTGTTGAATCGCGCCGAGGACGACTTCGCGCGCACCATGCTCATCCGCGGCGACACCACGGTGCGCACCGGCCCGGCGCAGGAGACGGTGAGGACCGGCACACATGCCGCCTACGCGGGCCTCGCGCTGCGCGTGCTCTCCGGCGGCGCGCCGGGGGAAATCGTCGACCTCGCCCGTGCCAACACGATGATCGGCACCGCCGGCGCCGATACTGCACTGGTGATCAGGCGCGCCGGCGCATTTTTCATCGCCCGCCTTTCAGGCAGCCGCGCACTGCGCCTGAACGGCAGTGACCTCCAGCCGGGTACCCACCCGATCGCCCCGCAAGACAGGATCGATGTGGGAGGATGGAGTTTCGAGGTGATCTACGCGCACAGCCGGGAGACTCGCTAGATGGCAGGACCGCAAACATCGGGTGCCAGGGACGCGGCCAGGGCCGCCGACCTTCTGGTGACCGTTGCCGAGACGCTGAACCAGCGCCTCGCCGTGACCACGGAGGAGCTCGCCCGTAGTCAAGCGCTGCTGCGTGATTCCTCCGCCCAGCTCATGACCGCCTTCCGTGGCGCGGCCGACCGCATCGTCGCCGCGCAAAAGGCGGGCACCGTCGGGCACGGGGAGCGCGAGGCCGAATACGGCGTGGTCCTGGACCACCTCTACCGGGCGGTTCACCACCTGCAGTCACACGACCTCGTGAACCAGCTCATCGATGCGCAGAAGCTGCGCGTAGGCAAGGTGCGCGAGAAGCTCGAAGAGGCGCTGTCGCTCGCCTCCCCTCCGGTGAGCGACCCGCAGCAGGCCGGCCCATGGATCGAGCGCTCGCGCGTCATGCTCGACTGCATCGTGGCAGGCATCCGCCAGATCGACGACGAACCCCGCTCCCCCATCCGGACCGACAAGCAGAACGCAGGCAGCGTCGATCTTTTCTAGAGAACAGGCACAAGCCCATGAAAACAATCCTAGCCGTCGACGACTCCGCCACCATGCGCGAGATGGTCGCGTTTGTACTTGAGAGCGCGGGCTACCGCGTGATCGAAGCCGAGGACGGCGCCCAGGGCCTCGAGCGCGCCAGCTCCACCAGCGTGGACCTGGTGATCACCGACCAGAACATGCCGAACATGGACGGCCTCACGCTGGTTCGCAGCCTGCGCGAGCTGCGCGACTACAAGAGCATTCCCATCCTGCTGCTCACCACGGAATCGTCGGACGCGATGAAATCCCAGGGGCGCGCCGCCGGTGCCACCGGCTGGCTGGTGAAGCCGTTCGATCCCGCGACGCTCCTCGAGGTGGTCCAGAAAGTGCTCCGCTAGCAGGCATGGCCATCGACCTCAACAGATTCCTGGCGACGTTCTTCGACGAGGCTCATGAGCACCTCGAGTCGATCGAGGAGCGCGCCATGGCGCTGGGAAGCGGCAAGCAGGACCCCGAGGTACTGAATGCGATCTTTCGCGCCGCCCACTCGATCAAGGGCGGCAGCGGCACCTTCGGGTTCACGCAGCTGACCGATGCCACCCACGAGATGGAGACGCTGTTCGACGGCATGCGCAAGGGCAAGAGCCGCGCCGACGATTCCACAGTGCGCCTCCTTCTCGATGCCTGCGACGTATTCAAGGCGCACCTCGCGCGGCTCAAGACGGGCGAGAAGAGCCTCGATCCCGCAATGGACGCGCTGCGCGCGCAGTTCATCGCCTATCGGGCGAGCAGCGAGAGCGTGCTGCGCCCCCCAAGCACACCCGCCAGGCCGGCTGCGGCGCAGCCGCCGAAGGCCACCGAGGAATCGTTCTTCGATGCCGTTGCCGCCGAGGAGACGACGCAGCGCATGGCCGCCGCGGAAACCACGCAGGTGATGGCCGCGCCGAAGAAGGAGGGCACCGCCTTCGGATTCTTCGACGACCCACTCGCCGCTGAAGCCACGATCGCCAGGCCGGCGGAGAAATTCGGTTTCTTCGAACCGCTGCCCGAGGCCGGGAAGGCCGACCCAGGCCGGCGGCGCGGTGATTCCTCGTCGATCCGCGTGAGCGTCGAGAAGATCGACCGCATCGTGAACCTCGTTGGCGAGCTGGTGATCGCACAGGCGATGATGCAGCAGTCCGTGGGCGCGGTGGCCGCGACCACGCAGGATGACAACCTCACCCATAGCCTCGCCACGCTCGACCGCAACACGCGCGACCTGCAGCAGGCGGTGATGTCGATCCGCATGATGCCGATGGAGTTCGTCTTCAGCCGCTTCCCGCGCGTGGTCTACGACGTGTCCACGCGCCTTTTGAAGAAGGTGAACCTGCGCACGCAGGGCCAGGAGACGGAGCTCGACAAGGAGTTGATCGAGCTCCTGATCGATCCGCTCACCCACGTCGTGCGCAACGCCATCGACCACGGCATCGAGTCGCCCGCGGAGCGCGTGGCGGCAGGCAAGCCCGACACCGGCACGCTGCTGATGCGAGCCACCCATCGCGGCGGCAGCGTGATCATCGAAGTCTCCGACGACGGCCGCGGCCTGGATCGCGAGCGCATCCTCGCCAAGGCGCGCGAGCTGAGCATGCCGTCGGACGAATCGATGACCGACCAGGAAGTCTGGGGCCTCATCTTCGAGGCGGGTTTCTCCACCGCCAAGGAAGTGACCAACCTTTCCGGCCGCGGCGTCGGCATGGACGTCGTGCGCCGCAACATCACCTCGCTGGGTGGCGGCGTCTCCGTCAATTCCGAGAAGGGAATGGGCACGACGATCGCAATCCAGCTGCCGCTCACGCTCGCGGTGCTCGACGGCATGATCGTGGGTGTGGGCGACGAGCAATACATCGTTCCGCTCGAATTCGTCGCCGAGGCGATCATGCCGGCGGCCGGCGACGTGAAGCGCCTGGTGAATCAGCCTTCGCTCGTCGCGGTGCGTGGCGAGCACCTGCCGATCATCAACCTGGCCGAAGTGGTCGAGCTGCCCGCCTCCTCCGTCGGCAAGACGCTCGGCGGGCAGATGATGATCGACGGGCAGTCCTCGGATTCGATCTGCCTGGTGGTGGAAGTGGACAACCGCCGCGCCGCGCTGCTGGTGGACAGCCTCGTGGGCCAGCAGCAACTGGTGGTGAAGTCCCTCGACACCAACCTTCATTCGGTCCCCGGCGTGGCCGGCGCGACCATCCTTGGCGACGGGCGCGTGGCACTGATCCTGGATGTGAATGCGGTCACCCGCAGCATCTGGGCGCGGGGCGTCGTCCGGAGCACCGCGTGAACGCGGTGGCCGAAGCCGGGCGCGAATTTCGCTTCAGCGCGGAGCACTTCCGCCTGATCAGCGAGCGCGTCTATCGCTTCTCCGGCATCCGCCTGCCGGAGGGCAAGCGCGAAATGGTCTACGCACGCCTCGCGCGCCGCCTGCGGGCGCTCGGCATTTCCTCGTTCGACGACTACCTCACGTTCCTCGAACTCGAGCCGGCAGAGTGGGAGCACTGCACCAACGCGCTCACCACCAACGTGACCGCGTTCTATCGGGAGGAGCACCACTTCCAGATCCTCGCCGAGCACGCGCGGGCCACTGCACGCGGCGGCCAGCCGTTTCGCGTCTGGAGTGCTGGCTGCTCCACGGGCGAAGAGCCGTACACCATCGCGATGTGCCTTTCGGAGGCGATCGGCGACGCCCCGTGGGAGGTGACCGCCACCGACCTCGACACCCAGGTGATCGCGACGGCGCGCGAGGCGGTCTATTCGCTGCAATCGGTGATGACGCTTGGCGAGGAGCGCCGCCAGCGTTTCTTCCAGCGCGGCGTGGGACGTTATGCGGGCAAGGCGCGGGTCCGCCCGGCGCTCGCCGCGCGCGTGGAGTTCATGCGGCTCAATCTCATGGATGCTGACTGGCCCATCAAAGGCGGGCTGGACGCGATCTTCTGCCGCAACGTGATGATCTATTTCGACAAGCCCACCCAGCTCGGGCTGGTGGAGCGTTACGCGGGCCTGCTGGTGCCGAACGGCCTCTTCTTCGCCGGGCATGCCGAGAGCCTGCTCGACCAGGGGCGGCATTTCCGCTTGCGTGGACAGACCGTGTATGAGCGGGTGAACTGATGGTGAGGGAGGATGATCCGCTCCGCGACGAGCAGCCCAACCGCTACTTCGACCCGTACTTCAAGGTCGAGACGGCGAAGATACTTCCGGGCGAGTACTACGCCACCAACAAGGACATGGCGCTGGTGACGGTGCTGGGCTCCTGCGTCTCGGCATGCATCCGCGATCGCGAGGCCGGTATCGGCGGCATGAACCATTTCATGCTGCCGGACGAAGGCAAGCTCGTGGGCGCGCACGGCAACATCAGCGCAGGGGGGCGCTACGGCGTGCACGCGATGGAACTGCTGATCAACCAGATCCTCAAGCTCGGCGGCCGGCGCGACCGGCTGGAGGCCAAGGTCTTCGGCGGCGGCAACGTGCTGCAGGGGTTCATGCTTTCCAACGTCGGCCAGCAGAACGCGGAGTTCATCGTCGAGTACCTGAACCTCGAGCGCATTCCCATCATGGCGCGCGACCTGCTCGACGTCTGGCCGCGCAAGATCTATTTCTTCCCCCGCAGCGGCAAGGTGATGGTCAAGCGGCTGCGCAAGGTCAACAACGACACCATCGTCCTGCGCGAACGCGATTACGGCGCGCGCCTCTTCCACGGCCCGATCGAGGGCCAGGCCGAACTCTTCAAATGAACAAGATCCGAGTACTCATCGTCGACGACTCCCGCATGATCAGGGAAGTCCTCACCGACATCCTCAAGGACCAGCCCGACATCGAGGTGGTGGGCGCCGCCGCCGACGCCTTCCAGGCGCGCGACATGATCAGGGACCTCGAACCCGATGTGATCACGCTCGACGTCGAGATGCCGAAGATGAACGGCCTCGAGTTCCTCGACAAGCTGATGCGCGCGCGGCCGATGCCGGTGGTGATGATCTCTTCGGCCACGGAGCGCGGCAGCGAGGTCACCTTCCGTGCGCTCGAACTGGGCGCCGTGGACTTCGTGACCAAGCCGAAGCTGAACGAGCAGACGCCGGACGACTATGGCCAGCAGATCGCGGAGAAGATCCGCGCCGCCCGCAGCGCGCGCCTCAAGGCGCCGCGCCGCGCGAGCCCGGAGGACTCCACCACGGCGCTGCCGGCAGCGGTGCCGAAGCGCCCGGTGCCGCGTGGCATCAAGACTTCCGACAAGCTGATCGCCGTGGGCGCCTCCACCGGCGGCACCGAGGCGATCCGCGAATTCCTCATCGGCATGCCGCAGGACTGCCCCGGCATCGTGATCGTGCAGCACATGCCCGAGAACTTCACGCGCATGTTCGCCGAGCGCCTCAACGGCCTGTGCCAGATCAACGTGAAGGAAGCCGAGCACAATGATCCCATCATGCCGGGCCACGCCTACATCGCGCCCGGTGGCAAGCACCTCTGGGTCAAGCGCGACGAAGGCCAGCTGCTGGCCAAGCTATCCACCGAGCCGCCGATGAACCTGCACCGTCCCTCGGTCGATTTCCTCTTCATGTCGTGCGCCAAGTTCCTCAAGGCCGACGCCATCGGCGTGATCATGACCGGCATGGGCAAGGACGGCGCCAAGGGCATGCTCGCGATGAAGGAAGCCGGCGCGCACAACATCGCGCAGGACGAGGCCACCTCCGTCATCTTCGGCATGCCGCGCGAGGCCATCGAGCTCGGCGCGGTGCACGAGGTCGCTGCGCTCAACCGCCTGCGTGAAAAGGCGCTGGCCGCATCGGGACGCAAGGAAGGATCGCGGTGAACGTCGACGCCGAAGCCGACGTATTCGATGACTACGCCCTGCATGGGGAGGCGGAGCGCGTGCGGCGCGAGTTCCTCACCTGCACGTTGGGCGAGGAGAGCTACGGAATCGACATCCTGCGAGTGCAGGAGATCCGCGAGATCGACCGCGTCACGCGCATCCCCCATGTCGCCCTGTTCGTGCGCGGCGTGATCAACCTTCGCGGCGCCATCGTGCCGATCGTCGACCTGGGCCTGATGTTCGGCTTCCCCCAGCCGATCGACCTCGCGAAGTCGAGCGCCATCGTGCTCAACGTCGACCGCCGCCTCGTGGGGCTCGCCGTTTCGAGCGTCTCCGACGTGCTCGGCCTGGCTGAAGACGAAATCGTCCCGGCACCGGAGCTGGGCGAACGCGCCATCGGCGCCGCGCTGGCCGGCATCGGCTCCCGCGATGGCGTGAGCATCATGCTCCTGGATGTGGATCATTTGATGCGCCGGGTACGGGAGGAGCGCGCGTGAGCTTCAAGACGTCCGTGCCTCCGGCCAGCGAAGCGGGCGCGGCTCCGACGCGCATCGGCTCGTGGGAGATCATGGGCATCCTCGGCCGTGGCGCGTCCGCCACGATCTACCTCGGGCGCGAGCTTTTCCCGGCGCGCGACGTGGCGATCAAACTCTACGACCACCATCGCCTGAACGAGGAAGACCGCAAGCTCTTCCGGTCATTGTTCCTCAAGGAGACGCTGCTCGCGCGGCGCCTCACGCATCCCAACATCACGCAGGTCTACGACGCCGCCACCGACGACGAGCGCGCCTACATCGTGATGGAGTACGCCAAGGAAGGCAGCCTCGACCGCTTCTGCACGCCGGAGACGGTGCTCGAGCCGGAGCACATCGCGCGCCTGCTGGAGCAGTGCTGCGACGCGCTTTCCTATGCGCACGCCAACGGCGTGGTGCACCGCGACCTCAAGCCCGCCAACATCCTCCTCGATGCCGACGGCGAAGTGAAGGTGGCCGACTTCGGCGTGGCCTTCACCAACCTGCAGTTCGACGCCACACGCCAGATGGTGGTTGGCTCGCCCGCGTACATGGCGCCCGAGCAGCTCGAAGGCAAGCCCGCCTCGGTGCAGTCGGACATCTACTCGATGGGCATCGTGCTCTACAAGATGCTCGCCGGCGCGCTGCCTTTCCCGCCGGACACGCCGGCGGCGCTCATGACGCGCATCCTGCTGGGCAACCTGCCGGCACCTTCGAAGGCGCGTGCCGACATCAATCCGCTGCTGGATACGATCTTCGCGCGTGCCACGGCGCGCGACCCGGCGATGCGCTACGCCACCTGGGAGGATTTCGCGGCGGACCTGCGCCTGGTAGCTTCGCCCGGACAGCAGCTCACGACGGCCGAGTCGCGCGTCGAGGCGCTGCGCCACCTGCCGTTTTTCCGTGACTTCACGCCCGCCGAGCTGGCCGAGGTCGAGCCCATGGGCCGCTGGTTCGACGTGCGCGCCAATTCGCAGCTGGTGGGCGAGGACGATCCCGGTTATTCATTCTTCGTGCTGGTGCGCGGCCAGATGCGCGTGCAGCGTCGCGGCACGTTGCTTGCCATTCGCGGCTCGGGCGAGGTGCTGGGCGAGACCTCGTTCCTGCGCCGCTCCGGGGCCAAGCGCTTCAGCACGCTCACCGCGGTCACCGATTGCGCGGTGATCGAGATCGATCCCGATGTCCTCTGGCTGGCTTCGCCGGAGGTGACGCGCAAGTTCCACCTCGCTTTCCTCAATGTCATGGCGGACCGGCTGATTCATGCCGAAGGCGCCCTCGCGGAGCTCATGGGCTCCAAGAACGTGACACTTTTCTGACGGACACAATGCGACGATGAAAACCTCCAGCCTGCAGTTCAAAGTCATGCTGATCGCCGCCGCCGCGATGCTCTTCGCGGGCAGTTTCGCGGGCGTGGCGCTATCGCGCGTCTACGCCTCGATCCAGGACCTCGACCGGATCAGCCGCGAGGACTTCCTCGTGCAGCAGCAGATCCTGCGCTCGCAGCTGAGTTTCCAGCAGCAGGTGCAGGAATGGCAGGCGATGCTGCTTTCGGGCCGTGACGCGGGTGGCATCGACAAGCACTGGAACGATGTCCTGAAGTTCGAGAAGGACACGCAGGAGAACATCCGCGAGGCGCGCTCTGGCACGGCCCACGAGGAAGTGCGCACGCGACTCGAGGGCTTCCTTGCCTCGCACAAGCTGGCGGGCGAGCGTTATCGCAAGGCCTACGCGTCGTACAAGGAGACATTCGACGTGCCTGCCGCGCAGAAGGTGGTCGAGGACGCCGACAAGATCCCGCTGCAGACGCTCGGCCTGGCCGCCGAGAAAGCCGCGGACATGGGGGGCGCCGGCGTGATGCGGGCGGTGCAGGGCGCCGAGCGCATCTATCGTTTTGCCCTGGTGGGCATCGTGGTGGTGATGATCGGCGCGCTCATCGGCATCTGGCTCTTCATTCGCCGCTCGGTACTGGGACCGATCGGCGACGCCGTGCGCTTTGCGGACCGCATTGCGCAAGGTGACCTCACCGCGGAGATCCGCTCGTCATCCAATGACGAGGCGGGCCACCTGCTGCGCATGCTCAACGGGATGAAGAGGGCGTTGACGGAGGTTGTCTCCCATGTGCGCGCTTCGGCAGAGGCCGTGGTCGCCGCGTCCGGGCAGGTCCAGGCCGGCACCACCGACCTTTCGCAACGCACCGAGGAGCAGGCCTCCAGCCTCGAGGAAACCGCCGCCAGCATGGAGGAACTGGCGAGCACGGTGAAGCAGAACGCCGACAACGCGAAGGAAGCCAACGAACTGGCGCGCAACGCCTCGAAGCGCGCGGAGCAGGGTGGCGCCGAAGTGGTTCGCGTCGTCACGACGATGACCGAGATCAGCGACAGCGCCAAGCGCATCACCGACATTGTCTCGGTGATCGACTCGATTGCCTTCCAGACCAACATCCTCGCACTGAACGCCGCGGTCGAAGCCGCGCGTGCCGGCGAGCAGGGACGCGGCTTCGCGGTTGTTGCCTCCGAGGTGCGCAGCCTCGCGCAGCGCAGCGCCAACGCCGCCAAGGAGATCAAGGACCTGATCGGCCAGTCGGTGCAGAAGGTCGAGACCGGCACCCAGCTGGTGGAGCAGGCTGGCGACACCATCCAGAACCTCGTGATCGACGTGAAGCGCGTGAGTGACCTCATGGGGTCGATCGCGGAAGCCTCGGCCGAGCAGAGCCGTGGCGTTCAGCAGGTCAACAAGACCGTGACCGAGATGGACAAGGTGGTGCAGCAGAATGCTGCCGCCGTGCAGCAGTCCGCTTCCGCCGCCGAAGGCATGCGCCAGCAGGCCGAATCGCTGGTGCGCGCCGTGAGCGCCTTCCGCCTCACGATCGACGACCGCGTCTCGGACGAGCACGAGGTCGAGGAAGCCGTGCAACCGCGTGTCGCGGCGCCGCGCGCTCCGGCGTTGTCCGCCAACCGCGGCGTGCCGATCCAGGCAACCCGCAAAGCCACGCCCGCCGCGGCTGCCGGTGGAAGCGACGACTGGGAGGAGTTCTAGGCCATGGTAGAAACACGCGCCGCATCGCGCGAGGCGACGCGCGAAGTCCTGGTCTTCGTTCTTGGCAAGGACGAGTACGGCCTCGACATCCTCAAGGTCCAGGAGATTCGCAGCTACGAGAAGGTGACCGCCATCCCGGGTTCGCCGGCCTACCTGAAGGGAGTCGTCAACCTTCGTGGCATCATCGTCCCGGTAATCGATTTGCGCGTTAAGTTCGGCCTTGCGGAGCCGCGTTATGACTCGTTCACGGTGGTGATCATCCTGCGCATCGCCAGGCGCGTCGTTGGCATCGTGGTCGACGGTGTCTCCGATGTCGTGGCGCTCGCAGCCAGCGAAGTCCGGCCTACGCCGCAGCTGGGCGCGCTGGTCGACAGCTCCTATATCGCGGGCCTGGCAACGCAGGGTGAGCGCATGATCCTCCTGCTCGACATCGAGAAGTTCCTCTCCAGCGGCGAGCTCAATGTGTTGAGCCAGGCGGCGGAGTCCGCCAAGAAGAGGCCGTGAGCCGCTACGTCAGATTCGTACTCCGCCACCCCTACCTGCTCGCAGCGCTGGTGGTGGTCCTGTTCCTTCCCTGGTTGTGGATGTCCTACCTGGTGCCGATGTGGGCGCTGGGCATCTCCCTCGCACTGGTCCCGATCGCCGCGCTGATCGCCCTGGCGCTGATAGAGAAGGACGTGAACACCGAAGTCGCCCCGGGCCTGGTCCCCGCCGACGAGCCGTTCCTCAAGTGGCGCAAGCGCATGCGCATCTTCCAGCAGACCGTGGTCGGGGTCGACACGATGCTCGAGCGCTGGGATTCGGCTTCACAGGCCAACCGCAAGAAGCTCGAGACGCTCACCGATTCCGTGGAGGAAGTCATCAAGCTGACCGAGACGGCGGTCAACGAGATCAGCAAGAACTTCCGCGTGGTGGTCGCCAAGGCCAACGAGCAGACCGAAGCCGCGATGTCGCTGCTTCAGGGCGAGGGCGGCGGCACCGGCCTGTTATCCCTGCCGGAGTTCATCAAGGCGTATGACACGCAACTGGTGAACGTCACCTCGCACATGACGGGCTTCTCGCAGGCCGCCGACGAGATGGCCAACCACCAGAAGCGCGTCTCCGAGCATGCGAAGGTGATGGAGGAAACCATCGACGGCCTGCGCAACATGGCCTCGCAGATCTCGCGCATCGCGCTCGACAGTTCGGTGGCAATGACTTCGCAGACGCTCAACCCACGCGACTTCGTCGAGATGACGGACCGCATCCGCGCCATCAGCGAGAAGGCCCATGACCTCACGCGCAAGACGCGCAAGGGCCTGGACGGCATCGGTGACGAGGTGCGCACCGGCAACAAGCGCACCACGCAGGTGGCGGAGGCAGCGCGCCGCGCGGTGGAGGTGGCCACCCGCGAGATCGCGACGCTCAACGGCGCGACCATCGCCCAGACCCGCCAGATCGAGCAGACGCTCAACCGCATCAACGACCTCTCGGTGGAGATACAGAAGGACATCAACCAGATCATCGTGGCGATGCAGTTCCAGGACATCACGCGCCAGAAGCTCGAGCGCCACAAGCCCACGCTGGGCGCCGCGGTGGAATCGCTCTCCTCGCTGTCGCACGAGACACGCGCGCTGCTGCAACGCGACCTCTATCGCGCGGTGAAGGCCTATTCGCAGAGCGCGTTCCAGCCGCGCTCCGGCAAGGAAGCGCTGGAGGCAGACGGCCGCAAGCTGGACGAGGCGGGCGCCGCCGCCGCCGACAAGACGCTCCCAGCGGACAAGAAAGTGGAACTCTTCTGATGGGCAACCTGTTCGCACCGCTGTCGACATTGCTGGCGCTGGGCTACAAGGCCAAGCACACGCTGCTGGCCGTGCTCATGGCGGTGCCGCTCGCCATCCTGATGGTGGCGAATCCCCCTGGCTGGGGCTGGGCAGCGCTGGGCGTCGGCGTGACCTTCTCGCTCGCGGTGTATTACCTGGCCGCGCTGGTGCTGACCACCGATGCGGCGTGGCAGGACATCCATCGAGTGACCGACCTGCTGTCGGAGCGCGACCTGCGCCATGGGCGCCTGCCGGAATTGCACGAGATCACCGCCACCAACCGCGAGGGTCTGGGTCATCTTGGCAGCCTCTACCGCTCACTCACCCAGGTGCATCGCAACCTGAACGAGATCGTGGGTGAAGCCAGCCGCAGCGCTGGCGCGGCGAGCGAAGCTGCCAAGGAACTGGCGATCGGCAACGTGCGCCTTTCGCAGCGCACCGAGGAAGCCGCGTCGACCCTCGAGGAAACCGCGGCGGCCATGGAGCAGCTGGCATCTACCGTCAGGGAAAACGCCGACAGCTGCCGCCGAGCGAGCGAGCTCGCCGGTGGTGCCACCGTGGTGGCGCGCAAGGGATCGGAGGCCGCGCAGAAGGCCGTGGCCACCATGGGTGACATCGACAAGGGTGCCCGCCGGATCGTGGACATCATCGCGGTGATCGAGGGCATCTCGTTCCAGACCAATATCCTCGCGCTGAACGCGGCGGTCGAGGCGGCGCGCGCGGGTGAGCAGGGGCGCGGCTTCGCGGTGGTCGCCGCGGAGGTGCGCAGCCTCGCCCAGCGTTCGGCCGCTGCGGCGCGCGAGATCAAGCAGCTGATAGATGCGTCGGTTGCCAATGTGGACAAGGGTTCGAAGCTGGTGAACGACGCCGGCCGGATCATCAACGAGGTGACCTCGGGTGTTGAGGAGGTCAACGAACTCATCGGTGTCATCGCCGTGGCGTCCCGCGAGCAGTCAAGCGGCGTGGAAGGCGTTTCGCGCGCGCTTGCCCAGCTGCAGGGCGCGACGGAGAAAAACGCCGAGCTGGTAAGTGACGCGGCGGCATCCGCCGTGACATTCAAGGAAGAGGCGGGCCAGCTCACAGAGCTGGTCTCGCGCTTCAGGGTCGACGCGCGCGGGCCTGGTACCGCCCTGGTGACCCGGGGGGAAGGATGAAAACGATCGACCTGCGTAGCGACACCGTCACCCAGCCGAGCGAAGCGATGCGCCGTGCCATGGCCGAAGCCCCAGTCGGTGACGACGTCTTCGGCGACGATCCCACCGTCAACCGCCTGCAGGAGGTCGCCGCGAAGCGCTTCGGCTTCGAGGCGGGGCTCTTCTTTCCCTCGGGCACGCAGTCCAACTGCGCGGCGTTGATGGCGCATTGCCAGCGCGGCGAGGAGGTGATCGTTGGTCAGGATGCGCACACCTACAAATACGAGGCGGGCGGCATGGCGGTGCTGGGATCGATCCAGCCGCAGCCGCTGACCAACCAGCCCGACGGCAGCCTCGCGCTCGGCGATATCGAAGGCGCGATCAAGCCGGACGATTCGCATTTCGCCATCACCAAGCTCATAACACTCGAGAACACCATCGGCGGCAAGGTCCTTTCGCGCGCTTACATGGCAGATGCCATCGCGCTGGCGCGCCGCCGCATGCTTCTCATCCACCTCGACGGCGCGCGCATCTGCAACGCGGCGGTCAAGCTGGGCGTGGCGGAAGACAAGTTGTGCGAGGGCTTCGACAGCGTTTCCGTCTGCCTTTCGAAGGGGCTCGGAACTCCCGCAGGCACCATCCTCGTAGGGGGCAGGGAATTCATCGGGCGCGCGCGGCGCATCCGCAAGATGCTGGGCGGCACCATGCGCCAGGTCGGTATCCTCGCCGCGGCGGGCCTGTACGCGCTCGAGCACAACGTCGCTCGCCTCGCCGAGGATCACGCCAACGCGCAGCGTCTCGGCACGAGCCTCGCGGCATTAGGGCTCCATGTGGATCCGGTGCAGACCAACATGGTCTTTGTCGCCGTGCCGAGGGAATCGGTCGAGGGGCTGAAGGCGCACCTCGCTGCCAACCAGGTCACGGCGCTCGCGGGGCCGAAGATGCGGCTGGTCACGCACCTCGACGTGAACGCAGCCGATATCGAGCGCGCCATCGGCGTGTTCGCGGGATTTTTCCGCAAGCAGGCCGGCTGAGTGGCGGGCAGCGGGGTGATTCCAGCGCCGATTTTTTAACACAGAGGACACAGAGGAACACAGAGGAAAGCAAAATCGATTGTGATTCGAGATGACACTTGCCATATCGCGAACCACTATCAGTATTTGTTTTTCCTCTGTGTTCCTCTGCGTTAAAAAATCGGCGCACCAACCTTCTCGCCGCCCGGGCAATCGACCCTCACCGCATGAAGGCCTTGTCTTTCGTGATGATCGAGAGGTCGGTGAGGTCCAGGCCGGTGTGGTCTGTCGCCGAATAGCGGATGGTGATGTCGCCCAGGTCGAAGCTATTCATCGAATTGAGCGCCGCGATCACCGAGGCGCGCGTGGGGTTGGAGCCGGCTTCACGAAGCGCCTTCACCATCACCTTCGCCGCGGCGTAACCCTCCATCATGCCGGGCGTGAGCGTGACCTTGTTCTTGTAGGCGGTCTGCTGCGCCTCGCGCACGAAGGCGTTGGTGAGGCTCTTTTCGTCGGGAAACACCTGGCTCACGATCACGCCGCGGGCGTTGGTGTCGAGCAGCTTGATGAACGCCGTGGACGCATTGTTCGACATGGTCGCGATCTTGGCGCTGGAGCCGGCGGCGCGGATCGCCACGATGGCGTTTTTCACCGCGAGGCCGGCGCCTACGATCACGATCACGCCCGGGTCTGACTTGAGCAGCTGGGGCAGCACCGGCTTCATGAAATCGGTGTTGTCCTTGGCGGCAAGCTTGCGATCGAAGGGCACGATCGCCGCGGGCAGCAGGCTCGAGTCCATGAAACCGGTCTTGAGCCCTTGGAGCGCGTCCTGGCCGAATCCGTCATCGACGTGCAGGACGGCTATTTTCTCCATGCCCACGGTCTTCAGCAGCGCGACCAGCTTGGTGGCCTCGAGCTGGTAGGCGGTGCGGACGTTGAAGACGTACGGATTGACCGGCTTGTGGAACACCATGGCGCCGGTGGAGGGGGCGACAAGCGCGATCCGGTGCTGCGCGATGAGCGGCAGGATGGCTTCGTTGTGCGGCGTTCCCCGCACCAGCATGAGCGCCAGGACGTTGTCGTCCTCGATCAGCTTTTTCACCACGGCGACGGTCTTGCTGACCTCGAAGTTGTCGTCGCGGGCGATGATCTGCACCTTCTTGCCATGGACGCCGCCGGCCTGGTTGATCAGGTCGACGTACATTGTTGCGCCCTTGACCAGCTCCAGCATCGAGCCGGCATTGCTGCCTTCGAGTGGCCCGGAGATGCCGATCTTGAGCTGGGCGGAGGTGGCGGCCGGGAAAATGCCGATTAAAATCAATGAAACAAGGGCGAGCAGGCGCATGGCGATTCCTCCGGGAAGTGCGTGTGCGCCTGATAGCGACCCACGCGTCTGTCGGCGCAGTGTCGTAGTGCCTAACTAATGTTGTCGAATGGCGACAACGCAGTCAAACCCCATTGCGTCCGATCTGCGACACGAAGAATGTGATGCAGTTCACGGAATCCGACCGGCGGGGGGGATAGATCCCCCACCGATCGTGCGCTACAGGATTTCCGCGGCGTGGTCGGCGAGGCGCGAACGCTCCCCGCGCATGAGCGTCACGTGGCCGGAATGGCCCCAGCCCTTGAACCGGTCGACCACGTAGGTGAGACCGGACGATCCCTCCGTGAGGTAGGGAGTATCGATCTGCGCGACGTTGCCCAGGCATACGACCTTGGTGCCGGGGCCTGCGCGCGTGATGAGCGTCTTCATCTGCTTGGGCGTGAGGTTCTGCGCCTCGTCGATGATGAGGTACTTGTTGATGAACGTGCGTCCGCGCATGAAATTGAGCGACTTCACCTTGATGCGATTGCGGATGAGGTCCGCCGTTGCGGCACGGCCCCAATCTCCCGCCTCGTCATCGGTGCGCATGAGCACGTCGAGGTTGTCCTCGAGGGCGCCCATCCACGGTGTCATCTTCTCTTCCTCGGTGCCCGGCAGGAAACCAATGTCCTCGCCCACCGGGATGGTGACGCGGGTCATGATGATCTCGCTGTAGAGCTTGTAGTCGAGCGTCTGCATGAGGCCGGCTGCCAGGGTGAGCAGCGTCTTGCCGGTGCCGGCCTGGCCGAGGAGCGTGACGAAATCGATCTCCGGGTCCATCAGCAGGTTGAGCGCGAAGTTCTGCTCGCGGTTGCGCGCCGTGATTCCCCACACGTTGTTCTTGTTGTGCGAGAAATCCTTCAGCGTCTGCAGCACCGCGGTCTTGCCGCGCGTCTCCTTGACGAGGGCGAGGAAGGGCTTGTCGCCTTCGTGGTGGACGAACATGTTGACCATCATCGACGGCACCAGCGGTCCGCGGATGCGGTAGAGCGTGCGGCCGTGTTCCTGCCAGCTCTCCATGTCCTTGCCGTGGCGGTCCCAGAAGTCCGCCGGCAGTTGCATGCTGCCGGAGTAGAGGAGGTCGGTGTCCTCCAGGACCTTGTCGTTGAAGTAGTCTTCGGCCGGGATGCCGACCGCATGCGCCTTGATGCGCATGTTGATGTCCTTGGACACCAGCACCACTTCGCGCTTCGGGAATTTCTGTTTGAGGTGGATCGCGACCCCGAGGATCACGTTGTCCGCCTTCTTGGAAGCGACCGAATCCGGTATCTCCACGCTGACGGAGTGAGTCTGCAGGAAGAGGTTGCCGCCGGCTTCACTGCCCGTGGACTTCGCCTTGAGCGCGTAGCCCTTCTCGATCGGCCCGCCCTGCGAGACGATCTCGTCGAGGAAGCGGCTGGCCTGGCGCGCGTTGCGCGAGACCTCGCTCATGCCCTTCTTGTGGTCGTCGAGTTCTTCCAGCACCACCATCGGCAGGAAGATGTCGTGCTCCTCGAACCGGAAGAGGCTCGTCGGATCGTGCATCAACACGTTGGTGTCGAGCACGAAGAGTTTGGTGGCCGCCGTCCTGGGCTGGCGGGCCGGTGTTTCTCGTTCCCTTCTGCGTTGCATCGTTCTTACCTCCTCTTTGGAGGACGGGTCATCGTTGTCCTGCGCAACTGGCCGCGAGGAGTCTCTCAGGGGATCGTTGGGCATCTGGTGGGAACGGGGTGGTGGAAGAAAGGGTTAAAGGTCGGCGGTCCTCGCGTAGTCGAGCACTTGCTGCGCGTGCCCGGGGACCTTGACGCCACGCCACTCGCGCGCGATGCGGCCTTCACGATCGATCACGAAGGTGCTGCGCTCGATGCCGCGGACCTGCTTGCCGTACATGTTCTTCATCTTCATCACGCCGAAGATGGTGCAGGCCTTTTCCTCCTCGTCCGACAGCAGCTCGAACGGGAAGCTGAATTTCTTCCTGAAACTTTCGTGCGACTTCAGCGAATCGCGGGAGACGCCGAAGACGGCGACCTTCGATTTCACGAATTCGGGGTGCAGGTCGCGGAACTGGAGGCTTTCGTCCGTGCAGCCGGGCGTGTTGTCGCGCGGGTAGAAATACAGGACGAAGGGATGGTTCTTGAAGGCGGAAAGCTGGAAACGCTGGTTTCCGGTGGCGGGAAGCTCGAAGTCGGGCAGGGATGCTCGATCGGTCATCCGTTTCCTACGTTTTCGTTACAGCCAATGGGTCGCATAGCCACAACCCATGGTGAACGTACTCCTTCAAAAACGCAAGCTATGGGGATGAGCCGGTAGGCAGGAATTCCGGCCCCTGGACCGCCAGGGTGCCCGAGCGGCCGGGCAGGGTGGCGTCAATCACGCTGTGCAGGGGCAGCCTCGAGGCCGGATAAGCCGCTACCAGCTCGCGCATGGCGACCAGTTTGTAGCCCTGGGATTTCCAGCCTTCCAGCAGCTTCTCGAATGCGCCCAGCAGCTTCATGCCTTCCAGTTCGGCATGCAGCGTGAAGACATGATCGCGCCGGTTCACGGTGCGCAGCAGGACGTGCTCCGCGACGTTTGCTTCGGTGGCGCCGTCCAGGCCGATCAACTCGTCGAGGGTCGCAAGCGTGGTCGGAAATTGCGGGCACGCGACAACCTCCGCACGTACCACCGGCATGAAGGGGTGCGTGCCGCGCGTGTCCGAGGCGTAGCTGAACCCCAGCGATTGGGTGCGGCGGTACGCGTGCACGTTCATCTGCCAGCCCGCGGCGCCGTGCACCTGCGCGTCGGCGTGGAAGATGTCGTGGAAGCGGTCCTTCGCGCGCGCCATCTGCTCGTGGGTCCATCGCGCGTCGGCGCTGCCCACGCCGTCCTGCCACTTCACGTGGTCCCAGGTGTGGATGCCAACCTCGAAGCCCGCGTCGCGCACGCCCCGCATCCCCGCCGCGCAGCGCTTGCCGATGTCCGGGCCCGGAAGCACCGTGCCGTAGAGCAGCGTCTTCACGCCGTAATGCGAGACCACGGAGGTACGCCCGACCTTCTGCATGAACCCCGGGCGCAGCGCCCGCTTGATGGCGCGGCCGGTGTGGTCGGGGCCGAGGCTGAAGAGGAAGGTCGCGCCGGCATCGTGGCGCTTGAGAGTTTCGATGAGGCGCGGGACGCCCTCGCGCGTTCCGCGAAAGGTATCGACGTCGATCTTGAGGGCGAGGAGAGGCAAGCGGTTCAGGCGTAGACGGAAGGATTCAGCATTATGCCCATCGCCGTCAGGCGACGGCTCGCTGCGAATCCAGTAGCCCGTGAGCACTCCGTCCCGCGCCGGGAAGCAGTCGGCCGTTCCCAGCGCGGTTGTAATGAGGCCGCCCGCCCGCCTGCGGCGGAGATTCTGCTAGTCTTTCAAGGCTCGACAAAATACTCCCGGAGGAGACAAGATGCATCGCAACCCGTCACGGCGTTCGATCGCCGCAGTGCTGTTCGCCGCCACCGCCCTCGCGGCCACGCTTCCGGCGAGTATTGCCGCCCAGGCGCAGAAGGTTCCCGACTATTACCCGAAGTCCTATTCGAGCATCGTCGACGGCTCGAAGAAGGAAAACAAGCTGGTCGTGTATTCGATCATGGCCGAATACAACTGGAAGCCGGTGCTCGAAGGCTTCCGCAAGATGTACCCGTGGATCGAGGTGCAGACGCTCGACCTCGGCAGCAGCGAGGTGTTCGAGCGCTACTACTCGGAGCGTGCTTCCGGTGCCCGCACCGGCGACCTCATCATCGCGGGCGCCGTGGACAAGTGGCTGCAGCTGCTCGCCAAGGGCGAGGTGGTCGACTACGCCTCGCCCGAGATCGACAAGCTGCCGAAGTGGAGCGTGCCACGCAAGGGCCTCTACACGGTCTCGGCCGACCCGATGGTGATCGTGTGGAACAACGCCCTGGTGCCCGAGAACCAGCGCCCGAAGAGCCTTGCCGACATCGCAAAGCTGGCGAAGGACCACACCGCCGACTACAAGAACAAGGTCACCACCTACAATGCGGCGACCGAGGCCTTCGGCCTAAACATCAACTGGGCGTACACCAAGAAGTACGGTGATGCGGCGTGGGCCAAGTTCGATACGCTGGGCAAGGTGGTGCGCCCGGAGCGCTCGGCGGGCCCCATGGTCGAAAAGGTCACCTCGGGCGAATACAAGATTGCGTATTTCGTCTCGGGCATCGTGTTGTTCCCGAAGCTCAATGATCCGGCGCGCGCGAAGCTCCTCGGCTGGGCCTATCCCAGCGACGGCACGCCGATCGTGCTGCGCGGCATGGCGATCCCGAAGGGCACCACCAACGTGAATTCGGCCAAGCTGATGCTCGACTACATCCTGTCGCACGAGGGCCAGGTGGGCTTCGGCAAGGGTGGCCTCACGCCGTACCGCAGCGACGTGCAGGCGAACGAGGTGCCGCGCCCCACCTACGAAGGCGTGGTGAAGGCGGTCGGCGGCGAAGAGAACGTGGTGCGTGTCGAGTACGACGACGACGTCATGACCAAGGGCCAGGCCTTCCAGGAGCGCTGGAAGAAGACGTTCGGGATGTGATGACGGCTTCGCGATGACGTCGATCGCGCCCGCACCCGCGGCCGCGCGCGCTCCGCGCGTGGACCGCGGCAAGGCCCTCCAATGGGCGGTCATGCTCTTCACCGCGGTGCTGGTGCTGTCTCCGCTCGTCCCGGTGGTGATGCAGTCACTGATGGCGAAGCCGCTCTACGACGGCATCGGCCAGTTCACCGCGGGCAACTACGTGCAGCTGCTCACCAGCGCGACGGTGCGCGAGGCGGTGGGCAACTCGCTCGTCTTCGCCACCCTCACCACGCTGCTGGCGCTCGTGATCGGCGCGGGTGCGGCGATCGCGGTCGGGCGCACCGACGTGCCAGGTGCCAAGGTGTTCGGCGAGCTGCTGCTGTGGCCGCTCTACCTCTCCCAGCTCGTGCTCGCGTTCGGCTTTTCGATCATGTACGGGCCATCGGGATATCTCACGCTCGGAATGCAGGCGGCGGTCGGCGGCGCGCCGTGGAACCTCTACACCATGCTCGGCATGGCAGTGGTGGCCGCCATCTGCGAGGCGCCGCTCACCTTCCTCTACTGCCTCAACTCCACGCGCATGGCCGACCCGGCGCTCGAGGATGCCGCGCGCGTCTCCGGGGCGGGATCGATGCGCACGCTGTGGGCAGTCACGCTGCCGCTCATGCGCCCGGCGCTGGTCTATAGCGCCATCCTCAACTTCACGCTCGCCCTCGAGCTGCTCTCGGTGCCGCTCATCTTCGGTGGCCCGGTCGGCATCCACTTCCTCTCCACCTTCCTCTACGACGAGGGCATCGGCGCCTCGACGCCCAACTACGGCCTCGTCGGCGCGGTCGCCGTGGCGCTGCTCGCGATTGTCACCCTGCTGGTGTGGCTGCAAGGCAAGCTCCTCACCAACATCGGGCGCTTCGTGACGGTGAAGGGCAAGGCGTCGCGGCCGCGGCGCTTCCCGCTCGGCTGGCTGCGCTGGCCGGTGGCGTTCGTGCTCGCGCTCTACGTGTTACTTGGCGTGGTGGCGCCGATCGGCGGACTCGCGCTGCGCGCGGTGACGAGCTTCCTCACGCCGCTGGTGCCGATCTGGGATCTGTGGACCATGGACCACATGAAGATGATCGTCTCGTCGCCGACCTACATCCGCTCGATCACCAACTCGCTCGGCATCGCGTTCTTCGGCGGCGCGCTCGCAACATTGCTGGTGGCGCTGGTTGCGATCATCACGCAGCGCTCCCCCTTCCGCCACGCCCGCGCGCTCGAGTTCATCGCTCTCTACCCGCGGGCGGTTCCCGGGCTCGTGGTCGGGCTGGGATTCCTCTGGGCGATGATCGTGTTCCCGTTCTTCGGCGTGCTGCACAACACCATCGCGATCCTGGTGCTCGCCTTCACCATGCGTTACCTGCCGACGGGCCTGGGGGCGGTCGCGCCCGCGCTGCTGCAGATCAGCCCGGAGCTGGATCGCGCCGCGCGCGTGGCCGGCGCCGACTGGTGGACCACCTCGTGGGCGGTGCTGATGCGCCTGCTCAAGCCGGCGCTCTTTTCGGTATTCGCGGTGCTCTTCATCTGCTTCTTCAAGGATTACGCCACGGCGGTGTTCCTGTTCGCTCCCGGCAGCGAGGTGATCGGCACCACGCTCCTCAGCTTCTGGATCCAGGGCGACGCGGGCCCGGTGGCGGCGCTGGCATTGCTCCAGGTGCTGCTCACCTTCGTCTTCGTCTACGGCATACGAATCGCTTTCGGAGTGCGTGTTTATGGCTGATGTGTTGATCGAGGGGCTCACCTGCCGCTACGGCGAGGTGACGGCGGTGGACAACGTGAGCCTCGCCATCGCGGACGGGGAGTTCGTGACGCTGCTGGGGCCGAGCGGCTGCGGCAAGTCGACCACGCTCGCGGCACTTGCCGGGCTGGACGAACCGCAGGGCGGGCGCATCAGCGTGGGCGGCGAGGTGTTCTTCGATGCCGTCACCGGCCGCAACGTGCCCACGGAGCAGCGCAACTGCGGCCTCGTGTTCCAGTCGTACGCGCTCTGGCCG
Organism: Usitatibacter sp.; assembly: GCA_039915735.1. GTDB lineage: Bacteria > Pseudomonadota > Gammaproteobacteria > Burkholderiales > Usitatibacteraceae > Usitatibacter. The sequence goes on along the minus strand of JBDSMR010000004.1, from coordinate 7,713 downwards.
CATATGACGGTGGCGGGCAACTGCGAGTTTCCGCTCAAGCTGCGCCGCATCGCGAAAGCCGAGCGGCGCGCCCGCGTGAACGAGGCACTGAAGCTGGTGGAGATGGAAGCTTTCGCCGACCGCTATCCGCACCAGCTCTCGGGCGGGCAGCAGCAGCGCGTGGCCCTCGCGCGCACGCTGGTGTATCGGCCGAAGGTGTTGCTGCTCGACGAGCCGCTGTCGAACCTGGACGCACGGCTACGCGAGCGCTCGCGCGTGTGGCTCTCGCAGGTGACGCGCCAGGTTGGGCTCACCACGGTGTACGTGACGCACGACCAGGCGGAGGCGCTGGCGTTGAGCGATCGCATCGCGGTGATGAATCGCGGCCGCGTGAGCCAGCTCGGCACGCCGCAGGAGATCTACGACCATCCGACCGATCCCTTCGTCGCGGACTTCATTGGCAGCAGCAACTTCCTTGAAGGGCGCGTGGTGGGCGCGCCGCGCGAGGGCCGGGTGATCGTGGCGCTCCCGGGCGGGCAGCGCATCGCCGCGGCGAGCGTGAAGCCATTTGCCGACGGGGCGGCGGTGCTGGTGGCGCTGCGCCCCGAAAGGCTCGGCCTGCACGCCGCGCCGCCGCCGGGCGACGGTCAGAACATCCTGCGCACGCACATCACGGGGCGCAGCTACCTCGGCGCGCGCACGCTATACCTGCTGGACGTGGGCGGCACTCCGCTGCGCGTGGAATCCGACCGCAGCCTCGAAGGCGACGAGGCGTGGGTCGAGATTCCCGAATCCACCTGCGTGCTTTTTCCGAAGGAAAGCGCGGTCCCCGCATGACGCCGTTCGAGACGGAAGCGAGTTGCCCGCTCGACGGGCTCGTGGTCCTCGACCTCACGCGGCTGGTGGCGGGCAACATGCTGAGCCTGCAGCTCGCTGACTTCGGCGCCGAGGTCATCAAGGTGGAGGATCCGGGCAAGGGCGATCCGCTGCGCGACTGGCGCGTCGAGGGCGTGAGCGCCTATTGGAAGGTGTACGCGCGCAACAAGAAGAGCGTCACGCTCAACCTGCGCGAGGCCGATGGCAAGGCGCTGCTGCTGCGCCTGCTGGAGAAGGCCGACGTGCTGATCGAGAACTTCCGCCCCGGCACGCTCGAGGCGATGGGCCTCGGCCCCGAGGTGCTGCTGGCGCGCAACCCAGGCGTTGTGGTGGTGCGCATCTCCGGCTGGGGGCAGGACGGCCCGTACCGCTTCCGGCCCGGGTTCGGCACGCTGGTCGAAGGCATGTCGGGATTCGCCGCCAGGAACGGCTTCGAGGACCGCGAGCCGGTGCTGCCGCCGCTCGCGCTCGCCGACATGATCGCGGGCCTCTACGGCGCCTTCGCGGTGATGACGGCGCTGCGCCATCGCGATGCGGGCGGGCGCGGGCAGGTGATCGACCTGCCGCTGCTCGACCCGATGTTCTCGATCCTCGGGCCTGAGGCCGCGATCTACCAGCTCACCGGCGCCATCCGCCCGCGCACCGGCAGCCGCTCGAACACCGCTGCGCCGCGCAACGTCTACGCTACGAAGGACGGCCGCTGGATCTCGATGTCCGCTTCGATGCAGGCAATGGTGCAGCGGCTCTACACCGCCCTCGGCGTTGCCTGGATGCTGGAGGACGAGCGCTTCAAGACCAACGCGGCACGCGTGGCACACGCTGAGGCGGCCGAGCAGCCGATCCGGGATTTCATCGCCGCGCACACTCTCGCGGAGGGGATGGCGTTCTTCGAGAAACACGAGATCACCGCGGCGCCGGTGTACGACATCGCCCAGTTCATGGCCGACCCGCACGTGCAGGCGCGCCGCATCCTCGTCGACATGCCCGACGACCAGATGGGCACGATCCCGATGCACGCGCCGGTGCCACGCCTTTCGGAGTCGCCGGGGGCGATCCGACGCCCCGCGCCCGCGCTGGGCGAGCACACCGACGAAGTGCTGGCGCGCCTCGGCATCGACGCCGCGGCTCTCGGCGAGCTGCGGCAACGCAAGGTCATCTGATTCAGGCCAGGGGGAATTTCATGGATGTAAAGAACGCGCTGCCGATCTGGCGCTCGATGATGTTCGTGCCGGTGAACGTGGAGAAGTTCGTCGAGGCCGCGCACACCCGCGGCGCCGACGTGATCATCCTCGATCTCGAGGACAGCATCCTGCCGAAGGACAAGGCCCACGCGCGCACGCTCGTCACCGCGGCGGCGCCACGCGTGGCGCGCTCCGGCGCCGACGTGCTGGTGCGCGTGAATCGCCAGTGGCGCCTGTGCCTTGCGGATCTCGAGGCGATCGTGGGCGCCGGCGTCTACGGCCTCATGCTGCCCAAGACCGAGAGCCCCGAGCACGTCCACATGGTGGCCGAGGTGCTCGACGAGCTCGAGGCCGAGCGCGGTCTGGCGCGGGGCCACACGCGCATCGTCGCGATGATCGAGGGCGCGGCGGCATTCTTCCGCATCCACGAGATCGCCGCAGCACACCCGCGCATCGTGGCGCTGACACTCGGCTCCGAGGACTTTGCGCTCTCGGCGGGCATGGTGCCCGAACCCGAAGGCCTCTTCTATCCCAAGCAGCAGGTGGTATTCGCCGCGCGCGCCGCGGGTGTGCTGCCGCTGGGTTTCGTCGGCACCGTCGCGGACTTCAAGGACCTCGATGCCTTCCGCGCCGTCGTGCGCCGCTCGCGACGCATCGGCTTCAGCGGCGCTTCCGTGATCCATCCGTCGCAGATCGCGATCCTCAACGAGGAGTTCCGGCCCTCGGAAGACGAGGTAGGCAGTGCGCGGCGCGTGGTGGAAGCCTTCGAGAAGGCGCAGACGGGCAACGCGGGAGCGATCCAGGTCGACGGCAAGATGGTCGACATCCCGATCGTCGAGCGCGCCCGACGCACGCTCGAGCGCCATGAGGCAATCGAGCGGCGGGGCAGGGCGGCGTGATCCGGTGAACCCCGCCGAACCCAACCTGCCCACCCACTACGACGCCATCGGCGGCGATGCCAGGGTGCGCGAGCTCGTCACGCGCTTCTACGACCTGATGGAGCTGGATCCCGCCTACGAGCAGCTGCGCAAGGTGCACGGCTCGAGCCTCGAGGTCGCGCGCGAGAAGCTCTACCAATTCCTCTCCGGATGGCTCGGCGGCCCGCCGCTCTACACCGACAAGTACGGACACCCGATGCTTCGCGCGCGCCACCTGCCGTTCGCCATCGGTGAGGTCGAACGCGACCAGTGGCTGGCGTGCATGCGCCAGGCGATGGAAGAAACCGATGTGCCTCAAGGCCTTAGGACGGCCCTCGGACAGGCTTTCCAGAAGACCGCGGACTGGATGCGAAATAGATGATGCGTCGCAGCATTTGGAATGCTAAAATGTTGAAATTCCTGAAATTTATCCGAGAATCATGAGCCGCCCGCTTCGCAATATCGCCATCATTGCCCACGTTGACCACGGCAAGACCACCCTCGTCGACAAACTCCTCCAGCAGGCCGGCACCTTCGCCAAGCACCAGCACATTGTCGAGCGCGTGATGGATTCGGGCGACATCGAGAAGGAGCGCGGCATCACCATCCTCGCCAAGAACACGGCGGTGGATTACCACGGCGTGCACATCAACATCGTCGACACCCCCGGCCACGCGGATTTCGGCGGCGAGGTGGAGCGCGTGCTCTCGATGGTGGACAGCGTGCTGTTGCTGGTCGACGCCGTGGAAGGCCCGATGCCGCAGACGCGCTTCGTCACCCGCAAGGCGCTGGCCCAGGGCTTGAAGCCCATCGTGGTGGTGAACAAGGTCGATCGCGACGGCGCGCGCGCCGATTGGGTCGTGGACCAGACCTTTGATCTCATGGACAAGCTGGGCGCCACCGAGGAGCAGCTGGATTTTCCGGTGATCTACGCCTCGGCGCTCAACGGCTGGGCCTCGCTCAAGGTGGACGAGGTCGGCACCGACATGCGCCCGCTCTTCGACGCGGTGCTCAAGTACGTGCCGGAACCCAAAGGTGATCCGGCAGCGCCGCTGCAGCTGCAGATCAGCGCTGTCGACTACTCCAAGTTCCTCGGCCGCATCGCGGTCGGGCGAATTCGCCGCGGCACCATTCGCAAGGGGCAGGAAGTCGCGATCATGGCCGGCGACAAGCTGGTGCGCAAAGCCAAGATCGGCATTCTCCATACGTTCCAGGGCCTGGAAAAGGTCGAGACGCAGGCGGCTTCGGTGGGTGAGATCGTTTCCGTCACCGGCATCGAGGATTTCGTCATCGGCACCACCTACTCGGATGTCGAGACGCAGGAAGGCCTGCCGATGGTCGGCGTGGATGAGCCGACGCTCACGATGAATTTCCAGGTGAACACCTCGCCCTACGCGGGCCAGGAAGGCAAATACGTCACCAGCCGCCAGATCCGCGAGCGCCTCGAGCGCGAGTTGCTCTCCAATGTCGCCCTCAAGGTCGAGGACACCAGCGATGTCGACGTCTTCCGCGTCTCCGGCCGTGGCGAATTGCACCTCACCATCCTGATCGAGAACATGCGCCGCGAAGGTTATGAAGTCGCGGTGGGCAAGCCGCGTGTCGTGGTGAAGGAAGTCGACGGCGTGAAGCAGGAACCGTGGGAAAGCCTCACCGTTGACGTGGATACCACCAACCAGGGCAAGGTGATGGAAGAGCTCGGCCGCCGTGGTGGCGAGCTCACCGACATGGTCCCGGACGGCAAGGGCCGCGTGCGCCTGGATTATTCGATCCCTTCGCGCGGCCTCATCGGCTTCCACATGGAATTCATGACGCTCACGCGCGGCACCGGAATCAAGAGCCACGTGTTCGAGAAATACGGCCCCGTCGGCACGACGCTGCCGGGCCGTCGCAACGGCGTGCTGATCTCCTCCGAGCAGGGTGACGCCGTCGCCTTCGCGCTTTTCAACCTCGAGGAGCGCGGCAAGATGTTCGTCTCCCCGGGCGAGCGCCTGTACGTCGGCATGGTCATCGGCATCCACAGCCGCGACAACGACCTGGTTGTGAACCCGGTGAAGGGCAAGAAGCTCACCAACGTGCGCTCCGCCGGCAAGGACGAGAACGTGGTCCTCACGCCGCCGATCCAGCTCACGCTGGAGTCCGCGGTGGAATTCATCGAAGACGACGAACTGGTGGAAGTGACACCGAAATCGATCCGCCTTCGCAAGCGTTTCCTCAGCGAGCACGATCGCAAGCGCGCATCGCGCGAAGCGGCCTAGTTGTAACACCGGGGACAGACCCGCTTTCGCCTCTTTTTTAGGCGGGTTCTGTCCAGCGGTTGCGCCGCGTCGCCAGTCGTCCACTTGCGATGGACACGCGCTCCATGAATTCCGGCGATCCCGCCGCCAGGCCGCTTTTGAGGGATTGCCGGAACATCGCCAGTTCCTCCTCCGGCTGCGGCTGGTCGAACAGCGCCCGGTAGGCGATGCGCCTTTCGAAAGGCTCCGAGCCCAGTGCTTCCATCGTGCGGTGCGGCGTCAGGAAGCCGCACGGCACCCCCATGGCGTTCGCGCTAAAACTCGACCAGCGGTGTTCGGCGGGGTGTCGAACTATTCCCGCTCGGACGGGATTCTCCTCAATGTACCTGTGGCAATTGATCGCATAGCCGTGCGAATCCACGAGCGACGACTTGAAGCGGCCCTCCCAGAAGGGACCGGTGCGCCGCCAGCGCTTGTTGCAGCGCTGCGCGTGGCGTTGGGCGACGGCTTTCATCAGCGCGGCCGCAGAATTGTCCTCCGCGGGAGTCAGCAGCAGGTGCACGTGGTTCGTCATCAGCACGTATGCGTGCAACGCACATCCGGACCTCGGGAGGAATTCCTGGAGCAGTCCGAGGTAGAACGCACGGTCCGCGTCGTCGGCAAAGCAACGCTCCCGGTTCACGCCGCGCTGGACGACGTGCAGTGGGTGTCCGGCAAACAGGAAGCGTGATCGGCGCGGCATGATTGCCAAGAACGCGCCGCGGCCCGAAAGGGGCGACAGCGAGCCTGCACAACTTTTAAGCGAAAGCGGGTCTGTCCCCGGTGTTACAGGTCGGGCTCACGTGGTGAGCTTCTTTGGTGCCAGAATGAGCGCATGGAAAACGTACTGCTGATCGCCCTCGTGGGCGTGATCTTCACCGTAGTGGGATTTGTCATGGCGCGCATGCTCGCGCCCACCGCCCCGGCGGAAGGCGCCATCGCCGCCCTGGAATCACAGGTGGATTCGGCGCGCGACCACGCCAATCGCATGGGCGTGCAAGCCGCAGAACTGGAGCGTGAAACCGTGCAGCTGCGTGGCCAGCTGCTGGAATCGGTTCAGCACGCGGCGCAGCTGGAGGAGCGCACCCGCCAGTTGCAGACGCGGCTGGAGGAAGAACGCGTCGAAAGCCAGGAGAAGGTCAAGCTGGTGCTTGAGGCGCAGCAGGCGCTCGAGAACTCCTTCAAGTCACTTTCGGCCGACGCGCTCAAGAGCAACAACCAGTCGTTCCTCGATCTCGCAAAAACAGCGCTGAATGAATTCCAGCAGGGCGCGCGCAGCGACCTCGACAAGCGCCAGGTTGCCATCGACGCGCTTGTGGCCCCGGTCAAGGCTTCGCTCGACAAGGTGGACGAAAAGATCGGTGCGCTCGAGAAGGCGCGCGAGCAGGCCTATGGCGAAATGCGCCAGCAGTTCACCCAGATGGCGGAGGTGCAGAACCAGCTGCGTGACGAAACGGGCAACCTCACGCGCGCATTGCGGCAGTCGCATGTGCGTGGCCGTTGGGGAGAGATCCAGCTGCGCCGCGTGGTCGAGATGGCGGGCATGATGCTCCACTGCGATTTCGTCGAGCAGCAGTCTGGAGATGGGGAGGATGGCAAGCTGCGTCCCGACCTCATCGTGAAACTTCCCGGCAATCGCCAGATCGTGGTCGACTCCAAGGCGCCCATCACCGCATACCTCGAAGCGCATGAGGCCACCTCGGACGAACTGCGCAAGGCCAAGATCCAGCTGCACGCGCAGCACATGCGCCGCCACCTCGAGTCTCTCGCGCGCAAGAGCTACTGGGAGCAGTTCCAGCCCACGCCGGAAGTGGTCGTGATGTTCATCCCGGGCGAGGCGTTCTACAGCGCCGCGCTGGAAGCGGATCCGGATCTCCTCGACAGCGGCTTTGGACAGAACGTGATCATCGCGTCACCCGCCTCGCTGATGGCGCTGCTCAAGGCCGCGTCCTACGGTTGGCGCCAGGAAAGCATCGCCGAGAATGCGCGCGAGATCAGCCAGCTCGGGCAGGAGTTGCATTCGCGCCTCGGCGTGATGGCGGACCACCTGGCGCGTGTCGGCAAGGGCCTCACCACTGCGACCGACAGCTACAACTCCGCGATCGCGTCTTTCGAAAGCCGCGTGCTGGTCTCCGCGCGCAAGTTCAAGGAGCTCGGCTCCACCTCGCAGGAAGCGGAGATCATCGAGCTCCGGGCCGTCGAAGGCGGCGTGCGCCGCCTGCAGTCGCCTGACAAGGCCGACTGACTTGTTTTCGGAACGTTCCCGCCGTCAACACAGAGGACACAGAGGCAACACAAGAGGAAAACCAAAAGCTGTTCGTTTCGGGGTGTTGGAACAAAGGCCTCGAACTACGGGCCTATCAGTATTTTTGTGTGCGAGATCGGGGTTGGTCACAGTTCAGCGTCGGGAATCGTGAATCGATCGCCGAACATGATGGTGAATTGGTTCGCAGCAGGTCTCCAGAATCTATGCGGCATGGTCCAGCG
>JBDSMR010000183.1:0-94862 GCA_039915735.1 Usitatibacter sp. | reverse complement strand
GTGCGTAAGCCACCGCGATGTCGAGCGTGCCGTGCGCGACCTGGTCGAGCAGGCTTCCCGCCACCCCAACCTCGGTGCGCAGCGCGAGCTGCGGGGCGCTGCGTCGCATCCACAGCAGCCAGTCCAGTAGCAGGGGGTCCCACAGGCTCACTTCGCATCCCACCGTGACAAGCGCGCGCTTGCCCGCGGGTATTGCCACCTGGTGACGTGCCCGCTCCCACACCTGCACCAGTGTACGCGCGTGGCGCACGAAGTTTTCACCCGCGCCCGTGAGCGTGGCGCCTGACTTGTTGCGCACGAAAAGCGCCCGGCCCAGCAGCCCCTCCAGGGTGCGCACGCGCGCGCTTACCGCGGTCTGGGTCACATGCAAACGCTCGGCGGCGCGCATGAAATTGCCGCGGTCGACGATTTCGAGGAAAGTCCGCGCGAGGGTGATGTCCATGAGTAACCCAATCCATGCAGGAAATTGCATTGAAACGGCAATAATATTCGTTTTACTTCTGCGTTGCCCTGCGCCACGATCGCAGGATGAGCCCCGAAAACATGGACGCCGGCGCCTGGCGCGCCGCTGAACGCAAGTTGCTGCTGGCCAGGCGCGAGGCGCTGGCGCCCGAGGAGCGCCGCCGGTTCGACGAACGCATGACGGAAACCCTGGTGCATGGGTTTGCCGGCGCGCTCGAGGGCCATGCCATCGGTTTCTACTGGCCAATGAAGGGCGAATTCGACCCGCGCGTCGCCGTGCACCGCTTTCGCGAGCGGCACTGCCGCGGCGCGCTTCCCGTGGTAGTCCGCAAGGCCGAACCCCTGGAATTCCGCGAGTGGTGGCCCGGCGTGGAGACCGCGCCGGGAGTTTTCGGCCTCCCGGTGCCGCAGGGATCGCCCGTGCTGGTGCCCGACGTGGTGCTGGTGCCGCCAGTTGGATTCGATTCGATGGGCTACCGGCTGGGATACGGCGGTGGTTACTTCGATCGCACACTCGCCGCGCTGTCGCCGCAGCCCCTCAAGATCGGTGTCGGGCGCGAAGCAAGCCGGATCCACACCATCCACCCGCAACCCCACGACATCCCGATGGACTTCATCGTCACCGAAAGGGGAGTGCATGAAGTGACGCTGGCCGGCCTGCGGCTGGTCGAGCGCCTGGCGGACGTGGCGCGCATCGCGGCGCGGATCCTCGATCGCCGGCGCAAGCTGCCGGCCAATGATGTCGCGGTGCTGCTCAACACGCTGCTCGAAGCAGAACGCGCCGGAGCCAAGGTCCTGAACGTGTACCTCGAGCAGTTGCCGCTGGGCACCGAGGCGCGGGCGCTACTCACCTGCGTGCAGCAGGACGAGAGCCGCAATTGCGCGGTGCTGATGGGGCTGCTGCGGCGCAGCGGCGCCGAAGTAAGCGGTGCGACCGGCGATTTCCTGCAGAAGGCGCTGGCGATCGAAGGCGCGCGTGAACGCCTCGAGTTCCTCAACCGCGGCCAGTCATGGGTTGCGCGCCGCATCGCGGCGGCGCTGCCGCACATCGCGAATGGCGAAGTGCGCGAGGCCCTGAAGCGCATGCACGATTCACATATCGCCAACGTCGCCGGCTGCGACGCACTGCTCGAGGCGATGGCCCCGGCCGGCTCCTAGGCCATCGTGAGCGCGCAGAGTTCGCGCACCACCATCTCCCGTGCCAGCACGTCCTCGGCCACCGCGCCATTCACCACGAAAGCATCTTCGGCACGTGCGCCCAGCGTGGTGACGCGGGCATCGATGATGTTGAGCTCGTGCTTGAGCAGCACGCGCGCGACGGCGGAGAGCAGCCCCGGTCGATCGGCGACACTGAGTGTCACCAGCCAGCGGCCGGGGCGGCGGTCGGGAACGAAGGCCACCTTCGGATCGATCGGGAAATGTTTTACCCAGCGCGAGACGCGCCCGGCGGGAGGCGATTCGATCGGCGCATTGGCGGCGATACGCTCCGCCAATCCACTTTCGATCTTCTGAATCAGCTCGCGGTAGTGCTCGCCACCGCGCGTTCTTGAGAGCACCTGGAACGAGTCGAGCGCGAAGCCGTGCGGCGTGGTGTAGATCCTGGCCGCGGCCACGTCGAACTGCAGGCGCTCGAAGAACCCGGTGATGCGCGCGAACAGGCCCGGTTGGTCGGGCGCGTAGACCATCACCTGCAGGCCTTCGCCCACCGGTGACAGGCGCGCGCGGACAATCGGCTTGTCGGGCGTGACCCGGTTCCACAACGTCCGCGTGTGCCAGCCAGTCTCGCTGGATTCAAAGCGCTGGAAATAATTGTCGTCGAGGTTCTTCCACAACGCCTCGTGGCGGCCTTCCCCGGGCACGTACTGGCGGAAGATGCGCAGCGCTTCCTCCTTCTTCGCCGCGATCACGGACGCCGCGTAGTCGGTTTCGCCGCGCAGCAGGCGGCGCGTGCGCTTGAAGAGGTCTTCGAGCAGCTTGCCCTTCCACGCGTTCCACACCGCGGGGCTGGTGCCGCGGATGTCCGCCACCGTGAGGATGTAGATCGCAGCCAGTGAGCGTTCGTCGCCCACCTGCGTCGCGAAGGCGGAGATCACCTCCGGATCGCTCAGGTCCTGCTTCTGCGCGATCGAGGACATCGCCAGGTGCTGCTCCACCAGCCACACGACGAGCTCGGCGTCGGCCTTCGCCAGCCCATGCGCCTTGCAGAAACGCGCGGCGTCCGCCATGCCGAGGTGCGAGTGATCACCGCCGCGGCCCTTGGCGATATCGTGGAACAGCGCCGCGCAGTAAAGCACCTCGGGGCGGTCGAACTCCTGCATCAGCTGCGACAGCAGCGGGTATTCGTGGTCGAAGCGCGGGATGCGGAAGCGGCGCAGGTTCCGGATCACCATCAGGATGTGTTCGTCCACGGTGTAGACGTGGAAGAGGTCGTGCTGCATCTGGCCAACGATGCGGCCGAAGGCGGGAATGTATTTGCCGAGCACGCCGTAGCGGCTCATGCGGCGCAGCGTCCAGGTGAGGCGCTCGCTGCGCATGATCTCCATGAAGCGGCGGCGGTTTTCAGGGCTCGCGCGGAAGTTGCTGCCCAGGCGAGGGAGCGCGCGCGAGAGGGCGCGCAGCGTGACAGGCCCCAAGCCCAGCAGCTCGGGGTGGTCCTGCAGGCGGCGGAACGCCTCGAGGACCATGCCGGGGCGGCGCTCGAAGAGATCTGCCTCGCGAATCTCGAGCGTGTGGTTCTCGGCCTGGAATTCGTCGTCGATCTTGCGCGTCTTGCGCTCCGAACGCGGCGCAACCGCATCGAAGATATTTGCCAGCAGGATCTGGTTGAAGCGCCAGATCGCCTTGGCCGCGAGGTAGTAGCGCCGCATCAGCTCGTCCGATGCCGCGGTGCCGACCTTGCCCTTGAGCTTGAGGCTGCGCGCGATTTCTATCTGGTGGTCGAATACCAGCCGGTCCTCGCGCCGTGCGGCGAGGTAATGCAGGCGGATGCGCAGGTCCTGCAGGATGCGTTCGTTGGTGTTGATGGCCGAGGCTTCCGCCGTGGTGATCAGCTCGCGGTCGGCAAGCGCTTTCCACGAGGTGCCGAATCCCGCCGCGCGCGCCAGCCAGATCACCATCTGCAGGTCGCGCAATCCGCCCGGGCTTTCCTTGATGTTCGGCTCGAGGTTGTAGGCGGCTTCCTGGAAGCGCTCGTGGCGGCGTTTCTGCTCGTTGAACTTGGCGACCACGAAGGCGTGCACATCGCGGCGCCGGCGCAGCCGCGCGTCCAGCTCAAGCAGCAGCGCCGGGTTGCCGGCGATGAGGCGCGATTCGAGCAGGCTGGTGTCGACGGTGACATCCTTCACCGCTTCCTCGACGCATTCGCTCACGGTGCGCACGCTATGGCCGGGTTCGATGCCCACGTCCCAGAGCGCGTGGATGAAATCCTCCACCGTGGCGTCAGGCTTGCGGCCGTCAGGCAGCAGCACGAGGACATCGACATCGGAATGCGGGAAGAGCGCGCCGCGGCCGTAGCCGCCGACGGCCACGAGTGCGATTTCCGTGTCATCGCTCCTCACGCTGCGCGACCAGAGCGAACGCAGGACGGTATCGACGGCCTCCGCGTTGCGCGCCAGGTTCTCCTGCGGGTCGGGGTGCTTGAAGTAGCGCCGGAAGAGCTCCTCGCGCTGGGCCTTGAGCCACGAGCGCTCCTGCCCGCTGGGCAGCGCCTTTGCGCTATCCGGCTCGGCTACGGCGGTGCTGGCCTCGTTCATGGCTTCATTCTGCATCATCGCGCTGCGCCGTCGAGCACGGCGGCGAAGGCGCGCGCGAAGCGCGGTCCATCCATGAGGGGGGAGGCTGCGATGGCTTCGCGGCGTTTTCCGCGCGAGATCGAAAGTTCGCCCGCCCGCGATGCGAAATCGGTCGCCTTGCGCACAAACTCGTCGACATCGCGGGCGATCCAGTCTTCCATGCCCACGGCGGCGAGCATCGACGCGCTCTGGCGGCTGATCATCGCGTTACCGAGGATCGTGAGCACCGGCACACCCATCCACAACGCCTCGCAGGTCGTGAGGCCGCCGTTGTAGGGGAAGGTATCGAGGGCGATGTCCATGTCCGCGTATTCGGCGAGCATCGCGGCATGCGGCGTGGGCCCGCGCAGCTCGATGCGATCGCGCGCGATACCGTGGCCCTGCATGGCGCGTACAAAGTTCTCGCGGGTGGCGGCGTCGGCGAGCGCATTGTTCTTCACCAGCAGGCGCGATGCCGGTGTTCCGTGCAGGATGCGCGCCCATGCGGCGAGCACCGGCGCTGGCATCTTCGACAGGCGGTTGAAGCTGCCGAAGGTCACGTAGCCGTTTTTCGCGGCAGGTGATGGCGCTACCGCAGGCGCATGGGCCGGCGCCTCGAAGCAGAAGCGGCACGGATCGATGTTCACCACGTGTTCGGTGAAGCGCTGCGCAGTATTGGCAGGGGTTGATACCGGATCGCCGACGATGATGTCGACGCCATCAAGCCCGCTGGTGTCGAAGTAGTCGAGCCACTCGATCACCGCGCGCGCCGGTTTTCTCGCGATCACCAGGGGTCGCCCGCCCGGCGTGTGGCCGGCGAGGTCCACCAGCACGTCGAGTGAATCCGCAGCGATTTGCCGCGCGAGGCTTTCGTCGTCGTCCAGCGCAGCGTGACGCCAATGGGTGATGGCGGCCGTGAGGCGGGCATCGATGTCCTCGGGCCCCACGTTGTAGGCGAAGAGCTCGTGGCGCATCGCATCGAGGTGTTTCACCAGCGGCGCAAGGAACGCCGCCGTGGGACCGGGCGTGAAGGCCGGCGAAAGAAAACCCACGCGCAGGCGCTGCGACGGCGCGCGTGCGGGCAGCGCCAATGGCGCTATCCCTGCCGCATGCCGCCGCGCCCAACCGCGGTGCGCCTCGAACATCGTGTCCGCATCGACGTCCGGGTCGTAGTGCAACGTCACCAGCAGGTTGCTTTCGACCTGGTGGTATTCCGGGTCAGCACGCAGGGCCGCCCGATACGCGTCGCGCGCGGGCTCGAGCAAAGCGATGTTGGCGAGCGCATTGCCGAGGTCGTTCCAGGCGTCGGCGTTGGAGGCATCGAGGGCGACCGAGCGTTGCAGCATCTCGATCGAGAGGGCGAGGGACAAGCGCCGCGCCAGCCGGAAAAGCGCGCGCGCTTCACCCGCGGGGGATTGGGCGGGTAGTGCGAGAACGCCTCGCACCTGCGCTTCCGCTTGTTGCGCATCGCCTGAGTCCAGCAGCACGTTGGCGTAGAGCAGGCGCGCGCCGGGAGGTTGCAACGGTTGCAGGCGGAAGGCTTTCTCGATCTGCGTCAGTGCGCGCGCAAAATCCGACTGCCCTGCCCGTAGCGCGCCCAGCATCAGCGCGGCTTCGGCAACGTCATGGCGGGTGAGGAGCGCTTCCAGGATGAGTGCCGCGCCCTCGACGTCACGGGCGCGCATGCATGCGCGCGCTTGTGCGAGCGCCGCTTGCGGGGAGACTTCGGAATTCATCGGCACGCGACGCCTCGTGCCCTCAGGCCGGGGCGCGCGAGCCTTCGGTGGCGAACGCGGGCGGGGTAGGCGTGCCGACCGAGACGGTCAGCACTTCGAAGCCGTTGGCGGTGACCAGCACGGTGTGCTCCCACTGCGCGGAGAGCGAGTGGTCCGCGGTCACGATGCTCCAGCCGTCGTTCATCTGGCGGATGTCGCGCTTGCCGGCATTGATCATCGGCTCGACGGTGAAGATCATGCCTTCCACCAGCCGCAGGCCCTGCCCGGGACGGCCGTAGTGGAGGATCTGCGGCTCTTCGTGGAAGCGCTTGCCAATGCCGTGGCCGCAGAATTCGCGCACCACGCTGTAGCCCATCGATTCGGCATGTTTCTGGATGGCCGCACCCATGTCGCCAAGCGTCACGCCCGGGGCGACCATGGAAATGCCCTTCCACATGCATTCGTAGGTGGCCTCGCACAGGCGGCGTGCCTGCACCGAAGGCTCTCCCACGTAGAACATGCGGCTGGTATCGCCGTGCCAGCCGTCCTTGATGACCGTGATGTCGATGTTCACGATGTCGCCCGCGCGCAGCACCTTGTCTCCGGGCACGCCGTGGCAGACCTGGTGGTTGACCGAGGTGCAGATCGACTTGGGATAGGGACGATGCCCGGGTGGCGCGTAGTTGAGCGGCGCAGGGATGGTTTTCTGCTCGTTGACCATGTAGTCGTGGCAGAGCTGGTCCAGTTGCCCCGTGGTCACGCCCGGTTTCACGTGCGGGGTGATGAAATCCAGCACCTCCGAGGCGAGGCGGCCGGCCACGCGCATGCTTTCGACCTCCTGCGCGGTCTTGATGTGGATTCCGGGGTTGGTGGCTCTTGCTTCCATGGCGTAATTATAACGTCTGGCGGGGATGCCGGATGGAGGATCCCGGCGCGGTCCAATCGGAGGATGATTAACAAATGAGAGCGCGAATCACGATCATCAAGGCCCTGCTGGTGTCGGCGATTGCCGCGCTGGCCAGCGTCCACGCGCAGGCGGTGGCAACCAATGCTGCGTGGGACGGGATCGGACAGCCGGAAGCCGTCGAGGTCGTCATGGGCGGCCAGCGTCCCATTGTCTTGCTTGCGCGGCGCAACGATGCCGACCCCGTCAGGTCGTTCGACGGCGGACTGCATTGGACCGAATTTACCGTTGGAGGCCAGCGCCCCGCACGCTTCATGGCCTCGCCGGTCGACGAGAATCTCTTCTATGCCCTCGTGTTTCCTTCCGGGCGGTTGATCGAGCAGGGCTTCGGGGAAACCCCGGCGCTGCATCGAACGCTGGATGGGGGTGCAACCTGGCAAATGATGCGGGCGCAGCTCGAAGTAGGCGGAAAGTGGTTGGGAAACCTGCGGGTCTCCGCTGAACCCGATGTGCTCTATGCAACGCGGATGATCCCTGCGCTGTGTTCGGCTGGCTGCATCTACGAAGGTTCGGGCGCAGTGCGGTCGGTGGATGCGGGGCGGACGTGGACCGACATCGACGGCAAGGAAAATGGGTCCGGACTGGGGTTCGTCCAGGTGTCGACTTCCGAGCCGGATGTCTTGTTCGCAGCTACCAGGAATGCCGTGTTCCGCAGCGACAACCGCGGCACCCGTTGGGACCAGGTGCTCACAGTCGGAACCGATACGGTAAGGCAGGTCGTGATCGACCAGCGCGATGCGCGGATTGTCTATGTTCGCAATGATGAGCAGGCGCGCGCGTTCGTCACCGAGGATGCCGGCGCCAACTGGACATTGCGGGCGAACTCTCCGATACCGGGACCGGATCGCCATCTCCTCGCGGATCCGGCAGAGGCCGGGCGCGCCTATTTCCTCGGAGGCGAAGGCGCGATCTTCGAGAGCAGGGACCGAGCGCGAACCTGGAGCCAGGTGGGCATTGCCGACCCGGAAGGACCGTTGCAAGGGCCGTGGGAGTATCAAGATCGGAACACGCCGGGCGTCGGCATGGCGGCGGGCAAACGCGTTCTGCTTCGCGCGACGGTTTTTGGGGGCGGCATCCGCCGCTCCGAAGTGGCGCCCGATGCATTGGCCCTCGGCTCCGACCTCTGGTGGAACCCCTCGGAGTCAGGAATGGGATGGTCGATCACCCAACATGCCAGCGGGAGGGTGTTCGTGGTCTGGTATGGATATGGCGAGTCGGGTGCGCCATTGTGGCGAGTGATGCCGGATGCCGTGTGGACCGACGGGCGGACGCTCAGCGGCGCGATGTACATAACAACCGGCCCGGACTACTTCAAGACGCCTTTCGATCCGTTGAAGGTCACGGTGCAGTCCTCGGGAAACGCCATGTTGCGCTTCGACGACAGCAACGCCGCCACTTTCTCGTACGTCCTCGCCGGAGGGGTTGCAGGATCCAAACGCATCACTCGGCAGCTCTACGGCACGCAGGAAACCACCAGTTGGAGGCCCGGGAACTACGCGGATCTCTGGTGGAACTCCGCGGAGTCAGGTTGGGGCCTGGCGTTCAACCAGCAATTTTCCACTGCGTTTGCGACATGGTATGTCTACGACGAAGCGGGCAAACCGCTCTGGATCGTGATGCCGGAAGGTCGTCTTGGCTGGGAGACTATCGGCAACATCGGCGCATGGAATTTCTTTGGGGACATCTATACGACGCATGGCCCTAACTCGGGGGAGCCTTTCGATCCGGCGAAAGTCGTAGTAACCCGAGTGGGTGCCGCGTCCATCGCTTTCGAGACCCGCGACAAGGCCTGGCTCACCTACGAAGCCTTTGGTCGCAACGAGCGCCGCGCGCTCACCCGCCAGCCCTTCTGAAGCGTTTGAATAGAAGGGCCTTTTCAGGCTATAATCGTGAGCTATCCAGGAGCCAATCCCGGCCCCGGATACAAAGTCGTAAATCCACACCCCGAGCACTTTAAGGTCCTGATTCCCCTGCGGAATTCGGGTTCGCATCGGGGGAGGCCAACCTTAAGGAGCAGTAAACAATGTCCGTCACCATGCGCCAGATGCTGGAAGCCGGTGTGCACTTCGGCCACCAGACGCGTTACTGGAACCCCAAGATGTCTCCGTACATCTTCGGCGCCCGCAACAAGATCCACATCATCAACCTCGAGAAGTCCCTCCCGATGTACCAGGAGGCTCTCAAGTACGTCCGCCAATTGACCGCGAACAAGGGCCAGATCCTGTTCGTCGGCACCAAGCGCCAGGCGCGCGAGATCGTCAAGGAAGAGGCCCAGCGTGCCGGCGCCCCCTATGTCGATTACCGCTGGCTGGGCGGCATGCTCACCAACTACAAAACCGTCAAGGGCTCGATCAAGCGCCTGAAGGACATGGACGCGATGGTCGCCGACGGTTCGATGGAGCGCCTGTCGAAGAAGGAGCAGCTCATGAACACCCGCGAGCGCGACAAGCTCGAGCGTTCGCTGGGCGGCATCAAGGACATGGGCGGGGTGCCGGATGCGCTCTTCATCATTGACGTGGGCTTCCACAAGATCGCGGTCACCGAAGCCAAGACGCTGGGAATCCCCATCGTCGGCATCGTGGACTCCAACAACTCGCTCGACGGCGTCGACTACGTGATCCCGGGCAACGACGATTCAACCCGCGCCATCCGCCTGTACGCACGCGGCGTGGCCGATGCGATCCTCGAAGGCCGCAGCCAGGTCATCAGCGAGATGGTGGCGCAGCCGACGGAGGACTTCGTCGAAGTCCAGGAAACCAAGCAGTAAGCAGATAGCAGACTTCTAAAAAAATATCGGGAACGTCGTTTGAACGGACACGTTGTGCCGTTCAACGACCCCGAGCAGAAAATGGGGCTTTTGGCCCCTTTTTCGTAACTGGAAAGCAATGGAGCAACACATGGCTGAAATCACCGCCGCAATGGTCAAGGAACTGCGCAGCCTCACCGGGCTCGGCATGATGGAATGCAAGAAGGCGCTCGGGGAGGCCGACGGCGACATCAAGAAGGCCGAAGAGCTGCTGCGCATCAAGAGCGGCGCCAAGGCGTCGAAGGCTGCCGGGCGCGTTGCCGCCGACGGCGTCATCGGCACCTACCTTTCCGCCGACAAGAAACTGGGCGCGCTGGTGGAAGTGAACGCCGAAACCGATTTCGTCGCCAAGAACCCTGATTTCATCGCGTTCGCTGAAGGCGTCGCGAAGCTGGTTGCGGAAAAGAACCCGGCCGATGTCGAAGCGCTCGCCAGCCTCGACCTCGGTGGCGAAAGCGTCGAATCCGCGCGCCAGAAACTGGTGCAGAAGATCGGCGAGAACATCACCGTGCGTCGTTTCGCGCGGGTGCAAAGCACCAGCACGGTTGTGCCTTACGTGCACCCGGGCGCGAAGATCGCGGTGCTGGTCGACCTCGAAGGCGAGGAAGAAGCCGCCAAGGATGTCGCCATGCACATCGCTTTCGCCAAGCCCAGGTACATGACGAAGGACCAGTACCCCGCCGATGCGGTTGCCGCGGAACGCAAGATCCTCGAGGCGCGCGCCGCTGAATCCGGCAAGCCAGCCGAGATCGTCGCCAAGATGGTGGATGGCGGCCTCAACAAGTTCCTCGCGGAAAACACCCTCATGGGCCAGCCGTTCGTGAAGGACGACAAGCAGACGGTCGAGAAGATGCTCGCCGGCCGCAAGTCGAAGCTCAACGGCTACAAGTTCCTGGTGGTGGGCGAAGGCATCGAGAAGAAGCCCGCGAGCGACTTCGCGGCGGAAGTCGCTGCGATGACAAAAGGCCCGAACTGACGATGCCTGACGCCCCGCGCGAAGACTCGAACCCGCCGGCCAAGCCGGCCTACCAGCGCATCCTCCTCAAGCTTTCCGGGGAGGCGCTGATGGGCAACGATTCCTTCGGCATCAACCGCGAGACGGTTGACCGTATCGTGCGCGAGGTCAAGGAAATCTCCGCGATGGGCGTCGAGATCGGCGTTGTCATCGGTGGCGGCAACATCTTCCGCGGGGTCTCGCAGGGCGCGGCGGGCATGGACCGCGCCACGGCCGACTACATGGGCATGCTGGCCACGGTCATCAACGCGCTTGCATTGCAGGATGCGATGAACCGCGCGGGCCTCGTGGCGCGCGTGCAGTCGGCGCTCAACATCGAGCCGGTCTGCGAGCCCTACATCCGCGGCAAGGCGATGCGCTACCTCGAGGAAGGCAAGGTCGTGATCTTTGCGGCCGGCACCGGCAATCCGTTCTTCACCACGGATACCGCTGCGGCGCTGCGCGGGCGCGAGATGGAAGCCAACATCGTCCTCAAGGCGACCAAGGTGGATGGCGTCTACACCGCCGATCCCATGAAGGACAAGACCGCCACGCGCTACAACAAGCTCACCTTCGACGAGGCGTTCGTGAAGAACCTCAAGGTGATGGATGCAACCGCGCTGGCACTCTGCCGCGACCAGAAGCTGCCGATTAACGTGTTCAGCATCTTCAAGGACGGGGCCCTGCGAAGAGTCGTGATGGGTGAAGACGAAGGGACACTGGTTCACAACTAGAATGAGCATCGGGAACGGCACATTGGAGCGGTCACAGGTGCCGCTCAATGCCGTCAAGCAAAGGAGGCAGCGGGGCGATGAGCATTTCTGATATCAAGAAGCAGGCCACGGACAAGATGGCCAAATCGGTCGAGACACTCAAGAACCAGCTCTCGAAGGTGCGCACGGGCCGGGCCCACACCGGCATCCTCGACCAGATCCGTGTCGACTACTACGGCACCGAAATGCCGCTCAACCAGGTTGCGAACCTGACGCTTGCCGACGCGCGCACCATCACCATCCAGCCGTTCGACAAGAAGATGGCGCAGGCGATCGAGAAGGCCATCCGCGATTCCGACCTCGGCGTGAATCCTTCCAACGCGGGCGACATCATCCGCGTGCCGATGCCGGCCCTCACCGAGGAGCGCCGCAAGGAAATGGGCAAGATCGTGCGCAGCGAAGGCGAAGACGCCAAGGTCGCCGTGCGCAACATCCGCCGCGACGCGTTGCAACACATCAAGGAGCTGCTCAAGGCGAGCGAGATCGGCGAGGACCAGGAGAAACGCGCCGGCGAGGAAGTGCAGAAGCTCACCGACAAGGCCGGCGCCGACATCGACAAGCTGGTGCAGGACAAGGAAAAGGACCTGCTGGCCGTCTAGGCCATGCCGCCATGCCCGAGCACACCAGCTCCACGCAATCGATCCCCGAGGCGGACAGCGTCCCGCGCCACGTCGCGATCATCATGGACGGCAACGGGCGCTGGGCGAAGAAGCGTTTCCTGCCGCGCGTCGGCGGGCATCGCCGCGGCGTGGAGGCAGTGCGTGAAGTGGTCAAGGAGTGCGCGGAGCAGGGCGTCTCTTTCCTGACGCTGTTTGCCTTCTCAAGCGAGAACTGGCGCCGCCCGCCCGAGGAAGTCTCCTTCCTGATGCAGCTTTTCCTGCGCACGCTCAAGCAGGAAGTGGGCAAGCTCCACGAAAACGGCATCCGCTTCAAGGTGGCCGGCGACCTCTCGCCCTTCGATTCCGGCATCGTCGAGCTCATCCGGCGCGGCGAGGAGCTGACCGCGCACAACAAGAAACTCACGCTCACCATCGCGGCCAACTACGGCGGGCGCTGGGACATGCTGCAGGCTGCGGACCGCTGCCGCCGCGAAGCGCCGGATGAGCCGATCACCGAGCAACGCCTCGCCGCGCGCCTCTCGATGGCCTATGCGCCGGAGCCGGATCTCTTCATCCGCACGGGCGGCGAGCAGCGCGTCTCCAATTTCCTCCTCTGGCAGCTCGCCTATTCGGAGCTCTACTTCACCGACGCGCTGTGGCCCGATTTCGGCAAGGCCGCGCTGAACGAGGCATTTGCCTCCTTCCGCCAACGCGAGCGTCGCTTCGGGCGCACCAGCGAGCAGCTGGCCCGCGCCGAATCCGCGGTCGAGGCCGGCTAGTTTTGCTCGGCACCCGCGTCATCACCGCACTTCTCCTCCTGCCGGTTGTCCTCGGCATGTTGTTCTTCGCACCCGCATCGGTCTGGGCGCTCTTCATGCTGGGCATGGTGCTGCTGGGCGCGTGGGAGTGGTCGCGCATGTGCGGCTTCTCGCAGAATGCGCAGGGCCTGTTCCTCGCGGCCTCCGGTGCCATCGGCGCATTCCTGTGGCTTCTGTACATGCGCCTGGTGCCGGGCAATTTCGTCGCCCTGGCCATGACCGGCTTCATCATCGCGACGGCGTTCTGGTTCGTGGGCGCGCCGTACTGGCTCGCCAACAAGCTTCGCCCCAACCCGTCGATGTGCGCAGTGGCCGGATGGATCGTGCTGTGGCCCGCTTGGCTCGCCTTCGTGGTGCTGCGCGACACCAGCGCCTGGCTGCTGCTGGCGCTCGCCTTTCTGGTGTGGGTCGCGGACGTCTTCGCCTATTTCGCCGGCAAGGCCTTCGGCAAGCGCAAGCTCGCACCGGCAATAAGCCCCGGCAAGTCCTGGGAAGGCGTCTACGGGGGCATGGCCGGGGTGCTGGTTTATGGACTGGTGCTCGCGTGGTTCGTGACTTCGCGCCCGACGCCCATCAGCCATGTCTTCTCCGGCGTGGTCCCGGTGGTGATCGTCGCGATGCTCGTGCTGGTAGCCATCAGCGTGACCGGTGACCTGTTCGAGTCGTGGATGAAGCGTGGCGCGGGACTGAAGGACTCGAGCAACCTGCTGCCCGGGCACGGCGGGGTGCTCGATCGCATCGATTCGCTCACCTCCACGCTGCCCGTGGCCGCGCTGGCGCTCTACGCGCGGCACGCTACGTCATGACTGGCCCGTCGCAGCTTTCCACTCCACGTTCCACTTCGCAGGACCCCGAGGGGAGAGGGAGAAAACGCCTCGCAGTCCTCGGGTCCACGGGCTCGGTTGGTGGCAATACCCTCGACGTCGCGGCGCGGCATCCGGGCCGCTACGAGGTCACCCTGCTGTCGGCCGGCAAGAACGATGCGCTGCTGGCCACCCAATGTATCGAGCATCGCCCGGCCCACGCCGTGATGGCGGACCCGGACGCCGCAGAGAGGCTGCGCAAGGCGCTTGCCGCCCGTGGGGTACCCACGCAGGTGGCGTGCGGCGCCGATGCGCTGGAGGCGGCCGTGACGCGCGAGAACATTGATGCGGTGATGGCGGCCATCGTGGGCGCCGCGGGCCTGCCGGCGACGCTTGCGGCGGCGCGCGCGGGCAAGGACGTCCTGTTGGCCAACAAGGAAGCGCTGGTGATGTCCGGCCCGCTGTTCCTGGCCGCGATGCGGGAGGGCGGCGGCGCGCTGCTGCCGATCGATAGTGAACACTCGGCCATTTTCCAGTCGCTGCCGCGAGGCTTCGCCTGCGGGCGCCGCGGAGAGCTCGAGCGCGCCGGCGTGCGCCGCGTGGTGCTCACGGCCTCTGGCGGGCCCTTCAGGACCACGCCGGTGGACCGCCTGGCGGGCATGACGCCGCAACAGGCCTGCGCGCATCCCAACTGGGTGATGGGTCCCAAGATCTCGGTGGACTCGGCCACGATGATGAACAAGGGCCTCGAGGTGATCGAGGCGCACTGGCTCTTCGGCGCGCCGCTGGAGCAGATTCAAGTGGTCGTGCATCCGCAGAGCGTGATCCACTCGATGGTTGAATACCTGGACGGCTCGGTGATCGCACAGCTGGGCCAGCCTGACATGCGCACACCCATCGCCTGCGCGCTGGCCTGGCCGGAGCGCATCGAGGCGGGCGTGGCGCCGCTGGACTTCACCACGCTCGGCAAGCTGGAATTCGAACGCGTCGACACGGTGCGTTTCCCCTGTGTGCGACTGGCTTCGGAGGCGATCCGGCGCGGTGGCACGGCGCCTGCCGCACTCAATGCCGCCAACGAGATCGCGGTGGAATCGTTCCTTGAGGGGCGCCTGGGGTTCACCGGCATCCCCGAAATCATCGAAAGTGTGCTGGGCGAGATCGACGTGCAAGACCTTGCTTCCCTGGAGCAGGTCTATGCGGCCGATATCGAAGCGCGTGCACTGGCGCGCCGCTACGTCTCCCGGCGCTCTAGAATGCAGGCATGAGCTCCGTAATCATTACCGTCCTGTCGTTCCTGGTCACCGTCGGCGTGCTCGTGGTGATCCACGAGCTGGGCCACTACTACGCCGCGCGCATCGTCGGCGTGAAGATCCTGCGTTTCTCCGTGGGCTTCGGCCGCACGTTGTGGATGCGCCGCCGCGGTCCCGACCAGACGGAATGGGCGGTTGCCGCCGTTCCCCTGGGCGGCTACGTGAAGATGCTCGACGAGCGCGAGGGAGAAGTGGCGGTGCACGAGCGCCCGCGCGCCTTCAACCGCCAGAACGTCTGGGCGCGCATCTTCATCGTGATCGCCGGCCCCGCCGCCAATTTCCTGCTGGCGGGCCTGCTCTACTGGGTGCTGTTCGTATCCGGCCTTCCGGGCGACATGCCGGTGGTGAGCGCGCCGCCCGCCAACACGCCCGCGGCCGCCGCCGGCATCAGGGACGGCGATATCCTGCGCTCGATCAATGGCGAAGCGGTGCAGACCTGGGCCGATGTGCGCTGGCTGCTGCTGGGCGAAGCGGTGAAGCGCGGCAGCGTCGAGGTGGAGGTGGAATCCTCGGGCGGCGGACGCGCCACACGCGCGCTCGACCTCGCTTCGGTATCCAAGGAGGACCTCGACAAGGACCTGTTCGCGAAGATCGGCCTGCGCACGTTCCGCCCGTTCGTGCCCGCCGTCCTCGGCGCCATCGCGCCGGGCAGCCCCGCTGAACGCGCGGGCTTCCAGCCGGGTGATCGCGTCATCGCGGTCGCCGGAAAACCCGTCGCCAGCTGGTACGAATTCACCGCGCAGGTCCAGGCCAATGGCGGCAACGCCCTCGAGTTCGACATCGAGCGCGCCGCGCGGCCGATGAAACTCGTCGGCACGCCGGATGTGGTGAGCGAGGGGCGCAACAAGTTCGGCCGCATGGGCGTGGGCATCCCGGAGGGCGCCAAGGCGCAGTTCCAGAAATACACCACCACCGTGCGCTACGGCCCGCTAGAGGCGCTGCCGCGCGCCGCCTACAAGGTCTGGGACCTCTCGGTGTTCAGCATCAAGATGCTCGGGCGCATGGTCGTGGGCGACGTTTCCTGGAAGAATCTTTCCGGCCCCATCACGATCGCCGACTATGCCGGGCAGTCGGCGCAACTGGGCTGGATCACCTACCTTGGCTTCCTCGCGCTGGTAAGCGTGAGCCTCGGCGTGCTTAACCTGTTGCCGATTCCGCTGCTGGATGGGGGTCACCTGGTGTATTATTTCGCCGAAATAGCGAAGGGCAGTCCGGTCTCGGAAAAGACCATGGAGATCGGACAGCGCCTGGGTCTCGCGCTTCTCCTGGGACTGACTTTCTTCGCCTTCTACAACGACTTGAACCGCCTCTTCACGGGCTGACCTCCTTTGACCCGTTCCCGATTGCTCTCATTACGCCTCGCCTTCGCGACGGTGCTCGCCTTCGCCTTGCCGGCGATGGCCATCCAGCCATTTGTTGTCCGCGACATCCGCGTTGAAGGGGTGCAGCGCACCGAAGCCGGCACCGTCTTCACCTACCTGCCCGTCAAGGTGGGTGAGCGCCTGGATGACGACAAGTCCGCGGCCGCCATCAAGGCGCTGTACGCCACCGGGTTCTACTCGGACGTGCGCCTCGAGAGCGACGGCGACGTCCTCATCGTCTTCGTGCAGGAGCGCCCCGCGATCGCGCAGATCGACATCGACGGCGCCAAGGAATTCACCAAGGACGCGTTGAAGGACGGCCTCAAGCAGGCCGGCATCTCCGAATCCAAGATCTACGACAAGTCGCTGCTCGACCGCGCCGAGAAGGAGCTCAAGCGGCAGTACACCAGCCGCGGCTACTACGGCGCCGTGGTCAAGACCACGATCACCCCGCTCGAGCGCAATCGCGTCGCGATGCGCTTTGACATCGAGGAAGGCTCGGTCACGAAGATCGCCGACATCAACATCATCGGCGCCCGGGACTTCAGCGAGAAGGAGCTGCTGCGCACGCTCAAGCTCACGACGCCGGGCTGGTTCACCTGGTTCACCAAGGACGACCAGTACTCCAAGCAGCAGCTCACGGCGGACCTGGAGGCGCTGCGCTCGCACTACCTAAACCGCGGCTACCTCGAGTTCAACATCGATTCCACGCAGGTCTCGATCACACCCGACCGCGAGAAGATCTTCATCACCATCGCGATCACCGAGGGTCCGGTCTACCGCATCGGCGAGGTGAAATACAGCGGTGACCTGATCGCCAAGGAGCAGGAGCTGCGCGACCTCGCCAAGCTCAGGCAGGGCGACGTCTTCTCGCGCGAGAAGATCGTGGAAGCAACCAAGAAAATCGCCGACCGCCTCGGCAACGATGGCTACTCCTTCGCCAGCGTGAACCCGGTCCCGGACCTCGACCGTGAAAAACGCGTCGCGGGCTTCACCTTCTTCGTCGATCCGGGCCGCCGCGTTTACGTGCGCCGCATCTCGGTCACGGGCAACCAGAAGACCCAGGATGAAATCATCCGCCGCGAGCTGCGCCAGCTGGAGAGCTCGTGGTATTCGCTGGAGAAGATTGCACGCTCCAAGGAGCGCCTGCAGCGCACCGGCTTCTTCTCCGATGTCACCATGGAAACGCCGGCGGTGCCCGGCACCACGGACCAGGTCGACATCAACGTGACGGTTGTGGAGCGCAACACCGGCACGCTCAACTTCGGCGTTGGTTACTCCGCGGCGGAGAAACTCACCGTGCAGGCCTCGGTTTCGCAGGCGAACATCCTCGGCACCGGCAACCAGGTCGCCTTCCAGATCAACAACGGCCAGGTCAACAAGGCCTACTCGTTCAGCTTCCTCGATCCGTACTGGACCGCCGACGGCATCTCGCGCGGCTTCGACTTCTTCCGCCGCGACGTGGATACCTCGACGCTTTCGGTCGCCGCGTACAACACCTATTCCACCGGCGTCGGCGTGCGCTTCGGCATCCCGGTCACGGAGTACGACACCGTCAACCTCGGCCTCACGGGCGAGCGCACCAAGCTGCAGGTGGACCCGACCGCGCCGCAGCGCTATCTCGATTTCATCAATGAGTTCGGCGAACGCTCGGACACGCTGCGCACCAACATCTCGTTCTCGCGCGACACGCGCGACAGCTTCACCTGGCCCACGAAGGGCTGGCTGAACGAAATCTCGTTCGAGATCGGCATCCCGCCGGGCGATCTCAAGTACCACCGCACCACCTACCAGAGCCAGTACTTCTTCACGCCGGAGCGCTTCCCGTTCCTCACCTTCATGGCAAACGGCGAGATCGGCTTCGCGAACGGCTACGGCGGCAAGCCGCTGCCGTTCTTCAAGAACTTCTACGCCGGTGGCGTGGGCTCCGTGCGCGGCTTCGAAACCGCGACCCTCGGCCCGCGCGACACCAACGGCGACGTGCTGGGCGGGGACCGCCGCATCATCGGCAACCTCGAGGTGCTGTTCCCGATGCCCGGGTACAAGGAAAAGAACGTCCGCCTGGCGTTGTTCGCGGACTTCGGCAACGTCTGGGGCCCGGGCGACAAGCTGGCCGCGGGCGACCTGCGCGTGGGCACGGGCGTGGCCATCAGCTGGGATTCGCCGGTGGGACCCCTGCGCTTCTCGTTCGGTGCGCCGGTGCGCCGGAAGGAAGGCGACAAAATCGAGAGATTCCAGTTCCAGCTCGGCAAGATTTTCTAGCGGTGGTTCGGAAAGCAGCGGGAACGTCGTTTGAACGGACTCACGCCGCTCAACGCCGGCAAACAGGTGACCTGATGAAAATTTTCGTTGTTGCGATCGCACTTGCACTGATCGCCTCGGCAGCCGATGCCGCCGAGATGAAGATCGGCTTCGTGAACACCGAGCGCGTGTTCCGCGAGGCGGCTCCCGCCAAGCGAGCGCAGCAGGTGCTCGAGCGCGAGTTCAGCACCCGCAACGCGGAGCTCGGCAAGCTCGAGAAGCAGGGCCGCGACATGCAGACGGAGCTGGAGCGCGACACGGTGACGATGCCCGAGTCCGCCCGCCGCGAGAAGGAGCGCCAACTCGCCGACGTCAGCCGCGATTTCCAGCGCAAGCAGCGCGAGATCCGCGAGGACCTCAACCTGCGCCGCAACGAGGAGCTCGCACGCGTGCAGGAGCGCGCGACGCGCGTGATCAACCAGATCGCCGAGGCGGAAAAGTACGACCTGATCCTGCAGGAGGCGGTGTTCGCTGGCAGTCGCATCGACATCACCGAGAAGGTCATCAAGGCCCTGGCAGACAAGTAGGCAACATGGGGACGGACCACGCCTCGAAACCGGATGTGCTCCGCCGTCCCGCGAAGGTCGGGCTCACGCTCGCAGAAATCGTCGCGCGCCTGGGGGGCGAAGCGGTTGGTGAGGTGGGCCAGCCCCTCACCGGCGTCGCAACGCTGGATTCCGCCGGCCCGGAGCACATCGCCTTCCTCACCAATCCGAGGTACCGCCCGCGCCTGGCGACCACTCGCGCTGGCGCCGTGATCCTCTCGCCCGCCGATCGCGATTGCGGCAGCATGCCGCGCATCGTCGCGGCCAATCCCTATGCCTATTACGCGCGCGCCGTGGTGCTTTTCAACCCGGTGCCGCCGCCCACGCCGGGGTGCCATCCGAGCGCGCAGCTTGCACAGAGCGCGGACGTGGCCGCCAGCGCCGAGATCGGAGCCTTCTGCGTCGTGGGTCCGGACGCCGTCATCGCGGATGGCGCCGTGATTGGCGCGCATTGCGTCATCGGTGCCGGCACGCGCATCGGCGCCAACACGCGGCTGTATCCGCGCGTCACCATCTACGCCAGCTGCACGATAGGCGCGCGCTGCGTGCTGCATTCGGGGGTGGTGATCGGCGCCGACGGCTTCGGCATGGCGCGCGAGGGCGGCCACTGGGTCAAGATCCCGCAGATCGGCGGCGTGCGCATCGGCGATGACGTCGAGGTTGGCGCCAATACCACGATCGACCGCGGCGCCCTCGACGACACCGTGATCGAGGAGGGCGTGAAGCTCGACAATCAGATCCAGATCGCCCACAACTGCGTGATCGGCGCGCACACCGTGATCGCGGGCTGCACCGGCATCTCCGGCAGCGTGACCATCGGCCGCGACTGCATGATCGGCGGAGGCGTGGGCATCGTCGGCCACATCACGATCGGCAGCGGCATCACCATCTCGGGCTTCACCTTCGTGACCAAGTCGCTCACCGAACCCGGCGTCTACACGTCGGGCACGCCGGCCATGCCGCATGCCCAGTGGCTGAAGAACTCCGTGCACATGCGGCGCCTGGACGAATACGTGCGGCGCATTCGGAGGAAACCCGGGGGAGATGTCCTGTGACCGAAATGACGATCGAAGAGATCAAGGAATACCTGCCGCACCGGTATCCGTTCCTGCTGATCGACCGCGTGGTCGAGTTCGAGAAGGACAAGCGCATCGTCGCGATCAAGAGCGTGACCGTGAACGAGCCGTTTTTCCCCGGCCATTTCCCGCATTACGCGGTGATGCCCGGCGTGCTCATCGTGGAGGCGATGGCGCAGGCCGCCGCCGTGCTTTCGCTGAAGAGCCTCGGCCACAAGAACGACGGCAAGTGGGTCTACTACTTCGTCGGCATCGACGGTGCGCGCTTCAAGCGGCCGGTCACGCCGGGCGACCAGCTGAGGATCGAGGTCGAAGCCGGCCCCACGCGCCGCGGCATGGCCAAGTTCAGTGCGGTCGCAAGGGTCGATGGCGCGGTCGCCGCCGAAGGCCAATTGCTCTGCGCCCTGAGGGAGTTGTGAGCGGCATCCACGCCACCGCGGTCATCGATCCGCGTGCACAGCTTGGGCCCGGCGTGAGCGTCGGTCCCTACACAGTCATCGATGGTGACGTCGAGGTGGGCGAGGGAACCACGATCGGCGCGCACAACGTCATCACCGGGGACACGAAGATCGGCCGCGACAATCGAATCTTCCACTTCTGCTCCATCGGCGAGGCCAACCAGGACAAGAAGTACGGGGGCGAACCCACGCGCCTCGAGGTGGGCGATCGCAACACCATCCGCGAATACTGCTCGCTCAACCGCGGCACGGCGCAGGACGCCGGGGTCACGCGCGTCGGCAGCGACAACTGGATCATGGCGTATTGCCACATTGCGCACGATTGCGTGGTGGGTGACAACACCGTGTTCGCCAACCACGCCACGCTCGCCGGCCACGTGGAGGTGGGCGACTACGCCATCCTCGGCGGCTTCGTTGGCGTGCACCAGTTCGTGAAGGTGGGCGCGCATGTGATGGCCGGCATCGCCAGCGTGGTCACCCAGGATGTCCCGCCGTACCTCACCATCGCCGGCAATCCCACCGCGCCCTTCGGCATCAACTCCGAAGGCCTCAAGCGCCGCGGCTTCACGCCCGAGGTGATCACCGGGCTCAAGCGCGCCTACCGGACGCTCTACAAGTCGGGACTGTCGCTGGCAGAGGCGAAGGCGGAACTGGCCCGCCAGGGCGAAGCGGTGGCTGAAGTCCGCGTGATGGCGGAGTTCCTCGAGAAATCCACGCGCGGCATCGTGCGGTGATACGAGTAGCAATCGTCGCGGGCGAAGCCTCGGGCGACCTGCTGGGCGCAGCACTGATCCGCGCATTGAAGGCAGTCCACCCCGACATCGAGTTCTTCGGCATCGCCGGACCCAGGATGCAGGCCGAGGGCGCGCGCAGCCTCTACCCGATGGAGAAGCTGGCGGTGCGCGGCTACGTCGAGGTGTTGAGGAGCCTGCGTGAATTGCTGGCCATTCGCCGCCGCCTGGCAAAGACCCTGCTCTCCGAACGCCCGACACTTTTCATCGGCATCGACGCTCCCGACTTCAACCTCGGCCTCGAGACGCGACTCAAGGAAGCCGGCGTGCCCACGGTGCACTACGTGAGCCCGTCCATCTGGGCCTGGCGTCCGGAGCGCATCCACGCCATCGCGCGCGCGGTCGACCGCATGCTGGTGATGTTCCCGTTCGAGGAGGCGATCTACCGCGCCGCCAACATCAGCGTGAATTATGTCGGCCATCCGCTCGCCGACGAGATGCCACTGGTGCCGGACCGGGCCGAGGCGCGCACGCAGCTGCGCCTTGCGGGCTCCACGTTGCCGGTTGCCCTGCTTCCGGGCAGCCGCGTGAACGAGCTCGAAATGCACGCGGATCTCCTTATCGACACCGCGATGATCCTCTCGCAGAAGCGCCCGGAGCTGCGTTTCTTCGTGCCCC
Organism: Usitatibacter sp.; assembly: GCA_039915735.1. Taxonomy (GTDB): domain Bacteria; phylum Pseudomonadota; class Gammaproteobacteria; order Burkholderiales; family Usitatibacteraceae; genus Usitatibacter. The sequence continues at coordinate 72,698 of JBDSMR010000183.1, read as the reverse complement.
TGGCGACACGCGAGACGCGCGACTACTTCGAGTCGCGCCTGTACGTGAAGGAGGCGCGCGAGCTCCCGATCGAGATGCTTTTCGGCCACGCGCGCCTCGCGCTGCACGCGGCCGAGGCGGCGATTGTCGCCAGCGGCACCGCGACGCTGGAAGCAGCCCTCGCGCGCTGCCCCATGGTCATCATGTACCGCCTCAATCCCCTCACCTACCGCATGGTCATGCGCAAGCGCATCCAGCCGTGGGTAGGGCTGCCCAACATCCTGGCGCAGGACTTCATCGTGCCGGAGCTCTTGCAGGCCGACGCGACCCCTGCCAATCTGGCGCAGGCCCTGGGCAACCTGCTGGACAGCAAGGCCGCCCGCAAGGGCGTCGAGCAGCGCTTCGCCAGCCTGCACGAAAGCCTCGCCTGTGGCCATGACGCGCGCCTCGTCCAGGCGCTGGAGCCCTTCCTGCAGGAAAAGCCGCCCCTGAATGCCGCGCCGCTACCCGATACCCAACGAAGTCACGCTGCTCTGCGGAGTTGACGAGGCCGGCCGCGGGCCGCTCGCGGGCTGCGTGTTCGCCGCCGCCGTGGTGCTCGACCCATCGCGCCCGCGCATCAACGGGCTGGTGGATTCCAAGCAGATTCCGGCGCAGGTGCGCGAGAAGCTCTCGGAGCGCATCAAGCAGCGCGCGCTGGCCTGGTCAATCGCATACGCCACCGTGGAGGAGATCGACACCATCAACATCCTGCGCGCGAGCCTGCTGGCGATGAAGCGCGCGGTGGAGACGCTCGGCATGGAGCCACACGAGGTGTGTGTCGACGGCAACATGCTGCCGCCCATCTCGCTCAAGTGCCGCGCCATCGTCAAGGGCGACCAGCTGGTGGCGGCGATCTCGGCGGCGTCCATCCTCGCCAAGGTGGCGCGCGATGCGGAGATGGCACTGATGGACGAGCGTTACCCCGGCTACGGCTTCGCCAGCCACAAGGGCTATGGCACGCCCGAGCACCTGGCGGCGCTGCGCAGCCGCGGCCCCTGCGAGATCCACCGGCGCAGCTTCGAGCCGGTGAGCGTCCTGCTGCAGCCGGCGCTGCCCTTCTAGATGAAGTCAGTCGTCTCGCGCGACAACGCGGCATTCAAGGCGATGCTCAAGCTGGTCTCGAGCGCGGGCGAGCGGCGCAAGAGCGGGCTCTCGGTCATCGATGGTCCGCACCTGCTCGCAGCCCTCCTCGACTCCGGCCATCAGCCCGAGGAGCTGATGGTGAGCGCCGCGGGACTGGTGGATCCCGAAGTTGCCAGGCTGGTGGAGCGATCTTCACCGGCGCGCGTCACCCAGCTTTCGGACGCGCTCTTCAAGGACATCTCGACGGTTGAATCCCCGACGGGCGTGATCGCCAGCGTGCGTACGCCGCCTTCGCGCCCGGCGCCTGCCGATGCGAAGCTGGTGTTGCTGCTCGACGATATCCAGGATCCGGGCAACGTCGGCACCCTGCTGCGTAGTGCGGCAGCGGCGGGCGCCGGACATGTCTTGCTTTCGGCGGGCTGCGCCTTCGCGTGGTCGCCCAAGGTGCTGCGCTCGGCGATGGGCGCGCACTTCATCGTGAACGTGGTGGAGCGCGCCGACCTCGCGGCCTACGTGACGGCTTTCAAGGGCGCTTCGATTGCGCTCGTCGGTGATGGCGACCGTTCGATCTACGAGATCGACCTGTGCACGCCGGTGGCGATTCTCGTGGGCAATGAAGGCGCGGGGCTTTCGCCCGGGCTGCGTGCTGCCGCTTCCATTCGGGCGCGGATTCCGATGGCTTCGAAGATCGAGTCGCTCAACGCCGCTGCCGCGGGGACGATTGCTCTTTTCGAAGCCTCGCGGCAACGACTAGTAAGATAACTACTTTTGCCGTAGATCCTTTAACAGAGTCGGAGAAACCTCTTGAAAACTCCAGAACCAAGGCAGTTCAAGTACTACGAGTTCGTCATGGTTGCGTTCGTCGTGATCCTGGTGTGCTCCAACCTCATCGGCCCGGCGAAGATCGCGCAGGTCGACCTGCCGCTGGTGGGCGTGCTGACATTCGGCGCCGGCGTGTTGTTTTTCCCCATCTCGTATGTGTTCGGCGACGTGCTCACGGAGGTCTACGGCTACGCCCGCAGCCGCCGCGTGATCTGGGCCGGCTTCGCGGCCCTCGCCTTCGCGTCGTTCATGGCTTGGGTGGTGGTGAGCCTGCCGCCGGCGCCGTTCTGGAACAACCAGCAGGCGTATGAAGTCGCCTTCGGGGCAGCCTGGCGCATCTCGCTTGCCTCGATGATCGCGTATTTCTGCGGCGAGTTCGTGAACTCCTTCGTGCTCGCGAAGATGAAGATCGCGACGCGGGGCAAGTGGCTGTGGTCGCGCACCATCGGCTCGACGATTTTCGGTGAAGGTGTCGACTCGCTGCTGTTCTACCCGCTGGCGTTCTGGGGCACGGGCATCATCCCCAACGACAAGTTGCCGATGGTGATGCTGGCGCAGTTCGTCACCAAGGTGCTGGTCGAGGTGCTGTTCACGCCGCTGACCTACCTCATCGTGAACACGCTCAAGCGGGCCGAGCATGAAGACTACTACGACCGGGGAACGCGCTTCACTCCGTTCAGTCTCAAGGTATAGATGCGCCGTTCCGTCTTCCTCGCCGTTTTCGCCGCCCTGGTCTCGACGCAGGCCACGGCCCAGTTGCCGCCGCGCATCGGCCTCGTCCTCGGCGGTGGCGGCGCGCGTGGGGGCGCCCACCTGGGCGTGCTCGAAGTGCTGGAGGAGCTGCGCGTCCCGGTGAGCTGCATCGCCGGCGCCAGCATCGGCGCGCTGGTGGGTGGCGCCTACGCCGCGGGAGCGTCGCCAAGGGACATCGTCCAGATCGTGGGGAAAACCGACTGGGCCACGATGTTCGACGACTCCGCCGGGCGCGACCAGGTCAACATCCGCCGCAAGGACATCGACGATCGCTTCTATTCCGGCATCGAGTTCGGCATTTCCGGCGATGGACTCAAGTTCCGTGAAGGCGCCGTGGCGGGCGAGAAGCTCAAGCTCTTTTTCAACCAGCTGGTGCGCGCGGACCTCGGCGACCGTTCGATCCAGGAGCTGCGCATGCCGCTTGCGATCATCGCCACCGACATCGGCACCGGCGAGCGTGTGGCGATCCGCTCCGGCAACCTCACTTCCGCCATGCGCGCCAGCATGTCCGTGCCGGGCCTGATAGCGCCGGTGCTGCGCGAAGGCCGCAAGCTGGTTGATGGCGGCCTCACGGACAACCTGCCGATCGCCGAGGCGCGCGACCTCTGCCAGGCCGATGTGATCATCGCGGTCAACGTGGGCTCGCCGCTCTTCAATCCGGACGAGGTGAAGGGCATCGTCACGGTGCTGGGACAGGTGGTGAACCTGCTCACGGAGCAGAACGTGGCGCGATCGATGGCGGACCTCAGGCCCGGCGACATCTACATCCGCCCCAACCTCGGGGACATCACGTCCACCGCGTTCACGCGGCAGATCGAAGCCGCGGAGCGCGGGCGGGCCGCCGCGCGCGAAGCGGCCGGGGAGCTCAAGCGCTTCAGCGTGGCGCCCAACGTCTATGCGGCCTGGCAGGCGCACGTGCGCCTGGCCGAGGCGCACCAGCCGCCGATGATTGACCAGGTGGTGATCGAGCCCACGCGTTTCGTGAACGCCGACACGATCCGCCGCGGCATCGCGCAGCAGGAGGGCAAGCCCCTCGACGCGCCGAAGCTCGCCGCCGACCTGGTGCGCGAGTTCGAGCAGGGCGACCTCAATGCACTCGACTACAACGTCGTGCGCAACCGCGACAAGACCATCCTGCGCATCACGCCGGTGGAGAAGCCGTGGGGCCCCAACTACCTGCGGTTCGGCCTCAACCTCGCCTCCGACTTCCGCAGCGAGTCGACCTACAACTTCCGCGCGCTCTATCGCAGCACCTGGATGAACGCCTATGGCGGCGAGTGGCTCGTGGGCGCGCAGATCGGCAGCCAGCAGGGCATCGACACGGAGTTCTACCAGCCGCTCGACAAGCGCCACCGCTGGTTCGTGCGTCCGTATGCGAGCACGCAGCTCAGCAAGGCGCCACTCTACTTTGAAGGCGACCGCACGGCGGTGTATCGAATCCAGCAGAACGCGGCGGGTGCCGAGGCCGGCGCCAACCTCGGGGCGCATGGGCAGGTGAAGGTCGGCTGGGTGGAGCGCCGCATCGGCGCCATCCTCGACACGGGTCCGGAGGCCTTCCTCAACCTGACCGAGCGCCTTGGCGGGCCCACCGCGTCGGTCGCCATCGACACCTACGACCAGCCGTTTTTCCCGACGCGGGGCCTGAAGCTGGATGTGACGCATTTCGATGCACAGCGAGCCACTGGAGGCGGGGCAAAGTATTCACGCAGCGAGGCACGCTTCGGGGCCGCGTATTCGCTGGGACGCTGGGTGATGCTGGGCGGACTCGAGGGCGGCACGGCGCTCAAGGGCGAGGTGCCGCTGGGGGACGCCTTCACGCTGGGCGGACCACGGCGCCTCTCCGGTTTCGCCAACGATCAGATGCGTGGCGGCGATTACGCGTTCGGCCGCCTCGAAGGGCAGTACCGATTGAATTTCGGCACGCCGCTTTATGGCCTCACGGTACTCGCGGGAATCTCGATGGAGGCGGGCAAGATGAACAAGCAATTCACCGAGACTTCGCTCGAGGGCTGGCAGCGCTCGTTCGGCGCGTACCTCGCCGCAACGACGCCACTGGGCCCGGTCTACTTTGGTGTCGCCGACGCGAAAAACGGGCGCGGGCGTTTTTATCTCTTTATTGGAACACCCTGAAGTAGTCAGCCCGCAGGGCTCTCCAATCCCGCGCCGCAATTCCAGCAGAGGTCGAAAGAACCTGGATTGTCCTCGCCACAGGCGGGACATTTGACGACAGCGGTGGAGACGGGCCGCAGCGTGTATTCCGCGATCACCTCGCGTGCGCGTGGAGCGTCGGCGGGATCATCGACCCACAACTGGGGCAAGGCGGCATCGATGGGAAGCTCACCGGCGAGGCTGGACGCGTTGGCATTGAAGATACGCGCCCGGATGCCCCGGTCGGCGAGCAGGTCGACCAGCAGGTGAGCCTCGGGCAGGTTGGCCGCGGTGTGGACGCGTTTCACCTGCCTCCGGTCATCAGAATCGCACCGAGACCACGCCGCTGATGCCGTCTTCCTTGATGCCCGAACGTCCGGAGATCCTGGTGTAGGCAATGCCGACGGCGACGTTCGGCGTGATGGAGCCGTTCACGCCGATCGAGCCGGTGGTGTAGCTCGTGTCCGGCTGGTAGGCGGGGATGTCGTAGGTGCTGTTGATCGCCAGCATGCTGAGCGGCGTGGCGGAGACGAAACGAACGTCATCGCGGCGCTCCTTGTCGGCAGTGATGCGGATCCACGGCGTCCAGCTGCCGAGCGCAACGGATGCGCGCGCGCCCACGCTCCACACTTCGGACTTGCGCTTCTGTGCCTGGATGCGCAGGCCCGCGGCACCGCCGCCGGTTTCGTCGAACTGGTTCACATCGACGCTCTGGGTGGTGACAGCAACCGTCGGCCCGATGGCTACGCGGCCCATGTGGAAGTCATAGCCGGCGGAGAAATACGCGGATGCGTTGGAGCCTTCCGACTTCGCCGTTGCCGTCGTGAGGACCGGGCCCAGCTGGATGTTGCGGCGGATATCCGAGAACCTGATGTCGGCGAAGGTGACCACGCCGGTGCCGTAGAAGCCACCCATCGTCACGTTGCCGAAGAGCGACCAGGCGTTCTCGCCCGTGTCATAGCTGCCGGCGCTGCCGAAGCCCGACTTGTTCCTGCTGTAGCCATACGATGCGCCGATCGTCACCGCCTCGGAGGCACGCATCGTGAGGCCGATCACCCCGGAGCGCAGGCGGCTGTCGATGCCGGTGTTGCCGGTGCCGGACTCGATCTTGAAGTCGCTGCCATCGCCACCGACGAACACGCCGAGCTTGCCCATCTCCTCCTGGCGTCCCTTGGCGAGGCCGTCGCCGACGGCGCGAACGTGGGACGCGCGCGTGCGCAGCGCCGACTCCGCCAGCAGGCCATATTGGGTCGGGCCCTCGATCAGCGATTCGGTGAACTGCGCGACGATCGCGTGCGCCGCACTCGTGGGGTGCACCGAGTCCGCGAAGATGTAGGTCTGGTTGGCGCCCGGCGTCACCAGGTTGCCCGTATAGCAGAAGAGCGAGTTGGCGGTGGCGGCGGTGGTGACCGGCGGGAAAGCGCCGCAGGCGATGCCGGTGGTGTTGGTGAACCCGTAGGCGCCCGGCGCGGCCAGGATCTGGTTGAAGAGCGAAAACGCGTCAACCGGGATCACCTTGATGCCGGCGCCCTGCAGGCCGGTGAAAAGCGTGGTGTTGTAGCCGGCGGACAGCTGGGTGATGGCGCCCGCGAGCGGGTTACCCGCGAACGCCGGCGTGGCGCCGATGTTGGGCAGGGTGAAGACCGCGATGTACCGGGCGCCCGCGGCCTTGAGGCGCGCGATCTGGCCGATCTCGGCGGTGGCGGCGCCCAGCACGTTGGTCTGAAGCTGCGCCTGGCTGATGCCGCCGGCCTGGAGGACGCCCAGGTTGTAGAACAGGTCGTTGGCGCCGGCCCACACGGTGTAGAGGGCGTTGGGATCGGCGACGTTGCTGGTGCGTGCGAGGTACTCGGTGATCTGCGTGGCGACCGGGCGCTGGGCCTGGCCCGGGGGCGTCGAGACGCCGGGGACCTCGGTCACGCGGGCGCCGCCCTGGGCGAAGTCGTTGCCGCTGCCGACGTTGCTGGGCGTGGCGGACAGGCCATAGTAGCTGGCGACCAGCTCGGCCCAGATCGGACCTGGGTTGGTGGTGTAGCGGCCCATCTGGGCGGCCAGCGGGGCGGGGACGCCGGCGCCGAGGAGGAAGCCGCGAAAGTAGCCGGCGTCCGAAAGGCTGTCGCCGAAGACATAGATATTCGAGAACTGGGCAGCGGCAGCTGACGGCGCGGCCGTGGCGGCGAACAGCGACAGCAGCAAGGCGGGAAGCACGCGCTTCTGGGTTTTCATTGCATTCTCCTCAGTCGGTCTGTTTTCTCGGAGCGGGTGCTCCTTTTATGGGGGTATCTTCGCACATCATTTCCGTTGCCGCTGCCGCTCCTTGTTCCCTGAATTGATCAGTAAACCCGGCGAACCAGCTGCGCCTCGTGCAGCATGTGGGTCGCGATCTCCTCGATTGACTTGGTGGTCGAGTCGAGGTACGGGATCCCCGCCTTGCGCATCAGCTTCTCGGCGGCCTTGACTTCGTAGCTGCAGTTCTCGAGCGACGCATAGGTGGAGTCCGGCCGGCGCTCGCTGCGGATCTGGTGCAGGCGCTCGGCCGTGATCGAAAGTCCCCACACCTTGCCCTTGAGCGGCGCGAGTGAAGGCGGTATGCGGTTGGCCTCCAGGTCCTCGGGGATCAGCGGGTAGTTGGCCGCCTTGATGCCGAACTGCATCGCCATGTAGAGGCAGGTCGGGGTCTTGCCGCTGCGGGAAACGCCCACCAGCACGATGTCGGCTTCCTCGAGCCCGCGGTGGGTCACGCCGTCGTCATGGGAGAGGGTGTAGTTGATCGCCTCGATGCGATGGTTGTAGTCCTTGGCGTTGTTGACGCTGTGCGAGCGGCCCACGGCGTGTGTCGACTTGAAGCCGAGCTCGACTTCGAGCGGAATGATGAAGCGCTCGAACACGTCCAGCACCAGGCCGTCGCACTTGTTGATCTCGGCACGCACCGCGTCATCAACGATGGAGCTGAAGACCAGCGGGCGCTCACCGGAGTCGTGATGCGCCTCGTTCACCTGCGCGACCACCTGGATGGCCTTGGGGATGGAGTCGATGAAGGGCAGCGTGAGGCGCAGGAAGTCTATGTCTCCGAACTGCGTGAGCAGCGAGGATCCGAGCGCCTCCACGGTAATGCCGGTACGGTCGGAGACGAAGAACACTCGCTTGAGGTTTGACATGGTCTGTCCGGATGATGGCGGATGATGCGGCGCAACATTGTCATGTACCGTTCGCTATAATTGCAAGTTCTCGTCTGCCGTTTCCACCGCGAAGAACCGCCACATGCCCACGCGCTACGTCCTCCCCCTCGAAACCCTGCGCGTGACCGACGTCGCGACCGTGGGTGGCAAGAACTCCTCCCTGGGCGAACTCATCAGCCAGCTTTCGGCCAGCGGGGTGCGCGTGCCGGGCGGCTTCGCCACCACGGCGCAGGCATTCAACGACTTCCTCGCCCACCACAAGCTCACGGATCGCATCACCCAGGCGCTTTCAATGCTCAACGTGGACGACGTTCGCGCGCTGGCCAGGGCCGGGGCTGAGATCCGCGGCTGGATCGAGCAGGCGGCTCTTCCCCCGGAGCTGGAGAAGCAGATCCGCGAGGAATACGCGCGCGTGTCCCAGGGCAGCGAGGCCGCCAGCTTCGCGGTGCGCTCGTCGGCCACGGCCGAAGACCTGCCGGACGCTTCCTTCGCGGGCCAGCAGGAGACCTACCTCAACATCCGCGGCGTGGAACACGTGCTCGAGGCCGTGCGCCGTGTCTACGCCTCGCTCTACAACGACCGCGCCATTGCCTATCGGGTGCACAAGGACTTCACGCATGCGGACGTCTCCATTTCCGCGGGCGTGCAGCGCATGGTGCGCAGCGACACCGGTGCCGCCGGCGTGATGTTCACGATGGACACCGAGTCCGGGTTCCGCGAAGTGGTGTTCATCACCTCGAGCTACGGGCTGGGCGAGATGGTGGTGCAGGGCGCGGTCAATCCGGACGAGTTCTACGTCTCGAAGCTGTGCATGTCCAGGGGCAATCCCGCCATCCTGCGGCGCTCGCTCGGCACCAAGGCCATCAAGATGGTTTTCGGCGAGGCGGCGCAGGCCGGCAAGTCGGTGAAGGAAGTGCCGGTCGAGCCGAAGGACCGTGATCGTTTCTCGCTCTCGGACGCCGATATCGAGGAGCTGGCGAAATACGCGATGGCAATCGAGAAACACTACGGCCGCCCGATGGACATCGAGTGGGGTCGCGATGGCGACGATGGCAAGCTCTACATCCTGCAGGCGCGCCCGGAGACGGTGAAGAGCCAGGAGACGCGCAAGGACACGCTGACGCGGTATCGCATCGGCAAGCGCGGGCAGGTTCTTTCCGAGGGGCGCGCCATCGGCTCGAAGATCGGCGCCGGCAAGGTGCGCGTGATCGCAAGCGTGGCGCAGATCAGCGAGTTCCAGGACGGCGACGTGCTGGTGACCGACATGACCGACCCCAACTGGGAGCCGGTGATGAAACGCGCCGCGGCCATCGTCACCAACCGTGGCGGGCGTACCTGCCATGCCGCGATCATCGCGCGTGAGCTCGGCGTGCCTGCGGTTGTCGGCTGCGAGGACGCGACCGAGAAGCTCAAGCACGGCGCTGACGTCACCGTCTCCTGCGCCGAGGGCGACACCGGCTACGTCTACGCCGGCAAGATGGAATACGAGCTGGTGGAGCTCAAGCTCGACCAGATGCCCGAGATCCCGGTGAAGATCGCGATGAACGTCGGCAACCCGCAGCTCGCCTTTGACTTCTGCCAGTTGCCCAACGACGGCGTGGGTCTCGCGCGCCTCGAGTTCATCATCTCCAACACCATCGGCATCCACCCCAAGGCCTGCCTCGAGTTCGATTCGCTCGCCGGCGAGTTGCGCGCGCAGGTGGCGAGGCAGTCGCGCGGCTACGGCAGCCCGGTGCGTTTCTACGTCGACAAGATCGCGGAAGGCGTTTCAACAATCGCCGCGGCCTTCTGGCCGAAGAAGGTCATCGTGCGGATGTCCGACTTCAAGTCGAACGAATATCGCAACCTGATCGGCGGCACAAAATACGAACCGACCGAAGAGAACCCGATGCTGGGTTTCCGTGGCGCTTCGCGCTACATCGCTTCCTCGTTCCGCGACTGTTTCCGCCTCGAGTGCGAAGCGATGATCAAGGTGCGCGACCAGATGGGCCTGACCAACGTCGAGCTGATGATCCCGTTCGTGCGCACGGTGAAGGAGGGTGAGCAGGTCCTGGCGATCATGAAGGACTACGGCCTGCAGCGCGGCAGGAACGGCCTGCGCATCGTGATGATGTGCGAGATCCCGTCCAACGCCATCCTTGCCGACGAATTCCTCAGGCACTTCGACGGCTTTTCCATCGGCTCCAACGACATGACGCAGCTCACCCTCGCGCTCGATCGCGACTCCGGCCTGGTGATGGATGCCTTCGACGAGCGTGACGAAGCGGTCAAGCGGATGCTGCACATGGCGATCCAGGCATGCCGCAAGGCGAACAAATACGTCGGCATTTGCGGCCAGGGCCCCAGCGACTATCCGGACCTCGCGGAGTGGCTGATGGCCGAAGGCATCGAATCGATGTCCCTCAATCCGGACACCGTGGTGGAAACGTGGCTGCACCTGGCGAAGTCGGCGCCCGTTGCGGAGCCCGCAGGGCGATAGTTTTGCGCTGGCGTTTTTCCATCTTCCACGAGCTGACCCTCCAGGACGTCCACGACCTCTACCAGGCGCGCGCGGCCGTCTTCGTGGTCGAGCAGAAATGCGCCTTTCAGGACGTGGATGGCGCGGATCCTTCCTGTTGGCATCTCCTTGGCTTTTCTCCCACCCCCCTGGGAGAGGGTCAGTTGGCTGCATATGCGCGCCTCGTACCTCCCGGCCTCAAGTTCGCCGAGCCCTCGATCGGCCGCGTGCTGACGGCGCAACCCGCTCGCGGCAGTGGCGCCGGGCGCCAGTTGATGGACGAATCGATCCGGCAGGCGGAGTTGCTGTGGCCGGGGCAGCCGATCCGCATCGGCGCGCAGCAGTATCTCGAGAAGTTCTACGGCAGCTTCGGCTTCGCCACCATTTCCGCGCCCTACGACGAGGACGGCATCCAGCACGTGGAGATGCTGCGCGCCGCCGGCGGCGCGCAGTGATCGCGGCATGGCCATCACTTTTGCATTGCTTGTGGGGTTCGCGGTGCCGGTGCTGATGTCGGTGTTCTGCGTCGTGATCTCGCGCCACCTGTATCCGCGTGGCAGCCGGCTCACGCCGGGCCTGGCGGGCGCCATCGCCTCGATCGCCATCCCGCTGCTGGTGATCCTCACCATCCGCAACACACCTTCGCTTCACGCGGCCCTCGGCGCCAACGGCCCGTGGGTCTCGATCCTCCTCTTCGCCGCCTCGTCGCTGATTGCGCCGGTGGCCCTCATCTGGCTTCGAATCCGCTACGGGAAAACGCAATGAGCAAGCAGCTTGCAGGCAAGACCGCCGTCGTCACCGGTTCCACCAGCGGCATCGGCCGCGCCATCGCCACGTTGCTCGCCTCCGAAGGCGCCAACGTGATGCTCAACGGTTTCGGCGACGCGGCCGAAATCGAGGCACTACGTGCGGGACTCGAGAAGGCCCACGGCGTGAAGGCGCGCTTCAATGGCGCGGACATGTCGAAACCCGCACAGATTGTGGCGATGGTGAGGGCGGCGGAGTCGGAGCTTGGCTCCGTGGATATCCTGGTCAACAACGCGGGCATCCAGTTCGTCGCACCCGTGGACGAGTTTCCTGAAGAGCGCTGGGACGCAATCATCGCGATCAACCTGTCCTCCGTCTTCCACGCCACCAAGGCCGCGCTGCCCGGAATGAAGTTGCGCAAGTGGGGCCGTGTGATCAGCATCGCGTCGGCGCATGGTCTTGTCGCATCGCCCAACAAGAGCGCCTATGTCGCGGCCAAGCATGGCGTGGTGGGCTTCACCAAGGCTGTGGCGCTGGAAGTGGCGGAGCAGGGTGTGCGCGTCAACGCCATCTGCCCCGGCTTCGTGCTCACGCCGCTGGTGCAGAAGCAGATCGATGACATGGCGCGCCAGAACAACATCTCGGTCGAACGCGCCACCCGGGACCTGATCCTCGCGCCCCAGCCCACCAGGGAGTTCGTCACCGTCGAGCAGATCGCCGCCATGGCGCTCTACCTTTCGAGCCCGGCCGCCGCGCAGATCAACGGCGCATCCTTCTCCATCGACGGCGGCTGGACCGCCCGATGAACAGGAAACCGGGGACGCACCCTCTTTCCCGCCCGGCAAGTCTGCCGGGCGGGAAAGAGGGTGCGTCCCCGGTTTCCCAGCACGTGGTGCTGGTGACGGGCTTCGAGCCCTTCGGCGGCGAGAAATCGAATCCTTCCTGGGACCTCTGCGAATTGCTGCCGGCGATCATCGCGGGCCTGCGGGTGGTGAAGGTTCGCGTGCCGTGCGAGTTCCATCGCTGCATCGAAGTGGCCGCCACAGCGATCGAGCGCCACAAGCCCGAGTTGGTGATCTGCGTGGGGCAAGCGGGCGGGCGCACGCACCTTTCGATCGAGCGTGTCGCCATCAACATTGATGACGCGCGCGTCCCCGACAATGTGGGCGCGGCACCGGTCGACGAAGCGATCGCCCCGCAGGGACCGCCGGCATATTTCGCGACCCTGCCGGTGAAAGCCATGGCCGCCGCGATGCGCGCGGCCGGTGTGCCCGCCGAAGTGTCCAACACCGCCGGCACCTACGTCTGCAATCATCTGATGTACGGCGTGCTGCACTTCATCGCCGTGAAGAAGCCCGGCACGCGTGCAGGTTTCATCCACGTACCGTTCGACGAACAGCAGGTGCGCGACCGGAACGGCACGCCTTCGATGTCGCTCGCCACCATGGCCCGCGGGATCGAGGCCGCCATCGCGGTGGCCACCAGCGGCGGCGAGATCAAGGTTTCGGAAGGTAGACTGGACTGATGACTGACAAACCTCTCTGGTCGCCTTCGCCCGAGCGCATCGCCGCCGCCCACGCGACGGCGTTCATGAAACGCGTGAATGAGCGCCATGGCGCGTCGCTGGCTTCCTACCATGAGCTCTACCAGTGGTCGATCGACAACCTCGAGGCGTTCTGGTCGCAGGTGTGGGATTTCAGCGGCGTGATCGCGCAGACGCGCGGCGAGCGTGTGCTTTCCGACGGCGACAAGATGCCCGGGGCCCGTTTCTTCCCCGACGCGAAGCTCAACTACGCGGAGAACCTCCTGCGCGAGCGCGACGATACCGATGCCATCGTCTTCTGGGGAGAGGACAAGGTGCGACGCCACCTCACGCGCGCCGAGCTGCACGACATCGTCTCGCGCACGCAGCAGGCGTTGACGGCGGCAGGCGTGAAGGCGGGCGATCGCGTCGCCGCCTTCCTGCCGAACATGCCGGAGAGCGTGATCGCCATGCTGGCAACGGCGAGTCTCGGCGCCACCTTCAGCTCCTGCTCGCCGGACTTCGGTGTGCAAGGCGTGCTCGACCGCTTCGGACAGATCGAGCCGACGGTGCTCTTCTGCTGCGATGGTTACTACTACAACGGCAAGACCGTCGAGACTTTGCCGCGCATCGCCGAAATCGTGGCGCAGCTGCCGACGGTGAAGCAGGTGGTCGTGGTCCCGTACATCAGCGAAGAACCAAACGCCGCGAGCGTGCGCAATGGCGTGACGCTGGCCCGGTTCCTGGCGCCGTTCCAGGCGCGCGCGGTCGAATACAAACAGATGCCGTTCAACCATCCGCTCTACATCCTCTATTCGAGCGGAACCACGGGCGTGCCCAAGTGCATCGTCCACGGCGCGGGCGGCGTGCTGCTGATGCACCTCAAGGAACACCTGCTGCATTGCGACGTGAAGCCCGGAGATCGCGTCTTCTACTTCACCACCTGCGGCTGGATGATGTGGAACTGGCTGGTCTCCGGCCTCGCGTGCGGCGCGACGCTGCTGCTCTACGACGGCTCGCCCTTCATGGGGCGCGGCAACATCCTGTTCGACTTCGCCGCCGCCGAGGATATGACGCATTTCGGGACCTCGGCCAAGTTCATCGACGCGTGCGCCAAGGTGAAGGTCGACCCGATCCGCTCGCATCGCATGCCGGAGCTGCGCGTGATGCTCTCCACCGGCTCGCCACTCGCGCCCGAGGGATTCGATTTCGTCTACGAACACGTGAAGAAGGACGTGAACCTCGCCTCGATCAGCGGTGGCACCGACCTGGTCGCGTGTTTCGCGGGCGGCTGCCCGATCATTCCGGTGTGGCGCGGTGAGCTGCAGTGCCGCATGTTGGGCAACGCCGTCGAGGTATTCGACGATGAGGGCCGGTCGATGCCGCCGGGACAGAAGGGCGAACTCGTGGTGACGAAGCCCTTCCCGACGATGCCGCTCGGATTCTGGAACGATCCCGACGGTGCCAGGTACCACGCCGCGTACTACGAGCGCTTCCCGGGTGTCTGGCGCCACGGCGACTGGTGCGAGATCACATCGCATGATGGGCTCGTGATCTACGGCCGCTCGGATGCGGTGCTCAATCCTGGCGGAGTGCGCATCGGTACCGCCGAGATCTACCGCCAGGTGGAGAAGCTCGAGGAAGTGATCGAGTCGATCGTGATCGGGCAGGACTGGCAGAAGGACGTTCGCGTGGTGCTGTTCGTGCGATTGCGTGATGGCCTCACGCTCGACGACGCGCTGTCGAAGCGCATCAAGGAAGTGATCCGCGCCAACACCACGGCGCGCCACGTGCCGGGCGTCATCCTGCAGGTGCCCGACATTCCGCGCACCAAGAGCAACAAGATCGTGGAGCTTGCCGTACGCGCGGTTGTTCATGGCGAGGCGGTGAAGAACCAGGAAGCTCTCGCCAATCCCGAGGCGCTCGAGTTTTTCAGGGGAAGGCCCGAGCTCTTCGCCTGAGCATTCATAATGGCGCGATGCTGATTTCCAAGGACGCCACCTACGCTTCGCCCGCGCTGGAAGCCTTCGACCGGATCCCGAAGGCGGACCTGGTGGATGAAAGCGGCATGGCCTACCCGGAGTTGCGCCGCACGCTGTCGCCGCGTTATGCGATCGTCTGGCGAGACATCCTGCTGGGCCACCTGGTGTTGATTGCGACGGTGTATGGCCTGGTGGCGGCCAGCGGTCTCGGCGTCGTCGCCCAGTGCGCCGCGGCGGTGGCAGGCGCGGCGGTGATCGGTTATGGCGTCGCCTACCTCATGCTGTTTTTCCACGAGGCGGCGCACTTCAACATCGCATCGACGCGACGGCTCAACGACGTGCTCGCCAATGTGTTGCTCGGCTCCTTCGTCGGCCAGGACATCCGCGCGTACCGGCCGATCCATTTCGACCACCATCGCTACCTCGGCACCACGGCCGATACCGAGCGCACCTATTTCCAGCCGCTCAATGCGAGCTTCATTTTCCAGGCGTTGACCGGGATCCTCTCGCTCAAGGTTTTGCTGGGCCGCGAGCTTGCGGCGAAGGCGATGCCGCAAGCGAGTGGCAAGCGCGGCATGCTCAACCGCCAGCTCGCTTTCGGCCTGTTGCTCAATGCAACGATCGTCGGCGCCGCTGTGTTCAGCGGCAAGTGGGCACTGGCGGCGGGATGGGTCGCCGGTATCGGGATCGCGTTTCCGTTCTTCGCGGCGGTGCGCCAGTCACTCGAACATCGCGACTTCAACGCTCGTCCGGATATCAACTATCGCGAGGTTGCGCAGGGTGCAAGCGCGCGGGTATTTGGCGACGGGCTGATCGCGAGCACGCTCGGCGGTGCCGGCTTCAATCGCCACCTGCTGCACCACTGGGATCCGCAGGTGCCGTACACACGGTTGGCGCAGGTCGAGGCTTTCCTGCGGCGTTCGCAGGCGCGCGATGCATATGCCGGGCTGGAAACGACTTATCTGCAGGCCTTTGGCCGGTTGTTTGCCTCGGATTCACGCAAGCACCGGGATGTCTCCAGGGCATGAGCTCGGCTGCGCATTGCCTGGCGTGTGGATCGTCTTCACTCACCGAGTGGGCCACCGCCCACGATGTGGAGTACTGCACGACACAGGAGAATTTCCGCTACAACGCATGCACCCAGTGCAACGCGCTCTCGATCGACCCCGTGCCGTCGGAGCGGCTCGCGGTCATCTATCCCGCCTCGTACTACTCCTACCAACCGCCGGGCGCCTCCATCATTTCGCGCGTGAAGACGTGGCTGGATTCGCGCCTGTTCCGCTCCGTGCTCGCCCAGGTGCCGGGTGAAGCCTTGCGCGTGCTGGACGTGGGCGGCGGCGCGGGCCATGAGGCGGCGAACGTCCGCGCCATTGACAAGCGCGTGCGTTACACGCAGGTCGTGGACCTCGACCCCGCCGCCGCCGAACTCGCGCGCGCCAACGGCCACGAGTATTTCCTCGGCGCCATCGAGGATTTCGAAAGCCGCGATCCCGTCGATTTGCTGCTGTTGCTGAACCTGATCGAGCACGTGGCGGACCCGCAGCGCGTGCTGTCGCGGATCGGCCGCATGCTTTCACCGGGCGGCGCGATATTGGTGAAGACGCCGAACCACGACGCGCTCGATGCGCGCATCTTCCGCCGCCACAGCTGGGCGGGGCTGCATTGCCCGCGGCACTTCGTTTTGTTCACGCGCCCGGCTTTCGAAGCGATGGCGGCTCGGTCCGGCCTCCGTGTGCGGCATTTTGCCTACACGCAGGGCGCGCCCTTCTGGGCGGCGAGTGTGGTGTGCTGGCTGGCGGAGAAGGGCCTGGCGCGCGTCAGCGCCGAACGCCCTGTCGTCTACCATCCGCTCTTCGGCGTCCTGTCGGCCGCGTTCGCGGCGGTGGATTTTGCGCGGATGCCGTTTGCAAAAACCTCGCAGATGATTCTTGTCCTGGAGCGCAACACTCGATGACCATGCGCTCGCCCACCTTCTACGCGTGGCTCTCGCTGGCGACCTCGATCGTCACCATCGCGCTCAAGTTCCTTGCCTACTACTACACCGGATCCGTGGGCCTGCTTTCCGATGCCGTGGAGGCGGTGGTCAACATCGTGGCGGCCATGGTGGCGCTGGTGGTGCTCACCTATTCCGCCGCCAAGCCCGACCGCGAGCACAATTTCGGGCACGAGAAGGCGCAGTATTTTTCCTCCGGCATCGAAGGCGCCCTGATCTTCGTTGCCGCCGGCGCCATTGTCTGGGCGGCGGTGCCCCGGCTGATGGCGCCGCAGCCGATCGAGCAGGTGGGCGTCGGCCTGGTGCTGTCGCTGGCGGCGGCTGGCGCCAATGCGGTCTGCGCCTGGGTGATGCTGGGTGCGGCGGCTGCGCATCGCTCCATCACGCTCGAGGCCGACGCGCGCCACCTGCTCACCGATGTCTGGACCACCGCGGGCGTGCTGGTTGGAGTGGGGCTCGTGCACTTCACCGGGTGGCTGCTGCTGGACCCCCTGGTCGCCATCGCAGTGGCGCTACAGATCCTGTGGACCGGGTGGTCGCTGATATCGCGCTCATTCCACGGGCTCATGGACATGGCCATCCCGGCGGAGGAGCGAGAGGTGGTGGTGGAGGTGCTGGAGCAGCTGCGCGCCAACGGCTGCGACTACCACGCCCTGCGCACGCGGGCGGCGGGGGCCAGGAGCTTCGTCGACGTCCACGTTCTGGTGCCGGGCGGGATGTCGGTGCAGCACGGGCACGACCTGGTCGAGAAGCTGGAGAACGAAATCCGCGCGCGCCTGCCGCACCTCGAGGTCCTCACCCACCTCGAACCCCTGGAAGATCCGAAGAGCTGGGACGATCCGATGAAATAGGCCCATTTATCATCAGGCGGTCCACTCCATCTCGGCGTCGAGCGGGTAGATCGGTCGCACCACGTTGCGGTAGGGCACGCGCGTGAGGATGGGTGTCGTGAGTCCGGGAACGTCCACCTCGATGATGCAATCGTCGGTGAAGAAGATGTCGAACGCAGCGCGGAAGTGGCCGCGCGACTTGACGATCACCGAGCGCGCCGCCCCGATGTCGATGCCGAAACACTCGAACATCGCGATGTCCTTGCACTGCTGGCGCACGCTCACGAGCACGACGCGGATGCCGCCGACCTGCACCAGCGCCATGTCGCCAAGGTTGATCGAGTGGCCTGCCGAGATGCCGCGCTTGCCGACGATCGGTCCCTGGTGCAGCGCCAGCACCTGCGCATCGGCTTCGAACTTGCCGGAGAGCGCGTGGGTTTCGTCGCGATTGAATTTCGCATGGAAGCTGGTGCCGGGTCCGAGTCGCTTGGCCTCCGCGACCAGCGCGGGGTCGAACACGATGCCGAGCAGCGCGCCCTGAACGCCTGCCTTGTAGAACGACTCGAGAATCCACACGGTATTGCCGCGACCGCCGCCGCCGGGGTTATCGGCCACGTCGGCGAAGAGTAGCGCGGGCCTCGAAGCATTGACTCCGCAGTCCAGCGCCATGCGCGTTGCATCGGCCAGTGTCGTGAGCCGCGGTATGTAGCGCTTGCGGTCGTCCCAGCACTTCTGCGCGATGTCCTTGGCGAGCTCGGCGGCCAGGGTCGCATCATTGCGCGTGGTCACCGTGATGCTCATGCCGTTCTTGGCGCAGTCGCCGAGCGAGAAGCCACTTACCACCGAGACGTTCATCACGCGGGGGTCGATCTTCGACTGTCCGTAGGCGATGATGTCCGCGTAAGGCCCGCTCTTGGTGTTCTGCGCGACCGAAGGCGGAATGAAGGGCAGCTTCACCATCGCGGCCGTGGCGCGCGTGCCGGCCAGTAATTCGCGCAGCAGGTCCGCGCTTTCCGAACCACGATCGGCCATGTCGATATGCGGATTGGTGCGATAGGCCACCAGCACGTCGCAGTTGCGCACCATCCTGTCGGAGACGTTGGCATGCAGGTCGAGGGTCGCCACCACCGGGATCGCCTTGCCGACGATGGCGCGTACGCGCTCAAGCACCACGCCTTCCGGATCACCTTCCTTCTCGCCGATGGCGCCGCCGTGAAGTGAGAGGAAAACCGCGTCCACAGGCAGCGCCGCGCGCAGCCGTGATTCCAACTGCTGCAACACCTCGAGGAAGAAGCCGTGCTCGACCGGGCCGCTCGCGCCCACCATCGCCCCATACAGCGGAACTGGCGCCCAGGCTCCGGTAGCCGTCATGCGTTCGATGAAACCGGACAACGTCGCGGGGCAGCACGGATGCTCGCCCTCCCAGTCGGCGCGCATCTGGTCGCCGGCCGCGATGTAGTTGGAGGAGAACTCCTCGCGCGTGGCGAGCGGCGAGTGTCCGTTGGATTCAAGCATGAAGCAGCCGACCGCGATCCGGGGGTTGGGCATAATCAGCAAAACACCTGTGGGAGAGACCTGATTATGACGCAACGATTCCTGGCAGCCGTGGTGCTGGCAGTGGCGACGACCCTTTCCCATGGGCAGAGCCTCACGCTCGGCACCAAGCTCGAGCTGAACACGCTCGATCCGCATTTCTTCGCCGCCTTCCCGACCAACTCGTCGATGCAGTACTTCTTCGACAAGCTGGTGGAGTACGGCGACAAGCTGGAGATCAGGCCTGCGCTCGCCACCAGTTGGAAACTCGTGGACAACACCACCTGGGAGTTCAAGCTCAAGCAGGGCGTGGTGTTCCATGACGGCAGCGCGTTCACCGCGGACGACGTCATCTTCACCATCGAGCGCGTGCCCAACGTCCCCAACTCGCCCAACTCCTTCGCGCAGTTCACGCGTGGCATCGAGTCGATGAAGAAAGTGGACGACACCACGCTCATCATCAAGACCAAGGCGCCGAACCCGCAGCTGCTCTCCGATCTCGCCAACATCTTCATCATTTCGGCGAAGGCAGCGGCGGGCGCGACCACCGCCGACTTCAATTCCGGCAAGGCGGTTGTCGGCACAGGGCCGTACAAGCTGGTGAAGTTCGTGAGTGGTGAATCACTCGAGGTCGAGCGCCACGAGAAGTACTGGGGAACGAAGCCGGCGTGGGCGAAGGTGACCGAACGCATCATCGCCAAGGATCCCAGCCGGCTCGCTTCATTGCTCGCGGGTCAGGTTGACGCCATCGACGCGGTGCCCATCGCCGACCTCGATCGCCTGCGCAAGGACGGCAAATACGGCCTCTTCCGCGGTCCGGCAGCGCTGGTGCATTACGTGGCGCTCGACTCCAGCCGCGACGTCTCGCCTTTTGTCACTGCCAAGGACGGCAAGCCGCTCACCACCAATCCCCTCAAGGACTCGCGCGTGCGCAAGGCGCTTTCGCTGGCCATCAATCGCGAGGTCATCGCGAAGCGCGTGATGGAGGGTAGCGCGACGCCGGCCAGCCAGATGCTGCCGCCGATCTACCCGAGCGGCAGCAAGTCGCTCAAGCCCGATGCCTTCGACCCTGCCAGGGCGCAGTCGCTGCTGAAGGAAGCCGGCTGGGGAGACGGTTTCCGGATCGTGCTGCATGCCACCGGTGACCGCTATCCCAACGATTCGCAGGTGGCCCAGGCGATCGCGCAGATGTGGACGCGGATCGGCCTCAAGGCCGAGGTCGAGGCGCTTCCCGGTTCGGTGTTTTTCACGCGCGCTTCGAAGCAGGATTTCAGCGCCTTCGCCGCGCAATACGGCGCCGAGGATTCGATGAACAGCCTGCGAGCCCTGATCGCGACCCGTGACACCACCAAGGGCTACGGCACCGCCAATCGCACTCGTTATTCAAACCCGGTGGTCGACAATTTGCTGACCGAGGCGCTGACGACGATGGACGACGAGCTGCGCCAGCAGAAGCTCGAGCGCGCCATCAATTTCGCCATGGCGGACCAGCCGTTGATCCCGATTTTCCACCCCACCTTCGATTTCGCCGCCCGCAAGGGGTTGGTCGTCACGCCTCGCGCGCAGCGCCGCTTCAACGCGATGATGGTGGTGCCGAAGTAGGGCGCGCGAGGTGAGGGAATAGCCTTCCCGATCGATTCGCCAAAGACGCCGTCTTACCGGCATGCTGCTCGTCCCCACGCCCCGCGGCCTCTACTGCGCCGCGGGTGATTTCTACATCGATCCCGTGGACGACGCCATCGCGCTGGCGAACCTGAGATGAGTTTGTTTGATCCAGATCAAGTTTGGCCAGGCGTAGCCCGGGATACTGGCCTCTGGGAAAAATTGGGGGCCGAGTGCGATCACGTTCCGGCATTGCCATCGCCGCCTTGGCGATGTTCACCGCACTCGCCACGCCCGCCGTTGCCGAGCGCCCGCAGGCCACGCCGGTGTGCGCCTCCTGCCACGAAGACGCCCATACCTCCATCGCCTCCACGCAGCATGGCTCGAAGAACGATGCCGCCGGCAGCATGTGCCAGGCCTGCCATGGCGACGCCAGCAACCATGTAAAGGATCCGCTCAAGAACAAGATGGTCAATCGCTTCGTCGGCGCAACGGCGCAGGCGAAGGACGCGGTCTGCCTCACCTGCCACGCGGGCAACCGGCAGCTGGCCTTCTGGGAATCCGGCCAGCACGCCCGCAACGATGTCTCCTGCACCAGCTGCCACAATATCCACGGCAAGCCCAAGAACCTCGCGGTGGCGCCGTTCACGACAACCGCGCGTCCGATCGAGGCCGACATCTGCGGGGCGTGCCACAAGCAGGTGCGCAACGCCGCGCTCAAACCCTCGCACCATCCAATCCTCGAGGGCAAGGTCAAATGTTCCGATTGCCACAACCCGCACGGTGCAATCACGCCGGTGATGCTGCGCCACGAGAGCGTAAACCAGCAGTGCCTCTCGTGCCACGCGGACAAGCGCGGGCCGTTTGTGTTCGGCCACCCGCCGGTGGAAGACAACTGCCTCACGTGCCACACGCCGCACGGCTCGGCGCACGAGAAGTTGCTGAACGAGAAGGCTCCCAACCTGTGCCAGGACTGCCACGTGACCGGCCGGCATCCGACCAACTTCTACGGCACGGGGCAGGGCTGGAAGTTGCCCGACGGCAGCGCCAATCCGGCGGTGAACACTCGCTTCATCGCGCGCGGGTGCCTCAACTGCCACAACTCGATCCATGGCTCCAATGCCCCGAGCAATCGCGGCCAGTTCCTGATCCGCTGAGGTAGGCCGACATGAGACGCAAGCTGCTCGCCGTACTGGTTGCGAACGTTGTGGGGGCTGGCCCCGCGCTGGCAGAGGGCGACGATTTCATCCTCTCGGGCTCGGTGGGTGCCGGCGGCATCAGCGTGAACGATCACGATGCGCGCGATGCCTCGAAGATGTTCGAGTACCGCGACCTCTCCAACGGCGTGCTTTCGCTCTTCGACGTGAAGGGACGCGGCCGGCTGTACTGGCTCGACATCTTCGGCGAGAACCTCGGGCGCGACGACCAGTACGTGGATTTCCGCGGCGGGATGTACGACCGGTTCAAATACCGTCTCTACAGCGACGCGCTGAGGCACAACTTTCTCTTCAACGGCCTCACGCCCTACCAGGGTGCGGGGAGCGCCACGCAGGTGGCCAGCCTTCCGAGCCCGAATCCCGCCGCCTGGGGACCGCTCGACATCGGCTACCGGCGCCGCAACGACGGCGTGTTGTTCGAGTACCAGGGCGCGGCGCCGTGGTACGCGCGCGTGGAAGCGAACCAGGTTCGCTGGAAGGGAAGCAAGCCCGGCTCCGCGGCGCAGGGCACCAGCCCGGGCAACGGCTTTGTCGACCTTTCCTTCCCGGTGGACTACCGGACGCGCAACGTGACCTTCGAAGGTGGCTACGACAGCCGCACCGCGCACTACGACCTCTCGTACATGTTGAGCCGCTTCGACAACGACAACGAGAGCGTGACCTGGACCAACGGCTATTTCGGCGGCATCGATCGCACCTACCTCGCGCCGGACAATCGCTACATGCGCCTCGCCGGCAACGCCACCTTCCGGCACCTGCCCCTGGGCTCGACTTTTGCCATGCGCTTCACGCGCGACGAGCTGACGAGCAGTGCCCTGCTCGGTACCAGCGTGCTCAACAACGGCGGGGTGATGGCCGCCACCGGGCCAGATTCCCAGGATTATCGCGGCAAGGTGCGCAACGACACCTTCACTCTCGCCCTCGCCTCGGCGCCGATGGCGAAAGTCGACGTTCGCGCGCACTACAACTACCGCAGGCGCGCAGACGACTCGAGCGAGGTCGCTTTCAGCAGCGCGGCGATCGCCGGGCCGTTCGCGAACGAACGGTATTCGTACCGCAAGAACGACGTCGGCGTGGACGCCGCATACCGCGTGAACCGCAGCAATCGACTCGGTGCCGGCATCGGCAGCCTCGACACGCAACGCGAGGGACGGTTCGACTTCGACCACACGCGCGACCGCACCTGGTTCGCCGAATGGAAGAACAGCTCGCTCGACGATCTCGGCGTGCGATTCAAGTACATGCGGCTCGAGCGGCGCTCCGACTTCCTCCTCGGCAGCGAGGGCACGGGCACGGGCGACGCGGCGTACCTCAACCGCTTCGTGACCGCCTTCGACCTCTCGAACGTCGACCAGGACCGCTGGAAGCTCACGCTCGACTACACGCCGCTGCCGATGCTCGACCTTGCCTTCGAGGGCATCCTCAAGAACAACCGCTACAAGGACAACGTTCTCGGGCGCCAGAAAGACAACCGCAGTGAGTACTACGTAAGCGCTTCGTACGGCGAGCCCACGGGCGTGCGATTTACCGTGTTCGCCGATGCCGAAGACATCCGCTACGATTCGCAGCACCGCATCCTGTCCTTTGGATCCACGACGGTGGGAACCTACGATCCGCTGAGCCCGCCGTCCGCGAGCGCCTACAACTGGTCCGGGCGCATCAAGGACCGCAACTGGGCTGCGGGAATCTCGGCGAGCTGGCCGGCGACCTTGAAGCTCCTGGTCACGGCTTCCGCGATCTACTACAAGACCGACGGCTCCGTGGACCTCGCGCTGCAGGAAGGCACGCCGTCCTCGGTGGCGCCGCCGGGCTCGATCGCGAGCTGGGACGATTCGAAGCGCACCTCGCTCAACCTGAAGGCGGCGTACGCATACAGCAAGGCGTGGAAGTTCACGGGCGGGGTCGCCTACGAGAAGTACAGCTATACCGACCTGCAGGTGGATGGCTATCGGAACACCATTCCCGCAAGCGGGAACGCCACCAGCTACCTGAGCGGCGTTTACGCCAACCCGCAGTACCGGGCCAGCATCATCTACGCGATGGTGAGTTACCTCTTCTGAGGCACGCTACATGTTCGCGCGGCAGATGGTCGGCGGGCACGGGTAGTGGTAGTAGGTGTTGTTGAGGTAGGCCGCGACGTCATCGATCTCCGCGTCGCTCCAGCCGACCGGGATGTCGCGGTTCCAGCGCGCCACCCAGGCGCGTACCTGCTCGAAATCCGCCGCCACGCGCTTGGTGCGTCCGTGGACGCTGGTGGCATGGCAGCTGGTGCAGCGCGACTCGTAAAGCGCGCGACCGCGCACCTCCTCGGCGCCGTCCGCGGTGCGGGGGGTTGCAAGCACGATTCCCGCAGCAGCCGTGAGGGCGGCGAGCAGGAGAGGATTTCGAAGCGACGCCATGAAAGCTGGCGGCCCTACATCGCGAGGACCCACTCGACCAGCGTCTTGCGCTCCGCGGGAGTGGCCTTGTTCGTCGGATGGACCTTCTCGTCACTGAGTTCGGCGGTGAGCTTCTCCGCCATGCCCTCCTTGCCCCTGTACTTCGCGGCCGTCGACTTGAACGACGGGCCGACCTTCTTCGCATCTACGGCATGGCACGTGAGACAGCCTGACTTCTTGGCGAGTGCCTCGTTGGCCGAGGCCGGTGCGGCGAGGGAAATGCCCAGCAGGAAGGCGCCGATGATCGGGTAACGCATGGTGTTTGCTCCTTGTGGATTCGTCATTCGTTGCGAGTTCAGGTTTCGGGTTCGGTGTGGGCGACGCCCTTGTGGCAATCGATACACGTCGCCTTGCCTTCGATCGCCTGGGTGTGCAGGGGCCGCACGAACTCCTTCTGCTTTGCGAGGATGGCGGGCGTGAACTGGTGGCATCCGCGGCACGCGCGCGAGTCGTTGGCCTTGAATTCGTCCCAGACAGATTGCGCCATTCGCAGGCGTTCCTTCTTGAACTTGTCTTCGGTGTCGATGACCCCGCGCGCTTCCTGTACCACGTCCTTCACGCCCGCGACCGTCTTGTACCAAAGCAGGGCCGGATAGGTCTTCGGTATGTGGCAATCGTGGCATCCCGCGCCGACGCCCAGGCGATTGGCGTGGTGCACGCTCTCGCGATGCTCCTTCGCCACCCATTGCATCGAATGGCAGGCACCGCCGCAGAACGCATCAGTGCCGGTGACGGCAACCATTACCTGCGTACCGATGGTGGCCGCCGCCCCCACCACAAGGCCGAGAGCGAGCAGCGACAGGACCGACCAGCGGGCGCTCGGCGAGCTCAAGCGGGCCCACGCCCGGCGGATCCGGCCTCGAGGCACTGGCACTTCGTTATCCGTGGGCGATGGCATCCGGGCTCCCTTGGGCTCCAAGGCTCCAGCCTACGATGTCTGAAGCAGGTCACTTTTGATGCGCATCAAACCGGAAGGCTCATGGGCCAGGTTTCGTTGGCGTGGCGCAGCAACCCGGGGTTGCCGGCGCACTGTGAGACGAATTCGCGCACCTCGTCGCTTCGCCATGCTTTCCGGTAGGCGTCCCAGGCCTGCTCGAGGCTGTCATGGCGCAGGTCGGCGGGCGCGAAGGGCAGGGCGTTCAGGAGCTTCACCTTGCCATTGGGCACCACGAGGAGCATCGCCTGCGGGCTTTCAAGGCGCGCGCGCAGTTCGGCCAGGATGTCCCAGGGATAGATCGCAAGGCGCACGCTCGATCCCGTGGCGGCCGCATGCAGCGCATCGACCGCGCCGTGCCACTCGGTCTCCGAGGGAGCGAGCCGATCCCAGTCGAGCGCCGCACGTCCGAGGCGCATCAGCGGGCCGGTGACAAACGTGTCGCACCCCAGCTCGCCGGCGAGCTTGTAGGCTGCGACAATTTCGCCGATGTTCAGCCGCGTGGGCGCGAAAACGAACTGGGGCCTGCAATCGCGCCGTGCCAGGCGCTCGAGCGCCGCGAGCGCCGCGGTGAAGCTGCCGCCGGGGCGCACGCGCTCATGCGTGGCAGCGCACGCGCCATCAACCGAGATCTGCACACACTGCACCGGCAGCGCGGCCAGGCGGTCAGCGGCTTCCTCGTCGATGTAGCTGCCTTCGGTTTCCAGCTTGAGCGAGACGCCGGCGCCGGCCAGGACCTCGAAGAGCTCCCACGCATGGGCTACCCCGAGGGGCTCCCCGCCTCCGAAGGCTACGTATGGAATGCCGGCCGAAATGATGGCCCGCGCGATCGCGAGCGCTTCGGAGCGGGAGAGTTCGTCGCGCCAGGCCTTGTCGGGCCCCGACTCCTCACAGCAGGTGAGGCAGCGCGCGCGGCAGCGATTGGTGAGCTGCCAGGCGAGAAACAGCGGCGCGCGGTAGGCGTCGACCGAGCGCCCTGTCATGCGCCGTCCGGGCTCAGGTGAATCGGATGTAGGGCTGCGCCATCACTTCCTCGGAGACATCCTCCATCTTCGGCGCCTCCCAGGGAAGCTTGCCCTTGGGGTTCGGGGCCTGCTCCAGGTCCTTCGGGGGGTTCTTGTCGGCGGAAATACGTGTATCGCTCATCGATTGCTCCTTCAGGTGGGTACAAGGGAAAACATTCGCCAGCTGTTAGCTTGCGCCTGTCGCGACTCGTCGTCGATAGTAGCGTGAGCCGCGGTGGCAATCTCTTCGGCGCGCCACGCGCCACGGTATTCGTCCCAGGCCGCGCGCAGGCTCGAGCGGCGCAGGTCGGCGCAGATGTGCGGCAGGGCGGCCGTGACCTTGACCCAGCCGTTGGGCAGCACCAGCAACGTCGCCGGGGGTTCGCGCAGGCTTGCCGTCAATGCCGTTCCGAGGTGAAAGGGCTCATGGCAGATTTCCATGCCGGGCCGCGCCGCCTCGCGCGCGAGGAGCGCGCGAAAAGTCTGGTACTCGGCAGCATCAGGTTCGACCCGGGACCAATGGCGCGCGGCCGTGCCGATGCGCATCAGTTGGCCGGTATTGAAACGAAAGGCGCCCAGTTCGCGCGCACGCTCGATGACGGCCGCGGCCTCGTGGATATTGATCCGTGTCGGTGCGAAGGTGATTTCGAGGGGCATTCCCGCAGAGCGAATCGCGCGACAGGCGGCGTGCGCCTGTTCAAGCGAGCCGCCGGGACGCTGCCGCTGGTAGACCGCCTGGGTGTCCGCATCGACGCTCACCTGAACCGAGCGAATCGGCAAGGCGGCAAGCCGTGCGACCGAAGCGGCATCGAGGCGCTGGCCGTTGGTTTCGACCTTCAGCGCCACGCCGCCTGCGCCGAGGGCTTCGGCGACGGCGAAGAAGTGCGGCACCAGCAGCGGCTCCCCGCCGCAGAGCATCACGTAGGGAACCTGGTTCGCGACGATCTCCGCGGCAAGTCGCAGCGCCTCGTCTGCCGAGAGCTCGTCGGGCAGCCGCTTGCCGGGCGCCGAGTCGGTGCAGCAATGAAGGCACGCGAGGTCGCAATCGCGCGTGAGCTGCCATGCGACCAGCAACGGGGCCTTGAGGGCGTCGATGCGATGGCTCATCGGCTAGCCCCAGGCGAGCGAGAAGATCGCCAGCGTGAATGCGCCCGTCGCGACGACGTAGGCCAGCACCATGTCGCGCATGGCGGGCAGGAAGCGGCGCGGGGCACTGTGGTGGCGCACGGCATGGCGGCCACTCGCCACGACAAGCGGAAGGGCAAGCCACGCGGCCAGCGCCGCGAGCGGAAACATGCCCGAGATGGCACCGGCCGCGACGATGGCGAGCCCCGCGGCCGCGAGCGCGAGATAAAGCGCCACGGCTCGCTTGCGTCCAAGGCGCACGACGAGGTTGCGCTTGCCCACCAGCCGATCCTGGTGGAAATCCGGGATCGCGTTGACGACGGCGAGCGACATGATGAATGCGGCCGGCACCAGTGACGCGAAAAATGCCGCCCACGAAAGCTCGCGCGAATGCAGGTACAGGCTTCCCAGCACCATCAGGGGCCCGTAGGAGAGGGCGATGGCGATTTCGCCCAGCCCTCGATAGGACCATCGCAACGGCGGCGCTTCGTAGAAGATGGCTGCTGCGCCACCGGCGAGCGCGAACGCGATGACCGGCCAGCCGAAACGCGCCGCCAGGTAGATGCCCACCGCGAGCGCCCCGGCGAAGGCGAGCGTGCCGATCCAGAACACGGCGCGCGCAACCGGGGGAATGTCCTCGGGGTTGAATACACGGTCCGTACCCATGCGCGCATCGAAATATTCGTTGAAAGCTTCGACCCCGATCACGCTCAGCACCACGCCTCCCAGCCCGGCCCAGAACGCGGCCGTGTCGAACTGGCCCGCGACCGCGCTCGCCCAGGCCGCGCCCAGCAGGTAGGGCAGCAGCCCCGCGTAGAGGAAGAAGCGGTAGCGCACCAGCGCGAAGACGCGCAGCAACCGAGCAGCGGGCGAGACAGTGTCCGGGGGCGAAATCGTCATGTTCATACGTGCACCCACTCGTGCAGGGTGCGCGTTCGGCCCGGATCGATCGCAAGCTCGTCGATGAAGGCGGCCACGCGCGGGTCGCTCCACCCGCGCCGGAAATTGCTCCAGACCTCGGCCACGGATTGCAAGCGCAGGTCCCCGCACACGAAGGGAAGCGCGTTGATGAGCTTCACCAGGCCGTTGGGCAGCACGATCAGGAGCGCTGCCGGATGCTGCAGCCGGTAGCGCAGCTCCTCGAGGAGCCCCGCCTCGTGGAAGGTCACCTGCATCCGGCCCCGGTATTCGTCACGCTTGGCGTGCAGCACGCGGAAGAACTCCGCGTACTGCTCGTCGCCGAGCGCCAGGTGGCGCCAGGCCTTCACCGCGTTGCCGGTGAACATCGTCTTGCCGGAATAGAAACTCGCCGCGCCGAGCTGGAAGGCGAGGTCGACGATGCGCGCGGCCTCGTGTGCGTTGAATGCGGCGGGTGAAAAGTTGATCTCGATCGGCACGCCCGCCGTCTTCAGGTTGCGGATGCCCTCGATCGTCCGGTCGAACTGGCCGTGCACACGCATGCGCCCGAAGGTCGCGCTGGTGGCGCCATCCAGGCTCACCTGCACCGCTTTCACGTCGAGCGCCTTCAGGCGCGCGCAGTTGTCCGGGGTGAGGTAGTGCCCGTTGGTCTCGATTTTCAGCTGGCCGCCGCGGCTGGTGACGCGCTCGACCATCTCGAAGAAGTTCGGGTGCAGCATCGGTTCGCCGCCGGAAAACGAGAGGTACGGGACCTCCTCGTCCATGAGCTCGTCGATCACGCGCAGCGCCTCCTCGCGCGCGAGCTCGTCGCGAAACGCCTTTCCCGGGCCGCTTTCCTCGATGCAGTGCAGGCACGCGAGGTTGCACTCGTTGGTGATTTGCCAGGCCACATAGAGCGGCGCGGAGAGTTCACTGGAGGCGGCCGCAGTCTCGCTCAACTGTCTACCAGGCCCTTGTCACGCAGCTCGGCGATGAACGCGCCGACATCGCGCTCGATTGCCTCCGCGGGAGCGTCGAAGCGGGCGGCGAGACAGGCGGCGATCTCGCCGGTGGCGCGCCCGGACGAGATTTCGCGCAGCACCGCTGCGGCGGTGGGCGTCAGCGTGTAGACCTTCTCGGATCGGGTCTCGAACAGGACGCCGCCGAACTTCTCCTCCCGGAATCGCACATTCTTGGCAAGGCGCATTGCAGGTCCTCAGGGTTGCGGCAACCCGGTCGATTTTCCGCCCGCCGTGGCTGGCGCCCTTGATCCCGGTCAAGCCGACGCTAACTCGGGGGGTGGTTTCCCGCGGCCGGCGGTCCGGGCATGCGAACGAGAGCGTTCGGACCGCGAAGACATTCTATAATCGATTTCCATGGCAACGTCATCTCCGCCGAAGGCGGCAGTCGATCGCAAGCTCCAGCTCAAGGAAGTGCTGGACTGGCTGGTGGCCGACTCGATGGTCGACATCGAGACCGCGACCAAGATCATCAGCGACGCGCGCTTCGTCCGCGGCAGCGCCCGCCACCCGATGATCGCCATCGGCGAGGCGCGCCTGCGCAACAAGCTGCCGCCCAATGCCATCCTTACCACCGACTCGCTGATGGAGTGGCTGGCGGCGCGCCTCAAGATGCAGTTCTTCCGCATCGACCCGCTCAAGATCGACCTCAAGGCGGTCACGCAGGTGATGTCGTCGGATTACGCCGCGCGCCGCGGCATCCTGCCGGTGGAGGTGAGCGGCAAGGACGTCACCATCGCCAGCAGCGAGCCGATGATGCATTCGTGGGAGCCGGAGCTCTCGCAGATGCTGCGACTGAACATCAAGCGCGTGCTCGCCAGCCCGATCGATATCGAGCGCTACCAGGGCGAGTTCTTCAATCTCGCCAAGAGCATGAAGCGTGCGGAGTCGACCGGCGTCCAGACGCAGGGGCTTTCCAACTTCGAGCAACTGGTGGAGCTGGGCAAGGCCGGCCGCCAGCTGGATGCCAACGACCACCACATCGTCCATCTCGTCGACTGGCTGTGGCAGTACGCCTTCGATCAGCGCGCGAGCGACATCCACCTGGAGCCGCGCCGCGATATCGGTGTGCTCCGTTTCCGCATCGACGGCGTGCTGCACGAGGTCTACCGCGTGCCGTTTTCCGTGATGGTTGCGATGACCTCGCGAATCAAGATCCTCGGGCGCATGGACGTGGTGGAGAAGCGCCGCCCGCAGGACGGCCGCATCAAGACCCGCATGCCCGATGGCGAGGAGATCGAGCTTCGCCTTTCCACGCTGCCCACGGCGCATGGCGAAAAGCTGGTGATGCGGATCTTCGATCCGGAAGTGCTGAAACGCGACTTCAAGGACCTCGGTTTCACCGACGAGGAAAACGCCACCTGGCAGGGGCTCATCAAGCAGCCGGGCGGCATCGTGCTGGTCACCGGGCCCACGGGCTCCGGCAAGACCACCACGCTCTACACCACGCTCAAGCAGCTCGCGCAGCCCGAGGTGAACGTCTGCACCATCGAGGACCCGATCGAGATGATCGATTCCAAGGTCAACCAGATGCAGGTGCAGCCGGAGATCGACCTCACGTTTGCGGCCGGCGTGCGTGCGCTGATGCGCCAGGACCCGGACATCATCATGATCGGCGAGATTCGCGACCATGAAACCGCGGACATGGCCATTCAAGCGGCTCTCACCGGCCACCTGGTGCTCTCCACGCTGCACACCAACGACGCGCCTTCGTCGATCACGCGGCTGCTGGACCTCGGCGCGCCCGCCTACCTGCTCAACTCCAGCATCATCGGCATCATGGCGCAGCGCCTGGTGCGCACGTTGTGTGTGCATTGCAAGGAGAAGGTGGCTTTCAATCGCGAGGACGACCATCGCCTCTGGCACTCGGTGTGTGCGCCGTTCAAGGCCGCGCCGCCGGAGTATGTGTATCGCGCCGTCGGCTGCCTCGAGTGCCGCACCACCGGCTACCAGGGGCGCGTGGGCCTCTACGAAATCCTCACCGTCACGCGCGAAATCAAGCACCTGATCCTCGACAAGACCGACCTCACCGCACTCACGCAGGCGGCGTACAAGGCGGGCATGCGCCCGCTGCGCGTGGCCGGCGCCACCAAGGTGGCGCAGGGCATCACCACCTTTGAGGAAGTGCTCAAGACCGCTCCGCTGGCGTGAAGACGTTCGGCAAGGTCCTGGTTTCCATCGCGCTGGGGCTGGTCCTCGTGCTCGCGGCCGGATGGGCCTGGTTGCAAGGCTCGCTGCCCACTATCGAAGGTGAAGTCAGCGCAAAGGGCCTGTCCGCGAAGGTCGAGATACTGCGCGACAGCGATGGCATTCCCCATGTGTTCGCGGCAAGTCCGCGCGACGGCTGGTTCGCCGTGGGCTACGTACACGCGCAGGATCGCCTCTGGCAGATGGAATTCCAGCGGCGCGTGGGGCAGGGGCGCCTTGCGGAATTCCTCGGGGAGAAGGCCTACGACACCGATCGGCTGATGCGCACGCTGGGTATCGCGAGGGTGGCGGAGGGCATCGTGAGGAAGCTCGATGCCGAAACGCTCGCGAGCCTCCAGGCCTATGCCGCGGGCGTCAACGCGGTGCTCGAATCGGACCAGGTGTTGCCGGTCGAGTTCCAGGCGTTTCGCATCAAGCCGGAGCCCTGGAAGCCTGCGGACAGCGTGGCCTGGATGCTGGTGATGTCGTGGGACCTCTCCGGTAACTGGCGCAGCGAGCTTTCCCGGCTGCGCTACACGACGAAGCTGGGCCGCGAGCGCGCGGCGGAGCTCATGCCCGCATACCCCGGCGACACCGCGGCGCCGCTGCCGGACTTCAGCGCGCTCTACAAGGATTTCGCTCCGGCCGCGAGCGCGTTGCTCTCGATCGCGCCGCTGCCCGAGCAGGCGATTGGCTCGAACAACTGGGTGGTTTCGGGTTCGCGGTCGGCGACCGGCAAGCCGCTGCTCGCCAACGATCCCCACCTGGGCCTGCAGGCGCCGGCGCTCTGGTATCTCGTCCATGTGTCATCTCCGAAGGGCAACGTGGTGGGCGGCACGCTTCCCGGCGCGCCCTTCATCGTCCTCGGGCGCAATGACAACGTCGCCTGGTCGATGACCACTACCGGTGGCGACGTGCAGGACCTCTTCATCGAGCGCATGGTGCCGGGGCCGGCGAATGCCTACCTCACGCCCAAGGGCACCGCGATCCTGGAGCAGCGCGCGGAGAAGATCCTGGTGGGCTCCGAGGAGCGCAGCATCATCGTGCGCACGTCGCGCCACGGCCCGATCATCTCCGACGTGGTCGCCTCGATGGTGCCGCTGGTGCCGAAGGGCCACGTGGTGGCCTTGGCGTGGACCGCGCTTTCCGAAGACAACGCCACCATTCGCGCCGGTCTTGCGTGGAGCTACGCGCGCAACATCCGCGAATTCCAGGCAACGCTGCGTGACTATCAATCGCCGCAGCAGAACCTGGTGTTCGCCGACCGCGAAGGCCACATCGGCTTCATGGCGCCCGCGCGTGTGCCCATCCGCCGCGCCGACAACGAGGCGATGGGCCGCGTGCCGGTGCCGGGGTGGCTCGCGAAATACGACTGGGAAGGCTTCGTGCCGTTCGACAAGCTGCCGCTTTTGATCGATCCGCCGTCGCAACGCATCGTGACGGCGAACCACAAGGTCACCGCGCCGGGCTACAAGCCGTTCATGTCGGTGGACTGGTATCCGCCGTATCGCGCTGATCGCATCGAGGAGATGCTGGCCGCGCAGCAGGAACACACGCCTGTGACCTTCGCGAAGATGCAGGCCGACAGCAGGTCACGGCTGGCGCGCGAGATGCTGGCCTTCGCACGTGCCGCG
Organism: Usitatibacter sp.; assembly: GCA_039915735.1. GTDB lineage: Bacteria > Pseudomonadota > Gammaproteobacteria > Burkholderiales > Usitatibacteraceae > Usitatibacter. The sequence goes on along the minus strand of JBDSMR010000183.1, from coordinate 39,531 downwards.
AAGCCCGCGACGGAAGAAGGCAGGCAGGCGCAGGCGATGCTGGCGAACTGGCAAGGCGAGATGACGACGGATTCGGCCGCGGCGCTGGTATTCACTGCGTGGTATCGCGAGCTCACGCGCCTGGTCTACGCCGACGAGTTGGGCGAACTCTTCAAGGATGGCTGGGACCAGCGCGCGCAGTTCATGTTTTCGGTAATGAAAAACGAACGCGGCATGGAGCGCTGGTGCGACGACGTGAAGACGCCGGCGCGCGAGACCTGCGCGATGCTCACCGGCAAGTCATTCGACCTCGCCGCAGCCGACCTGCGCAAGCGGTTTGGCGAACCCGGCACCTGGCGCTGGGGCATCGCACACGTTGCCGGCAGCGACCACCGACCCTTCGGTTTTTTCCCGGTGCTCAAGGACTATTTCAATATCGCGCCGGAGACGGCGGGTGACGGCTATACGGTCAACGTCGGCGCTTTCACCATCCGCGACGAGTTGCGGCCCTACGTGAACCGCCATGCCGCCAGCCTGCGCGCGATCTACGACCTCTCGGACCTGGACAGCTCGATGTTCATGCAGTCGACCGGGCAATCGGGCAATGTGTTTTCGCCGTGGTATTCGAACCTCGCACAGCGCTGGGCGAAGGTCGAATACGTGACCATTCCCACGAAGCGCGAGCTGATCCAGCCGGCCCACACGCTCACCCTGAAGCCATAGCCAGCCTTCTCTACATCCGCTTGAGCTCCGATGATTGACGCGATGCGCGAACGAGGCGTCCTGGCCGCCATGGGTGCCGCCCTGCTCTTCGGCGCGGGCACTCCGCTCGCGAAAAGGCTTCTCGAAGCGGCCGATCCATGGCTTCTGGCAGGCCTCCTCTACGCGGGGTCGGGGATCGGGCTTTTCATCTATCGGCGCATCAGGCGGGCGCCGCCGGCCACGCTCGCTCGACGCGATTTCGCGTGGCTTGCTGCCGCGATAGTCTCGGGCGGCATGATCGGTCCGGCCCTGCTCATGTTGGGGCTTTCGGGCATGCCCGCTTCGGGCGCCTCGCTGCTTCTCAATGCGGAGGGGGTCTTTACCGCGTTGCTCGCGTGGTTCGTGTTCAGGGAAAACTTCGATCGCCGCATCGCCCTCGGCATGGTGCTGATCGTGGCGGGCGCTGTCGTGCTCAGCTGGCCCGGCGAAGCGCGGATCGGCGCGGCCGCTTCCGCGTTGGCCATCCTCGGCGCTTGCCTCGCATGGGGCCTGGACAACAATTTCACACGCAAGGTCGCACTCAGCGACGCCACATTCATCGCCATGGCGAAGGGACTGGTCGCAGGCACCACGAACATCGTGTTGGCACTGGCATTGGGGGCGAGCTTCCCCCGGTTGTCGGCCGTGGCTGGCGCCGCGGTACTGGGTTTCTTCAGCTACGGCGTGAGCCTGGTGTTGTTCGTGGTCGCCCTGCGGGAGCTGGGAACGGCGCGTACCGGCGCTTACTTCTCGACGGCACCGTTCGCCGGCGCGGTACTCGCACTGGTGCTCCTTGGAGAACCGATCACCGTGCAGCTTGCAGTGGCCGGCGCATTGATGGCGGCAGGGATCTGGCTTCACCTCACCGAGCGCCATGTGCACACGCACGAGCACGAGGCCCTGGACCACGATCATGAGCATGAGCACGACGAGCATCACCGCCACACACACGGGAGTCCTGTGCTGCCCGGAGAGCGCCACTCGCATCGCCATCTTCACGAGCCCTCAAGGCACAGCCATCCGCATTACCCGGATTCACACCACCTGCACGAGCACGATTGACGGCGCTGCGCGGCCGAGGACGGCGAAAGTGCGAACCGCATGTACTCAGCGAGGGGCCCACTTGCGCATCAGCTTTTCGCGCTGCGCCAGAACCGCATCGCGATCAAGGTTGGCGCCGGAGCCGGCGCCGGACGCGCCTGCCGCCGCCTGATAGATGGCGGTAGGCGTGCCGCTGAAGGCAAAAGGCGTGCGGCTGGAGAGTTGCAACCAGAAATCCCAATCCTCGAAGGTGGTCAGCTCCTCGTCGAAGCGCGCATCAGCCAGCAGTGAGCGATGGAACAGCACCGAGTGGATGGTGAGGTAGTTGGAGCGCAACAGCGCTTCGCGGTTGAACGGTCCGCCGAATATCCGGCCGGGACCATTGGCGTCGACCAACTGAGTCTGGCTGTAGGCCACGGGCAGTCCAGCGACGGTGGCCGTGGCCAGCAGCTGCGCGATGTGGTTGGGTGCGATCTCGTCGTCTTCATCGAGGAAAACGATCCATGCGCCGCGTGTTGCCTTGAGGCCCGCATTGGCCGCGCGCGGACGGTCATAGGGGCCGCCCGTGACCATGCGCACTGGAATGCCGGCGTGTTGCTTCATCGCGATTCCGGTGGCCCCGGCATCGACGAGCACGATCTCCAGCGGCCGGTAGCCCTGGCCGGCGATGCTGGCCAACGCCCGCGACAACTCGGGCCGGCCCATGGTGCGTGTCACCACGCTTACCAGGGGCGGTGTTGCGGTAGAGTTCATGGCGCTCCCATGGCGTCATTTTACCGCTGGGGCCGGACCAGAAAATATCCAGGAGAGACCTTGAAGCGACTGTTTTTTTTCGTTGCCGCCGCGCTCGCCGCCGGTTGTGCGAGCCAATCCCCCCACGAGTCCGCTTCCGCGCCGCTGAAGCCGAAACTCATCGTTTTCATGGCGGTCGACGGATTTCCGCAGCGTCAGGTAGTGGACTACCGCGACCAGCTGGCGCCCGACGGACTGCGCCGCTTCCTCGACCGCGGCGCCTGGTTCTCCGACGCGCACTATGGCCACGCCTTCACGGTAACCGCGGCCGGCCACGCCACCATGCTCACCGGCGCCTATCCGCACCGCACCGGCATCATCGGCAACGACTGGCGTGACCCGGTCTCCGGCGAAGTGACCTATTGCACCGGCGACGAGCGCTACACCTACATCGGCAACACCACCAGGAAGCTCGACGGCACCAGCCCGGAGAACCTCAAGGTGGAAACGGTGGGCGACGTCCTCAGGCGCGCCAACCCGGCTTCGAAGGTGATCGCCATGTCGGGCAAGGACCGCGGCGCGATCCTGCCGGCCGGCAAGACCGGCACCGCATACATGTACATGTCGCAGAGCGGCCAGTTCGCCTCGACCACGTTCTACATGAAGCAGCATCCCCAGTGGGTGAATGACTTCAACGCCGAGAAACGCGCGGACAAGTATTTCCACATCGAGTGGAAGGCGCTGCTGCCGGAGACGGCCTATGCGAAATCGCTGCCGGACAACCAGAAGTGGTATGCGAAGGGTGGCGCCCTGCCGGCGAAGATGGGTGATGGCCAGGACAAGCCCGGCGCGCCGTTCTACGCCGGCCTGCTGCGCAGCCCGTTCGTCGACGAGATGACCCTGGAGTTCGCGCGCGCGGCGATCAGGGGGGAGAAGCTCGGTACCGACGACGCGCCGGACATCATTGCCATCAGCCTCTCCGGCCACGACTATGTCAACCACGGGTTCAGCGCGGAATCGCGCCTCTCGCATGACCACGTGCTGCAGCTCGACCGGCTGTTCCAGTCGTTTTTCCACGACCTCGATACGATGGTGGGCAAGGACAACTACGTCCTGGTGCTGACGGCGGACCACGGCTTCATGCCGGCGCCGGAATACCTCGAGTCGAAGGGCATGCCCGGCGGCAAGATGAGCGGCAGCCAGACGGTGACGAAATTCAACCAGGCGCTGGGCGAGAAATACGGCGAAGGCAAGTGGGTCAAGTACCTTTCGGCGCGCAGCTTCGTGATCGACCGCAAGCTGGCGGCGCAGAAAAACGTCGACGTGAACGCGCTGATGGAAGAGGTGCGCAGGCTCGCGCTCGCGGAGCCGGGAATCATGGCGGCCTATACGCGCCCCGAATTCGAGTCGATGTCGAAGAAGGGCCAGCCGTGGTTCGACCCGATGGAGAAAACGTGGAACCGTGAACGCTCCGGAGACGTGGAGTTCGCCTTCAAGCCCGGCTGGATGACCACGACGAGCAACGCAACCACGCATGGCTCCGCGCATCCCTACGACACCAACGTCCCGATTCTTTTCTACGGGCCGAACTGGGTCAGGCCGGGCCGTCGCGATGGCCGCGTGGAAGAAGTGGATGTCGCACCGACGCTCGCGCGCATCCTCGGGATTTCCGCGCCGCCGGCCGCTGAAGGCAAGCCCCTGCCGATCAACTGATGCCCGACGGTGCCACCCCTCCCACCGAAGTCCTCGAGCGCTGGTTCACCGCGAATGGCTGGCGTGCGTTCGATTTCCAGCGCGAGGTGTGGTCCGCCTACCTGAATGGTGAATCGGGGCTGATCCATTCGGCCACCGGCACCGGCAAGACGCTGGCGGCGTGGATGGGCCCGTTGGCGGAGTGGATTGGAGAACAGGAATTGGGTCCCCGCCTACGCGGGGACGACGTCGCGAGTGGCGATGACGTCGCACCCGTGAAGACAGGTGCCCGATCTGCCCCGCCGCTGCGAGTCCTCTGGATCACGCCGATGCGTGCGCTGGCCGCGGACACGCAGCTCTCGCTGGAGCGCGCGGTGCAGGGCCTCGGCCTGCCGTGGACCGTGGGCCTGCGCACGGGCGACACCTCCAGCTCCGAACGCGCCAAGCAGGCGCGGCGCCTGCCATCCGCGCTGGTGACCACGCCGGAAAGTCTCTCGTTGCTGCTCTCCCATGCCGACGCGAGCCGAAAACTCTCCGAGCTGCGCATGATCGTGGTCGACGAATGGCACGAACTGCTCGGCAACAAGCGCGGCGTGATGACGGAGCTTGCGATTGCGCGCCTGCGCAAATGGAACCCGCGGCTGCGCATCTGGGGGCTTTCCGCGACGCTGGGAAATCTGCAGGAGGCGGCAGACCGGCTGATCCCTGTTTTTGGGGGGGCTCCGATGCCGGCGGGCCCCCGCGTTGTCAAAGGTGTCTCCGATAAGCAGATCATCATGGACACGTTGCTGCCGCACGACGTGGAGAAATTTCCATGGGCGGGGCATGTGGGCCTCAAGATGCTCGATCAAGTGGTCGAGGCGATCGAGGGTTCGCGTTCAACACTCGTCTTCACCAACGTGCGTTCGCAGGCGGAGATCTGGTATCAGGGACTGCTCGAAGCGCGGCCCGATTGGGCGGGCATCATCGGATTGCATCATGGCTCGCTCGATGCCGACGTGCGCAAGTGGGTCGAGGCGGGATTGAAGGAAGGGCGCCTCAAGGCGGTGGTCGCCACCTCAAGCCTCGACCTCGGCGTGGACTTCTCGCCGGTGGAGCGCGTGCTGCAGATCGGCAGTCCCAAGGGCGTCGCGCGATTGCTGCAGCGCGCCGGCCGCTCGGGACATGCGCCGGGGCAGGCGAGCCGCGTCAGCTGTGTTCCTTCACATGCGCTCGAGTTCGTCGAGGCGGCGGCCGCGCGCCGCGCCGCCAAGGCCGGGCGCATCGAGGCGCGCACGCCGGTTGATCGCCCGCTCGACCTCCTCACGCAGCATCTCGTCACCATCGCGGTGGGCGAGGGCTTCGAGGAGGAGTTGATGAAAGCGGAGGTGCGCTCCACACGCGCCTTCCGCGACATGACGGACGCCGAATGGCAATGGGCACTGGACTTCATCACGCGCGGCGGCGAGGCGCTCAAGGCCTATCCCGAATACCAGAAGGTGCAGCGCGGCGAGGACGGCATCTATCGCGTGCCGGACCTGGCGATCGCGCGTCGCCACCGCATGTCGATCGGCACCATCGTCTCCGACGCGGCGGTCAACATCCAGTACATGCGTGGCAAGCGCCTCGGCAACGTCGAGGAATCCTTCATCGCGCGACTGTCGAAGGGCGACAACTTCATCTTCGCGGGACAGCTGCTGGAATTCCTGCGCGTCGAAAACATGACCGCGTATGTGAAACCCGGCAAGCCCGGCTCCGCGGTGATCCCGCGCTGGGACGGCGGCAAGTGCCCGCTGTCGAGCGAAGTCTCCGACGGCATCCGCGAACTGCTCGAACTGCATGTCGACGGGCGCGAGCAGGAACCGGAGATGCGCGTGGTGGCGCGCCTGCTGAAGCTGCAGCACTCCTGGTCGCGCGTGCCGCGGCGTCGCGAGATGCTGGTCGAGCAGACGCAGACGCGCGAGGGCCACCACATCTTCTTCTACCCGTTCGAGGGGCGGCAGGTGCACCTGGGACTCTCGGCTTTGCTGTCGTATCGCATCGCCAGGACACGTGCGGCGACCTTCAGCCTTTCCTTCACCGACTACGGTTTCGAGTTGGTCTCGCGCGAACGCTTCGAGCTGCTGCCGCTGCTCAAGGCCGGCATCCTGTCCACCGACAATCTCCTCGAAGACATGCTCGCCAGCCTCAACGCGGCCGAGTTATCCAAGCGCCAGTTCCGCGAGATCGCGCGGGTCGCGGGCCTGGTGTTCCAGGGTTATCCGGGACAGCCCAAGACCAATCGCCAGGTACAGGCCACCAGCGGCCTCATCTGGGAAGTGTTCGCGCGCTGGGATCCAACCAATCCGTTGCTCGGCCAGGCGGAGCGCGAAGTGCTGGAGCGCCAGCTCGAGTTCTCGCGCCTCACGGAAGGCCTGCGGCGAATGGCGGCAACACCGGTGCTGCTGCGCCAGACTCACCAGCCATCTCCCTTCGCATTCCCGATCATGGTCGGGCGCTTGCGCGAGAAACTCACCAGCGAAAAACTCGCCGACCGTGTGAAGCGCATGCAGCTCGAGTTCGACAAGGCGACGTCGCGCAGCGACGTCGTCCCCGAGTCGTCGGGGACCCAATTGCCCTTGATATGATCGAATGCAACGTCGCGGGAGAAGACCTGCAGCTGCTGCCCGAGCGCGCCGCCTACTGGCCGGCGAAGCGCGTGCTTTTCATCGCGGACTTCCATCTCGGAAAGGCAGCCAGTTTCCGCAAGCTCGGCGTGCCGCTGCCGCAGGGAACAACTCGCGAGAATGTTTCGAGGCTCGACCGCGCCATCGCGAAGACCAATGCAAAGCAGGTCGTCTTCCTCGGCGATTTCCTGCACAGCGTTGAGGGCAGGGCGGAGCAGACCTTCGCCACCTTCGCCGAATGGCGCGACAGCCGCGCCGATATCGCGCTCACCATCGTGCGCGGCAACCACGACAAGAACGCGGGTGATCCGCCGGAGTGCTGGAAGGCGCGATGCATCGACGCCGGCGAGCGGCTCGGCACCTTCGTGCTCAACCACGAACCCGGGCCGAGCAAGGGCGGCTATGCGCTCGCGGGACATATTCATCCCGCGGTGAGGTTGAGCGCGGAAGGAGAGCGCGGCGTGAAGTTGCCGTGTTTCTGGTTCGGCGCGCGTTACGGCGTGCTGCCGGCTTTTGGTGCGTTCACGGGCAGCGTCAGTGTCCTGCCGAAACGTGGCGACCAGGTCTACGTGATCGCGGAAGAGGAAGTCGTGAAGGTGGCCTAGCGTTTCGGCGGCCGGATGTCGCCGAAACGCGGCGTGAAGATCCCGGTCTTGCGATCCTCGAGATAATGCTTGAGCGTGAGCCGCACCACCTGGAAGGCCAGCTGGTCCCACGGAATCTCATCCTCGGTCGCAAGCTTCACTTCGAGGCTCTCGATGCCCGGGGACACGTTCGGGTCGAGCAGCTTCGAGAGAAACATCATGTGCACCTGGCTGATGTGCGGGATCGAGTAGAGCGCGTAGAGGTCCTGCATCTCGACCTTCGCGTTGGCTTCTTCCAGGGCCTCGCGCGCCGCGCCTTCCGCGGCCGTTTCGTTCTCCTCCATGAATCCGGCGGGCAGCGTCCAGAATCCCAGCCTGGGCTCAATGGCGCGCTTGCAGAGGAGGATGCGGTCGCCAAATACGGGGAGGCAGCCCACCACGATCTTGGGGTTCTGGTACTGGATCGTGCCGCATGCTTCGCACACCGCGCGCGGCAGGCTGTCGCCCTCCGGGATACGATGGACGACGGCAGAACCGCAGTTGTTGCAGAAGTTGATCACGCGGCCGCCATGATATCATAAGCCCATGAAATTTCAGCAGAAAACCATGATCCTCAAGTCGTTGGCAACACTCCTCGCGGCGCTTTCCGCCGCGCTTCCCGCCCTCGCCCAGGACGCTTTCCGCGCTCCCCGCCTGGTTGCCCCGGAGCTGGCCCACCTCACCGCCGCGGCGGAAAAATCCGCAGGGGCCACGGTTAATGCCGCAGGCCTGCTGCGGGTCGGTGATGTGAGGCCGATGTCCAAGGCCGCCAGCGTCACCGCTTGGACACCCATCGCCGGTGGATACGTTGCGCGGCTGCGGGTCACTTCTGAATCGGCGCAGGGCATTCGCGCCAGGCTCGACCTCGGCGTGATGCCGGGTTCGATGCAACTTCGCGCCCAGGGCTCCGATGATTTGCGTGTCGAATCGATGACGCTTGATCCGCAGCGCGGGCCGCAAGCGTGGACGCCGTGGACCGAAGGTGAGTCGCAGCTGATCGAGCTCTTCAGCCCGGTATTGCCTTCGGGCAACGCAGTCAATGTGGGTGCGTTGCTGCATTTCACCTCTTCGCCGATGGCGAAGGCAGCCGCGGCCAGCTGCACGTTGTCGACAACCTGCAGCAGCGACGATCCCACGCTCGACGCGTTGATCGCCGAGCGCAAGAAGTCCGTGATGCGCATCACGTTCGTGCGCGGCGGCGCGGCCTTCGTCTGCAGCGCCACGCTGGTGGACACCCCGCTGCGCCCCGCGCCCTACGTGCTCACGGCCAACCATTGTGTCGATGACGCCGCCAGCTCCAATACCATCTCGTCGTTCTGGTTCTACGAAGCCACGTCCTGCACCGACAACACCGTGGCGCCCGGCTTCGTGCAGCGTCCCGGGGGCATGCAGCTGGTCTTCACCAGCTACAACGTCGACTCCACGCTGCTGCTGATGAGCGCCGCGCCGCCCGAAGGCGCCATCTATTCGCCGACCAATTCCGCACGCATGAATCCGGGTGCTTCCATCGTGAGCATCAGCCACCCGCGCGGCGACACGGCACGCTGGGGCATCGGTACGTCCGGCCCGGACCTGCGTGACAACGAGCGCCCGTACGACATGTACAGCGTGAACTTCAGCCGCGGCATCATCGAGCCGGGTTCGAGCGGCTCGGGTGTGTTCACAATCGCCGACGGCCGTCTCGAGCTGCGCGGCGTCCTTTCGCAGGGCGCGCTTGACCTCAGCTGCTCGCAGCCGGGGCTCTTCACGCTGTATGCCCGCTACGAGGCATTCTTCCCGCAGATCGCGCAGTACATCGGCTACAACGTCGCCGGCACGCTCACCGACGATGCTGGCAATCGCCCGCAGGAAGTGACGAGTGTTGTTTCCGGCAGCCCGATCGACACCATCGCCGAAGGCATCACGCTGCTGAATCGCCGCATCGATTACGCCGGCGACGTCGATCTCTTCAAGTTCACCGTCGGCGCGAAGAGTGTCGTGAGTGCGTATACCCTCGGCACGCAGGACACGGTGGGTACCCTCTACGACGCGGGCGGACACGCGCTGGAATCGGTGGACGACGCGCAGCGCGGCGACAACAACGCCGGCATCACGCGCGAGATGGAACCGGGCACGTATTACTTCGGCGTGAGCCACTGGAACCCGCAGGCCGCGGGCGTTGTGTACGACGTCAAGCTGGCAGCCGCCCACATCGGCGACAACCACACTTCTCTGTGGTGGGACGCGGCCGAATCCGGCTGGGGCATCAACATCAACCACCAGGGCAACATCCTCTTCGCAACGCTGTTCACCTACAACAACAACGGCACGCCGGTGTGGCTGGTGATGTCCGCCGGCAACAAGGATGTCGATGGCTCGTACGTGGGTGCGCTCTACAGCACCACGGGTCCGGTGTTCAACGCCAATCCCTGGACCGCGATCACCGCGGCACAAGTGGGCACGATGCGGCTTTCGTTCCCGACCGCGGATACCGGGGTCCTCACGTATACGTTCAATGGCGTTGCGGTCACCAAGAACATCACCCGCCAGGCCTTCAAGACGCTGCCGGACTGCAAGTGGTCGGCGTTCGACCGCACCTGGGCCAGTAACTTCCAGGACCTCTGGTGGAATCCGGCGGAGTCCGGCTGGGGTGTAAACATCGCTCACCAGGACGACACGTTGTTCGCCACGCTCTTCACCTACAACGCCCTCGGCCAACCCGCCTGGTATGTGTTGTCCGATGGCGCGCGCAACCCGGGCACGCGTACTTATACTGGCGCCCTTTATCGCACCACGGGACCCGCGTTCAACGCGGTGCCGTGGACCCCGATCAGCGCATTCCAGGTGGGCACCATGACGTTCGACTTCACCGACGGCAACACCGGCACCATGACGTACAGCGTGGACAGTGTCTCCGTCACCAAGCAGATCCAGCGGCAGGTCTTCCAGAATCCGAAGACGCAGTGCGAGTCCTGACGCGGTGACCGAAGCCGTCATTGAGTCGATCGACCAGGATGGGGTCGGGGTCTCGCACGTCGATGGAAAGGTGATTTTCATCGACGGCGGGATCACGGGCGAGCGCGTCGCCTATGCCAAGCGCCGCAGCCGCGGAAACTTCGACCTCGGTACCGTGACACAGGTGCTGCGCGAAAGCTCGCAGCGCGTGAAGCCGCGCTGCGCCTACTTCGGCCTCTGCGGTGGCTGCTCGATGCAGCACATCGACGGCGCCGCCCAGGTGGCCGCCAAGCAGCGCGTGCTGGAGGACAATCTCGAACGCATCGGCAAGGTGAAGCCCGACCACATCCTGCCGCCGGTCATGGGGCCGCAATGGGGCTATCGCAACCGCGCGCGCCTTTCCGTGCACTACGTCGCCAAGAAGGGCGGCGTGCTGGTGGGATTCCACGAGCGCAAGTCGAGCTTCGTCGCCGACACGATGTCCTGCGAGGTGCTGCCGCGATTCGTCGCGAACATGATCCCCGCGCTGCGCACGATGTTCAGCAGCATGCAGCTGCGCGATCGCATCCCGCAGATCGAACTCGCCGTGGGCGAGGATGTCACCGTGCTGGTGCTGCGCAACCTCGAGGCGATTCCCGAAGGCGACGCGCAGAAGCTGCGTGATTTCGCCGACCAACACGGCATCCAGTGGTGGCTGCAGAGCAAGGGCCCCGAGACCGCAGTGCCGTGGTATCCGGAGAAGATGCCGGTGCTCGACTACTCGCTACCCGAGTTCGGGTTGCGCATCCAGTTCGGTCCGACGGAATTCACGCAAGTGAACGCGGGCGTGAACCGCGTGCTGGTCAAGCGCGCCGTCGACATGCTTGATCCCCAGCCGGGTGAACGGGTCGGTGATCTTTTTTGCGGGCTGGGCAATTTCTCGCTACCGCTGGCCACTCGCGGCGCCGCTGTGATCGGCATGGAAGGCGCGGCCAGCCTGGTGGTACGTGCGCAGACCAATGCGCGCATTAACGGATTGGAATCACGCGCAAGCTTCATCGCCTACGACCTCTACAAGGATGCCGTGGGCGCGCTGGCCAGACTCGGCCCGGTCGACAAGCTGCTGATCGATCCGCCGCGCGATGGGGCGCAGGAGATCTGCAAGGCGCTGGCGGACGAGGGCAAGCCCTCGCGCATCGTCTACGTTTCCTGCAGCCCTTCGACCCTGGCGCGTGACGCCGGCATCCTGGTCAGCGAGAAGGGTTATCGCCTGCAGGCGGCGGGTGTTGCCAACATGTTCCCGCACACCGGGCATGTGGAGTCCATCGCGCTTTTCGTGCGCTAGCGAAATCGCCAAAAGAAAAGGGCGCCGCGAAGCGCCCTTTTTTATTGCAACCGCGAAACGTCAGTCGCTGCTGCCACCCGTGATGCCGAGGATGGCAAGCAGGTTGGCGAAGACGTTGTAGACACTGAGGTAGATCGCGAGGGTTGCGGAGACATAGTTGGTCTCGCCACCGGTCACGACCCGGTTGATGTCATACAGCATGAAGGCCGAGAAGATGCCGATGGCCACCAGCGAGATCACGATCATCAGCGCGGGGATCTGCAGGAAGATGTTCGCGAAAGCCGCAACCAGCAGCATGACCATGCCGACGAACAGGAACTTGCCCATGGGGGCGAGATCGCGCTTGATCGTCGTGGCCAGCGTGGCCATGGTGGCGAACACCGCCGCCGTGCCGCCGAAAGCGAGCGCGATCAGCGAGACGCCGTTCGACAGGCCAAGGATCGAGCCGAGGAGGCGCGAGAGCATGAGGCCCATGAAAAACGTGAAGCCCAGCAGCAGTGCTACGCCCCAGCCGCTGTTCTTGGTTTTCTCGATGCCGTAGAAGAAGCCGAACGCGATCCCCAGGAACAGCATGAAGCCGATCACCGGGTTGCCGGCAAAAAACGAGAACTTGAATTGCACGCCCAGCCAGGCGCCGAGGATGGTCGGCAGCATGGACAGCGCGAGCAGCATGTAGGTGTTGCGCAGTACCCGGTTCTGGGCGAGCGCAGGCGAAGTTGCCGTCCGGCCTTGCGCCATCATCGGGGTTTCGGGTTGCATGTGTTCTCCTTTGGAGCCTGTGGCGGACCGAAATCGGTCCACTGCTTAGAGTATGGGACGAAAGCCTTGGTTTCAAGGGGCGCGTAAGCTGGATGTCAGGTTGCGCGTGTGGAAATTACCATAAAAAACAATAACTAGACGCGGAAGGTGGCGCCCACCGGTAAAATAGCGCCAGTGGATTTCGCAATGGGTCCAGCTTGGCCCAAGCGGCTGGGCAGAAATCAAAGGAAGGTTGGCCGAGCGGTTTAAGGCACCGGTCTTGAAAACCGGCGGGGATGCAAGTCTCCCGTGAGTTCGAATCTCACACCTTCCGCCACCAAGTTGCGTGAGCCTCGGCCTCTTCGACGATACGTCGCCCATTTTCCACGGATGACATCGGTGACGCGCTAGGCCTCGGGCCCGCCCTGCCACTGCATGTCGTAGCCGAATTCGCGGCTCTCGCTGCACATGCTCGCCAGCGCCGAAAACTTGTCCTTGAAGGTCTTGTCGGCATGGGAGCGCTCGTGCTCCTCGAACGAGCGCCAGTAGGTGACAATCGCGATGTGGGCATCGGCGGGCTGCACGCCTCCGAGCGAGCCTTCCTCGGAAGCAAAGCCCGAGAACCTGAACACCTGGCCGCCGACAAAGCCGCCCTTGTCGCCGCCGTAGTTGTTCTTCACGACGTTGCACATCTCGCCGATCGCGAGCTCCACGTCGTCGGCGGTTATACCGGGCTTGAGCTTCACGGAGTTGAACAGCATCTTGGCGCCGAAGGGGATTGGAAGCGTTTCGAACATGGCTTTCTCCTGGTTCAGGTCTTGTCGAATGGATAGCGGTGGCTCATGCGAGCGCCTTCGGGCGCGGCATGCGGCGCAGGACGGCGTTCCCGCCGCGCCCCGTACCCGGCTGGGCCAGGTCCGCAAGCGTGTAGCCGTCGAGCGTGGCGAGGAAGCTGGCGCGCGCCTCCGCCAGTACCGTCTTGAGCACGCACGAGGGCAGCAGCGTGCAGTTGCGGAACCCGCTCTCCAGGCACTGCACGATGTGCATGTTCTCCTCCATGTCGAACGCGACCCGGCCGAGCGCGATCTCCTTCGCCGGCCGCGCGAGGCGCATCCCTCCGCCCTTGCCGCGTACCGTCTCGACGTAGCCGGCGGTCGAGAGCCGGTGAACCACCTTCATCAAATGGTTGCGCGAGATGTCGTAGCTCGCCGCGATCTCGTCGATCGTGGCGAGCCCTTCAGTTTCGCCGGCGAGGTAGATGAGGACGCGATAGGAGTAATCGGTGAACCGCGTGAGCTGCATCTCAGATGACGACGAAGTCGATCACGATCATGCCCTGCTCGCGCTGGCGGTACTCGATCGACACCGCCTCGCCATAGCGGTGGCGCAGCTGGCCGAGAAGGGGGAGCGGGTCGTGGTCGTTGACGAAGCGCATCGTGTCGCCCGGCCCGAGCGCGTCGAGGGCGCCGAAGATCGCGGCATGGCGGAAACGCTTGGCGACGCCGCGCGCATCGAACGGATAGATGCGGTCGGCGAGGATGTGGCTGTGCGGCTGGTTCATCGGGCTCTCCAGGATGGCAGTTCATGGGAACGGCTTAACATACCTGTAAGATACATCTTATAATCAACCCGCAGGAAGCCCCTTGCGGCAAAAAAGATCGGATATCCCATGGCGACCCTGATCCTGCTGTCCGCGTTCATGATCTCGATCGTGGCGCTGCTCTTTTTCATCATTGCCATGACCAAGGGCTGGCTGGACCCCGGGGGCCGGGGCGCCTACGTGATCTTCGCTCGCGACGAGGTGGGCCGCGTCGAGGATCCGGCCGCGACCCCGCAGGAGCGCAACGCGCTGCAGGAGGAATCGGGCAAGGTGCCGGCGACCGACGAGGCGGCGCTCGAGGCGCGCGCGGACGCCGACCGCTCGACCTCCACCGTCACCTTCGTCTTCCTCGGCTGCGCGGTGGTGTGGCTCGTAGCCGGCTCGCTGGCGGGCCTTACCGCCTCCCTCAAGATGCACTGGCCCGACTGGCTGGGAGCCTACGAGTGGCTCACGTTCGGGCGCATCCGCACGCTGCACCTGAACATCGTGGCCTACGGCTGGACGCCGATGGCCGGCCTGGGCGTGGCGATCTGGCTGCTGCCGCGGCTGCTTAAGACGCGACTCGTGGGCGGCAACTTCGCGCTCCTCGGCGCCATCCTCTGGAACGCGGGCCTCATCGCCGGCCTGGGCGCCATCGCCGTGGGCTTCAGCGACGGCATGGAGTGGCTGGAAATGCCATGGCAGGTGGACCTGCTGCTGGTCGCGGGCGGGGCCCTCATCGCCATCCCGCTGATACTCACGCTTCGTGCGCGCCAGGCCGAGCACATCTACGTTTCCGTCTGGTACATGGGTGCGGCACTCTTCTGGTTCCCGGTGCTCTACCTCGTGGGCAACCTTCCCGGGGTGCACTTCGGCGTGCAGCAGGCCGCGACCAACTGGTGGTTCGGGCACAACGTGCTCGGGCTCTTCTACACGCCGATCGCCCTCGGCACGATCTACTATTTCCTGCCCAAGGTGCTGGGAACGCCGGTGCGCTCCTACGCGCTGTCGATGCTGGGATTCTGGACGCTCGCCTTCTTCTATGGCCAGGTCGGCGCGCACCACCTGATCGGCGGGCCGGTGCCGAGCTGGCTCATCACGTTGTCCACGGTGCAGAGCATGATGATGATCATTCCGGTGCTGGCCTTCAGCGTGAACATGTACCTCACGATGAAGGGCCGCATGAGGGCCTTGCTGCATTCGCCGACACTGCGTTTCGTGGCCTTCGGCGGCCTCGCGTACATGGCGAGTTCGGTGCAGGGTTCGTTCGAGGCGCTGCGCAGCGTGAACACGATCACGCATTTCACGCAGTACACCGTGGGCCACGCGCACCTGGGCATGTACGCCTTCATCGCCATGGCGCTCTTCGGCGGCATCTACTTCATCATGCCACGCGTGATGGGACGGGAGTGGCCGTATCCACGCCTCATCCTTGCGCACTTCTGGCTCGCGGTGATCGGGGTCTCCATCTACTTCGTGTCGCTCACGATCGGGGGCTGGCTGCAGGGCTTGGCGATGCTGGACGCGGCCCGCCCGTTCATGGATTCGGTGACGGTGACGTTGCCTTACCTCAAGGCGCGCAGCGTGGGTGGGCTGCTGATGACGCTCGGGCACTTCGTCTTCGGCGCGCACTTCATCGCGATGGTGCTTGGCTTGGGCCCGGCGCGCGAATCGCCGCCCGTCTTCCGCGATCTCGATGCGGGGCACGCATGAAAAGCGAAAAGCCGCTGATCGCCGGGGCCATCACCATGGTCGCCGTCGCGGGCCTGCTGCTGGTGGCGATCCCCTACATCCAGCTGAAGGACGTGGGGCCCCCGGAAGGGCTGCACCCTTACACCGCCGCCCAGCAGCGCGGACGCGACGAGTACATCAGCCAGGGATGCATGTACTGCCATTCGCAGCAGCCGCGCGACCGGCGCCAGGCGCCCGATGGCGAGCGCGGCTGGGGCCGTCCGTCGGTGGCGGGCGACTACTACTATGACAAGCCACACCTGCTCGGCACCATGCGCACCGGGCCCGACTTGCTCAACATCGGCGCGCGCCAGCCGAGCGCCGATTGGCAACTCGGGCATCTCTTCCAGCCGCGCGCGTACGTGCCCGGAAGCATCATGCCGCCCTATGCGTTCCTCTTCGACGTGAAGGATCGCGCCGAGCCGGGCGAGCGCGTCGTGGCCTTGCCGCCCAGCGCCGTGCCTGCCGGCAAGGTCGTCGTGGCACAGCCGCGTGCGCTCGATCTCGCGGCGTACCTGCTCTCGCTCGACCGCACCTACCCGATCCTGAAGTCGGAGCGGCCATGAGCCGGGCCCCGGTGACGCCGCAGGAAGGCCGCGAGAAGAGCGATCCCTACGAGCTCGCGACGCCGATCCCGTGGCCGGTGCTGGGCCTCGCGGCGGCCATGGTCTTGTTCGGGATCTTCTACATCCTCGCGGCGTCCACCGACTCAAGCGTCGAACTGGGTGACCGGCGAACGCTCGAGGACCTCATGCCGAAGGCAGCCCAACACGCCAGCGCGACCGGCGCCGTCGATGGCGCGGCCGTGTTTTCGACACGCTGCGCGGCCTGCCATCAGGCGAGCGGCGCGGGCGTGCCGGGCGTATTTCCACCGCTCGCGAAATCCGAGTGGGTCCAGGGCGACGCGACGCGCCTCGCGAACATCGTGCTGCACGGCGTGCAGGGATCGCTCACCGTGGGTGGCAATTCCTTCAGCGGCGCGATGCCGGCGTTCAAGGACCAGCTCGACGACGCCACGCTCGCCGCGGTCGCGACCTATATCCGCGCGCAATGGGGCAACGAGGCGGCCGCCGTTGACGCAGCCACGGTCGCCGCCGCGCGTGCCGCGACATCCTCGCGCGCGACGCCGTGGAACGGAGATGCCGAACTCGCGGTGCAGAAATGACGCCCGCCGATTCGCCTGGCCGCGGGTTCGGGGCCACGCTCGTGGCCGTCGCCGCGATACTCGCCGCGGGCTTCGCGGCCGCCTCGCAGCTCACGCTGGGCTTTCGCGCCTGGACCACCGAGGACGCGCGCCGGATCGCGGTGGTCGAGCGGCCGGTTGATCTCTCCGCGTTGCCCGTGGTGACGCCCGAAGGAAGCGAGCGCGACCTCTGGTCGTCCGGCCCCGCGACGAAGGCGTGGCTGGTGACATTCATCTACACGCGCTGCCCCACGATCTGCCTTGCGCTGGGCAGCGAGTTCCAGCAGCTTCAAGTGGCCCTGGACGCGGCGCCCGGCGTGCGCATGGCGAGTATCTCGTTTGACCGAGCGCACGATACGCCGGTGGCGCTCGGCGATTACGCGCGGCGCTTCGGCGCCGATCCGCGCCGTTGGGTCGTCGCCGCGCCCGCCAGCGACGAGGCCTTGCGGCGCCTCCTGGCAGGGAGCGGGGTGGTGGTGATTCCCGACGGCATCGGAGGTTATGTCCACAACGCCGCGATCCACGTCGTGGTTCCGCCGGGCAAGCTGGTGCGCGTCTTCGGCATGGAGCAGGCCCACGAGGCGCTGGCATTCGCCGCGGGGCTCGCGCAATGAGGCATGCGTCGCCGCAGGCGATGGCGGCGGTGCTCGCCGCCGCCGCCGCGGTGCCGCTGGCCATTCCCGCCGTGCGCGGCGCGCTCGAGGCAGACATGGCCAGCCACATGCTGCTCGAGTTTCCGCTGGTGGTTGGCATCGGCGCCGTGGCGGCGGGTTTCGCGCCGCGCGCGCGCGCGGCTTTCGCCCGCATCGACCGCATGGGCATCACGGGATGGCTGTTCGCGAGCCTCGTGCTGGCGTACTGGATGATCCCGTCCGCGCTTGATGCGGCCCTGGCGAGCCCGGCAATGAACGCCGCGAAATTCGGCACGCTAAGCCTCGCGGGGTTCGCGCTGCGGGCCTCGGCGTCGCGCTCGCCGCCGGCGCTCGAGGCGTTCTTCGTCGGTAACTTCGCCTGGATGTCGGCGACCGTGGGCCTGCTCTACCAGGAGGCGGAAACTCAGCTATGCCTCAATTACCTTGCTGACGGGCAGCAGCGCGCCGGCCGCGGCCTGGTCGTGCTGTCGATCGCTTGCGTCGTCGCATGGCTCGTCGCCCGCCGGCGCCGGCTCGAGCTCGGGCGTGGGCGTGGGGCCGATCGTCCCGATGCCGCCCCCGCGAAACGCATAAACATGCTCTAATACCATCCATATGGATGGTGTGAGGATGGTTGCGGGATGGCCAGCAAACTTAGGAAGGGCAGCGCCCAGCCGCAGCCCCAAGGCGGGGAAACCGAAAAGCTCACCATCAACCTGGGCGCGGTTGACCTCGGCCAGATCGACCTGCTGGTCCAGGAAGGTTTCTATTCGAACCGCACCGACCTGATCCGGACCGCCATCCGCAACCAGTTGTCCGTCCATGCCGACGAGGTCAAGCAGACCGTTGCCCGCCGCACGCTGGTGCTCGGCCTGCAGCACTTCAGCCGTCCCGACCTCGAAGCCGCGCGTGCTGCAGGGCAAGTGCTCCAGATCCAGGTGCTTGGCCTGGCCCGCATCGCCGACGACGTGACGCCCGAACTCGCCCGCGCCACCATCCAGTCCGTCCATGTGCTGGGAGTTTTCCATGCGAGCCCGGCGGTGCGCCGTGCGCTTGCTGACCGCCTCCACTGACCGTTGCGCAACTCGACGAAAGTTATCCTTTTGAAAACTCCCGGCAAGCCGTTTGATTACCGAATGATCACCAACACCATCCAGAGCTCGCTCGCCGCGGCGGGGCTTCAGAGCCAGGCGGGCCTGATGCAAGGTGTCACCAACACGGTGGAGCGGGCGCTTGCAGCCGGCGGCCTGGTTGCGCCGGATCACACGCCGGCGGGTCACACGTTTGAAGGCGAGGCGCGCGAAGTGGATCCGGGTGAAGAGCGGCGGCAGGGCCCGGAAGGCGCGCGCGCGGCAGCCGGCGAATTCCTCACGCGATCGTTCACCAACCAAGCGGGCACGCGCGCGTACAAGCTCTACGTACCGGCGATCCATTCGGCTGGTGGACCCGAAGAGTGTCCCCTGGTGGTGATGCTCCACGGCTGCTCGCAGACACCCGACGACTTCGCCGCGGGCACACGCATGAACGCGCTCGCGCAGCGGCACGGGTTCCTCGTCGCCTGGCCCGCACAGGCCGCCAGCGCAAACAAGCAGGGGTGCTGGAGCTGGTACAGCGGCGACCACCAGGCTCGCGAGCAGGGTGAGCCCGCGATACTGGCGGGCATCGCGAGCGAAGTGATGTCAAATCATCGCGTCGACCGGCGCCGCATCTTCGTCGCGGGCATGTCGGCGGGCGGCGCCATGGCGGTGATCCTCGGCGCGACCTATCCCGAGCTTTTCGCGGCGGTTGGTGTGCATTCGGGCTTGCCCTACGGCGCCGCGCACGACCTGGTGTCGGCGCTCGCGGCAATGAAGGGCGGCAAGGCGCCGCCCTCTTCACTCGGCGTTCCCGCCATCGTTTTTCATGGCGACCGCGACGCCACCGTCAACGTCCGCAACGGCGCGGCGATTGTGGAGCAGGCGCTGCGGGGCGGCGCGGCCGCGCCCGGCCTGCGTGAGGCCCACGAGGCCGGCCGCTCGCCCGACGGTCGCGTGTACAACCGCACTGTGCACGCAGACGCATCCGGCCGCGCGGTGGTGGAGCACTGGGTCCTCAGCGGAGCCGGGCACGCCTGGTCGGGTGGCTCTTCGTCCGGCTCGTTCACCGATGCAAAGGGGCCGGACGCCTCGGCAGAAATGATCCGCTTTTTCCTGTTGCAACCGCGCCGGTAATTCCTGGTCTGAGGGACTGCGGAGAGGGCGGGCACCCTTGAATCATCCGCCGCGCGCAGCCGATTTGGCGGATTGCGCAGGATTCAGCGCAAAATGCGGTTCGACGCACGAATTGGATAGCGATGGACGAGCGTGAAAGAATGACCCTTGAGCGCGAGGTGCAGGGCCATCTGGCCCGCGTCGAGGAGCTGCTTTCCCGGAAAACGGAGCTGGAGGAGCGGATGGAAGGCGCCGCCGAGCCTGCGAACGATCTGGCCCAGGAGGTCAAGGCCATCAAGATCGAGCTGCGCGGCCGCATGGCCGCCATTGCCATGGGCGAAAGCCGCCTCGGGATCGACCCTTTCTAGCCGGAACGTTTCGCCGTATTCCGGTCTCCAACTCCAGAGACGCAAATTCCTGGAGATGGATATGAAGATTTCCCTGATGGTCGCCGCGGCGCTGTTTGGTGTTGCCGCCCTGCACGCGCCTGCCGCCACGTTCTACAAGCTTACCGACAATGCGGGGCGCGTCACCTACGCTGATCGCGCGCCGTCCAATTTCGCCGGCAAGGTCGAAGTGGTGGCGGTTAATCCCGATGCCAACAGCGCGAGGCTGCCGGGCGTGGTGCCCTCGGACGTGCAGGTCGAGGCGGAGCGCATCATCCGCAGCCCGCAGGTCGATCGGCTCACGAAGGGCGAGGTGATGTCGCAACGCGTGGAGCGCGCGCAAGCGGAGCTTGCAAATGCGCGCGCTGCGCTCGACCAGGCCCAGAACAATTCGCCCGCCGAAGACTGGATCTATTTCACCCGCGGTGGCCGCGGCCCGCGTCCGGAATACGCCGCGCGGCTGGAATCACTGGAGGTCAGCGTGAAGCTGGCGGAAGCGAACCTTGCGGAAGCGGAGCAGCAACAGCGCCTCGCATATTGACGCGCTTCGCCGGGGCACAATGACGCATGGACCCCGATGAGCTCATTCGAAGGAAGCTCGATGCCGTTGTCGGCGAAAGCTTCAACCCGCCCCGCAAGCTGCGTCCCACGCTGCTGAAGTGGGGTGGGGCAGCGATCCTGGCCGTGGCAACTGCCGCGGCCATCGTTGCCATCATTCACGCCAACCTGCACCTGCGTGAAAGCGATGTGCACGCCCCGAAGAAGCCGGTCCCGATCAACATCGTGCCGGCGCGCTGAAGCGGGCTAGCCGCCCTTGCGCATACGCATCGGATGATCCCTGCATGGTGGTAGTTATGCCGAAAATGATAACTTACCTCCCGGCTCACAAAGAGGATGACCATGAAACAGGTTGTTGCAGCTTTCCTGGCGGTTATCGCGCTTCCCGCGCTCGCGCAGGACGCCAAAAGCTGGCTCGAGGCCCAGGGCCTCGAAACCGGCGAGGTGAAGCAGTTCCATGAGCTGGAGGCGGTGGTTGCGCGCGTGAAGGGCGCAACCGACCCGAAGGCCGCCGATGAGCGCGTGGTGGTGCTCAAGGCCGGCAAGCCGGTTTTCCAGTCGAACCCGAAGGAAACCGATCCGGGTTCGAAGTGGACCATCCACTCGATGGGCCGCGATCTCGACGGCGACGGCCAGCCCGACATGCACTTCTCCAGCAACACGGGCGGCGCGCAGTGCTGCACCACGCATCACGTGATCAGGCTGAAGGTGCCGATCAAGCGCATCGCCGTGTATTCCGCGGGCAGCGTGGGCGGCGGCGACTTCATCGACGTGGACGGCCGCAAGGCGCCGATCATGATTTCCGCGGACGACTCTTCGGCCAACGCCTTCGCGCCCTATGCCAACTCGTATTTCCCGGTGATGATCCTCGAGGTGGGGCAGAAGGGACGCATGCAGTTCTCCCGCGACCTGATGCAATCGCGCCTGCCGGGCATGCCGCCACCGATCTGCGCCACGCCCACGGCCACCGCCAATCCGTGGCTGAAGGAGCGCTGCGCGGAATACACCGGCGCGCGCCGCAACGAGCGCACCAAGCAGATCCAGGCGCGCCTGAAGCAGATCAAGTCGGGCCGCTCGGCGGACAAGCTCAAGTGGGAGGACTACTTCGAGAATGGCGTGCTTGCCGCGGTCTCCGCGGAGATCAACCGCTATACGTACACCGGGCATGGCAACGCCGGCATGGTGTGGCTCGAGCAGGTGTGGCCGGGCAACGACGCCATCAAGCTCAGGTTCGTCAACACGCTGCGCACCACGCAGTCGAAGAGTGTCTTCGCCGAGGACCTGAAGGCGCTAGCCGCCGACTACCGCTAGCTGGGTGCGAAGCAGCCGCGCGACGGCTGCCGCGCTCATCGGGCGCGCCAGCAGGTAGCCCTGCGCGTGGTGGCAGCCCAGGCGCAGCAGGGCATCCACCTGCTCCTCGGTCTCCACGCCTTCCGCGATCACCGCCACGCCGAGGCTGCGCGCCATCGCGACGATCGCGGTGACAATGGCCGCGTCTTCCGCATCGATGGTGAGGTCGCGCACGAACGACTGGTCGATCTTCACCGTGTCGATCGGCAGGCGCTTCAGGTACGCGAGGCCGGAGTAGCCGGTGCCGAAATCGTCGATCGCGATGCCCACGCCGAGAGCCGCGATTTCGTCGATCGCCTCGCGCGCTCCACCGGCGCCTTCGATGATCACGCCTTCGGTCACCTCGAGCTCGATCAGGCGTGGATCGATGCCCGTCTCCCGCACCACACTGCGCAGGTGCTCCACGAAGCGCGAGCGTGAAAGCTGGTTGGCGGAGACATTGACGGCGATGCGCATCGGCCGGCCGTGTTGCTGCCAGCCGCGCGCCTGGGAAAGCGCCTCGCGCAACACGAATTCACCGATCGGCACGATGAGCCCGGACTCTTCCGCCGTGGCGATGAATTCCGCAGGCGGCACCTGCGGCCCATCAGGCGGATTCCAGCGCACCAGCGCCTCGAAGCCGGTGATGGAGCGGTCGCGCAGGTCGAAGAGCGGCTGGTAGTGCACCTCGAACTCGCCGTTCTCCAACGCGCGGCGCAGCGCGTTCTCGAGCGTGAGGCGCTGCTGCGCGGCCACGTTCATGTGCTGCGTGAAGAACTGGAAGTTGGCACGGCCGGAATCCTTGGCGTGGTACATCGCCGTGTCGGCGTTGCGCATCAGCGTCTCCGCATCGCCGCCGTCCGATGGATAGAGGCTGATGCCGATGGAGGCCGCCACATGCAGGTCGTTGCCATGGAGATGGAACGAATCGGCCAGCACCTCGAGGATCTTGCCCGCGACGACGGAGGCATCGGAGGCGAGCTCGATCTCCGGGATCACGATCACGAATTCGTCGCCGCCCACTCGCGAGACAGTGTCGCCTTCACGCACACATACGAGGATGCGGCTTGCGACCGACTGCAGCAGGCGGTCGCCCAGCTGGTGGCCGAGCGAATCGTTGATGGTCTTGAAGTGGTCGAGGTCGATGAAAAGCACCGCCAGCTGCGTGGTGTTGCGGTGCGCCTGGGCGATGGCCTGCCCGATGCGGTCGCGCAGCAGCACGCGGTTGGGCAGCCCGGTGAGAGCGTCATGGTGTGCCATGTGCGCGATGCGCTGCTCGGCGATCTTGCGATCGCTGATGTCCATGGCCACGCCCACCAGGCGCACGGCGCGACCTTCGGGATTGCGATGGACCTGGGCGCGGTTGGCCACCCAGTGCACCGAACCATCGGGCCAGACCACGCGATAGTCCATCTGCATGTCGCTGCCCTGCCTGATAGCGTGGCGGATGGTGGCGCTGAAGAGCTCGCGATCCTCGACATGCAGGTGCTCCTGCAGCTCGCGGTAGTCGAGCAGCGGCGCGTCGGGCACGCGGCCGAACAACACCGAGAGGCCGTCCGAGTAGTGGAAGCGGTCCGACTCGCACTCCCAGTACCACATGCCCATCTGCGCGGCTTCCATTGCCAGGCGCAGCTGTGCCTCGCTTTCGCGCAGCGCCTGCTCCGCCTGCTTGCGACGCGAGATGTCGACCATGGTGACCATGGTGCCGCCCACCTTGCCGTCGGCGTCGTAGATCGGCGCGAGCGACATCGACACATCGAGCAGGTGGCCGTCGCGATGGCGGCGCTGCGTCTCTTCCACAACGATGGTTTCGCCTGACTCCGCGCGGCGGCGCAACTGGCTGGTAACCTCCTCCAGTGCTTCGGGGAGGAGGGTGGTGCGGGTGTTGAGCACTTCCTCCTCGGTCCAGCCGAACATGCGCTCGGCAGCCGGGTTCCACATGCGGATCACGCGATTGCGGTCGCGCGAGACAATCGCCATGGGTGCGGCGCTGATCACGGCGCGCAGGCGCTCGTTGCTTTCGCGCGTGTTCGCCTCCAGCTGCTTGCGCTGAGTGATGTCGACGATCACGCCCACCAGGCCCGCCACCGCGCCGGAAGGATCAACGAACGTGGCCTTGTTGAGCATCACGTCGCGCACCGTGCCGTCACGGGCGTCGGCGATGACCGCTTCATAGACCTGTGTGCCCGGGCGTTCCATCAGCGCCGCGTCGAAGTCCTGCGAGCGGTCCGCGACATCGGCGGGCGCCACGTCGAAAACGGTCTTGCCGATGAGCTTGTCGCGGGGCACGCCGATATAGCCCTCGAAGGCACGGTTGCAGCCGAGGTAGCGGCCGTCGGCGTCCTTGAAGAACACCGGATTGGGAATGGATTCGATCAGCTGCTGGGTGAAGGAGAGCTGGGTCCGAAGCTCGCGCGTGGCCTGCTGCGCGAGTGCCAGCGCTTCACTGCGCGTGCGCGCGATGGCTCGCAGGATTCCATAGAGCAGCAGCGAAGTCATGAGGCCCGCGCACAGCGCCAGCAGAGGCAGCGGGCTAAGCCACGGGCTGAGGATCGGGTCGCCCTCGAGCTCGAGCTGCCACTGGCGACCGGCGACCGGCAGCTCCTGCGAATGCCGCGGACGCCATTCCATGATCGAGAGGTCTTCACCGTTGCGCGGCGTGCCCGGTGTCGAATAGAACATCGTATCGTCGGTCATCTCCCGCGGTGGCAGGCTGACCTCGCCACGATCATGCAGGCGGATGCGCGCGCCCTGCACGGCGGGTTCGGCCATCATGCCGGCGAAGAGGTCGTCCACCCGCAGCGCCACGTTCACGAAACCGATCAGCAGCGAGCGCCGTTCCTCGATCGTGCGTGGACGGTTGGGGCCGTAGACCGGCAGGTAAAGCACCAGGCCGCCGCTGCTGGCCTGCTCCTGCACCAGGCGATAGCGGCCGGTCATGGTGGGTTCGCCGGAATCGCGTGATCTCTGGGCCGCGGCCAGCACCGCACCCCGCTGGCGCACGTCAAGGCCGAGAGCTGACTCGTTGCCGGAGAGCGGCTCGAGGTAGTCGATTACCCAGTATTCATTGCGCGTGCCTTCCGGGCGGATGTCGAAGTTGGGGTAGCCCTTCACGGTAACGCTCTTGTCGGCACGAACACCGGCAACGAAGTTGGCGCGGTCCTCGTCCCAGACGCGGCGCACGAACTCAACCGCTTGCACGCCTGGCAGGCGGTGGCCCAGGTCGAGGCCGTTTACGTAGGTGTGGAAATCGTGGCGGGAAAGCGCGGCCTCGTGGTTGGCGAGCGCGTCGAGGCCGTAGAGGAGGTCGATGTAGCGCTGGATGCGGCGCTCGACCACATTGCCCGCGAGCTGCGCCTTGTTGGCAAATTCGCTCCCGGCCTCCCGCTCCACCTGGCCACCGAGCATCAGCCAGGCGAGCAGGCTGCCTGCCACCCCGCAAGCCAGGGTGATCAATGCAACGCTTTGCGGTGGGAGGTATCGCGTCATGCCGGGGCCGGGAGGCGGCAAGCTAGAATAGCTGCTTTTGCCGGTATGTCCTACACGTGTCCCTGATCGTCCAGAAATACGGCGGTACCTCGATGGGCAGCCCCGAGCGTATCCGCGAAGTCGCCAAGCGCGTCGCCCGTTTCGTGAAGGATGGCCACCAGGTCGTGGTGGTTCCTTCGGCCATGTCGGGCGAGACCAATCGCCTGCTCAAGCTCGCCCACGAACTCAACCCGGACCCCAGTCCGCGTGAGCTGGACGTGATCGCCTCCACCGGCGAGCAGGTCTCCATCGGGCTGCTGTCGCTGGCGCTGATGAACATCGGCGTCAAGGCGCGCTCGTACACCGGCTTCCAGGTGAAGATCCTCACCGACGACGCGCACACCAAGGCGCGCATCCTCGCGATCGACGACGCGAGCATCCGCCGCGACCTTGCCGATGGCAACGTCGTGGTGGTCGCCGGTTTCCAGGGCATGGATGCCGCCGGCAACATCACCACGCTCGGCCGCGGCGGCTCGGACACCACCGGTGTGGCGCTGGCCGCGGCGCTGAAGGCCGACGAGTGCCAGATATATACCGACGTGGACGGTGTCTACACCACCGACCCGCGCATCGAGCCGGCCGCGCGGCGCCTGGCGACCATCACCTTCGAGGAGATGCTCGAGCTTGCCTCGCAGGGCTCCAAGGTGCTGCAGATCCGCTCGGTGGAATTCGCCGGCAAGTACAAGGTGAAGCTCCGGGTGCTGTCGTCGTTCACGGATACCGATTCGACCGACATGGGCACCCTCATCACGTTCGAGGAAGACGAGAACATGGAACAAGCAATCATTTCCGGCATCGCATTCAACCGCGACGAAGCCAAGATCACCGTGCTCGGCGTGCCCGACCGCCCCGGCATCGCCTTCAGCATCCTCGGCCCGATCGCCGATGCCAACATCGACGTGGACGTGATCATCCAGAACGTCTCGCACGAAGGCATCACGGACTTTTCGTTCACCGTGCACCGCAGCGAATACAAGCGAGCGATGCTGCTGCTGGAGGAGAAGGTGCAACCCGTCATCAAGGCGAAAAGCGTGGCGGGCGACGATCGCATCGCCAAGGTTTCGCTGGTGGGCATCGGCATGCGCACCCACGCGGGCGTGGCCTCGAAGATGTTCGGCGCGCTCGCGCGCGAAGGCATCAACATCCAGATGATCTCGACTTCCGAGATCAAGACCTCCGTGGTCGTGGACGAGAAATACCTGGAGCTTGCGGTACGCGTGCTGCACCGTGAGTTCGAGCTCGACAAGGCCCCGGCGGAAGAGAAGATGAAGCCGTGAAAGCGGTGGCGCTTCTGGGAGTGGCGATGGCGGCAACACTTGCGAATGCGCAGGAAGATCCCTACCAGTGGCTGGAAGACGTCACCGGCGAAAAGCAGCTCGCCTGGGTGGAGGAGCACAACGCCAGGTCGCGGCCGTTGCTGGAGAACGCGGCCGGCTACAAGGCGCTGCACCAGCGCTTCCTCGACATCTACAACTCGAAAGACCGCATCCCCGCCGTCACCAAGCGGGGGGAGTTCTACTACAACTTCTGGCAGGACGCGGCCAATCCGCGCGGCCTGCTGCGCCGCACGTCGCTCGCCGAGTACCGCAGCAAGGCCCCCGCCTGGGAAACCGTCATCGACTTCGACCAGCTCGGCGCCGACGAGAACGAGAAGTGGGTCTACAAGGGCATGCAGTGCCTCTATCCGGCATACCAGCGCTGCCTGGTGACGATTTCGCGCGGCGGCGCGGATGCCAGCGAGGTGCGTGAGTTCGACCTCGCCTCGAAGCAGTGGGTGAAGGACGGATTCCGCTTCGCGGAGTCGAAGGGCGAGGTGGACTGGCGCACGCTCGACTCGGTCTACATCGCGCGTGACTTCGGCCCCGACTCGATGACCACCTCCGGGTACCCGCGCATCGTGAAGGAATGGAGGCGCGGCACGCCGATGGCTGATGCGAAGGTTGTCATCGAGGGCCGGCAGGCCGATGTCGGGATGGGCGTGAGCGTGATCGACGAGCCCGGCCGGCGCTACGAGCTCATTCGCCGCGCCATCACTTTCTGGGAGGGGGAGGATTTCCTTCGCGTGGGCGACAAGTGGATCAAGCTTGATACGCCGCGCGATGGCAAGGTGACCGCGTTCAACGGCATGCTGGTCGTGCAGCTGCGCGGCGCATGGAAGCCGGCGGCCACGCAATACAGGGCCGGCACCCTGATCGCGGTGGAACTGGACAGGTTCCTCGCCGGCAACCGCGATTTCGAGGTGGTCTACGCGCCGCAGGGGCGCGTCTCGCTGCAGGGCTACACCGTCACCAAGAACTACCTGCTGCTCGACATCCTCGACAACGTGAATGGCCGCGTGATCGAGGCGAAGCGCGAGGCCTCCGGCTGGAAGTTGCGCGATGTACCGGTGCCCAGGGCATCCACCATTTCCGTTTCGGCGGTGGACCGCGACGCGGGCGACGCCTACTGGATCACCACCACCAGCTTCATCGAGCCGACCACGCTCTCGCTCGGCAATGCCGGCAGCGATGCGCGCGAGAAACTCAAGTCGCTGCCCGCGTTCTTCGACGCCAAGGGCCTCACGGTGTCGCAATACGAAGCCACCTCGAAGGACGGCACGAAGATTCCGTATTTCGTCGTGATGCGCGAGGCCACGATGCTCGACGGCAACAACCCGACGGTGCTCTACGGCTACGGCGGCTTCGAGATCCCGATGAAACCCGGCTACAGCGGCGTGATCGGCGCGGGCTGGCTGGAGTGGGGCGGCGTCTGGGTGCTGGCCAACATCCGTGGTGGCGGCGAGTTCGGGCCGGAATGGCACAACACCGCGATCCGCGAGAATCGGCATCGCACGCACGACGATTTCCAGGCGGTGGGTGACGACATCGTCAAGCGCGGCATCACGTCAGCGAAACATCTCGCGGCGATGGGCGGCAGCCAGGGCGGGCTGCTGGTGGGCACCGCGCTCACGCAGCGCCCCGATCTTTTCAAGGCAATCGTCTGCCAGGTGCCGTTGCTCGACATGAAGCGCTACAGCCACCTGCTGGCGGGCGCATCGTGGATGGGGGAATACGGCAATCCCGATGTCCCGGGCGACTGGGAATTCATCTCGAAATATTCGCCTTACCAGAACGTGTTCAAGGACCGGAAGTATCCGAAGGTCCTTTTCTACACTTCCACGCGCGATGATCGGGTGCATCCGGGCCACGCGCGCAAGATGGTGGCGAAGATGGAAGCGCAGGGCCACGACGTGCTGTACTTCGAAAACACCGAAGGCGGGCACGCCGGGGCGGCCACGCCGGCGCAGCAGGCCTACATGTGGGCACGCACCTATTCGTTCCTGCGTTCAGAATTGCGCTAGCCGCATGAGATTCATCGAATGAACATTGCGGCCGAAGAACCGCCGCTGCGCTCGGAGCTGTTCAGTGCCGACCAGATGGAGCGGCACGGAAAGGTCCTGGCTTCGGCGCACCGCCTGGCGCAGGGCCGCATCGTCGACCGCCTGCTGCCCCGCCTGGCCGACAACGAGTCGATCCTCGCCGCGGTCTGCGAGCAGCTTTCCGCCGCGGTCGCGGCCACCCGCCGCACCACGCCGGCGGCCGAGTGGCTGCTCGACAATTTCTACCTCATCGAAGAGCAGATCCGCACCGCACGGCGCCATTTCCCCAAGGGCTACAGCCGCGAGCTGCCACGCCTGAGCCACGGGCCCTCGGCGCGCCTGCCCCGTGTCTACGACCTGGCGCTGGAGGCGATCTCCCACGGTGACGGCCGCGTCGACGCGGAGAACCTGTCGCGCTTCGTGGCCGCCTACCAGACAGTCACGCCGCTGCGCCTGGGCGAGCTGTGGGCGATCCCGATCATGCTGCGCCTGGCGCTGATCGAAAATCTGCGGCGCGTGGCAGTGCGCATCGGCGCGGCAGCGAGCGATCGCGAACGTGCCGATGGCTGGGCCGAGGAGATGATGGAGGTGGCGGAGAAGGACCCGCACAGCCTGATCATGGTGATCGCCGACATGGCGCGCTCCAACCCGCCGCTGGTGAGCTCGTTCGTGGCCGAGCTCGCGCGCAAGCTGCAGGGTCAAAGCGCGGCGCTGGCGCTGCCGCTCACGTGGATCGAGCAGCGCCTGTCCGAATCGGGATTCTCGATCGAGCAGCTGGTGCATTCGGAATCGCAGGAGCAGGCGGGCGCCCAGGTCTCCATCAGCAACACCATCGGCAGCCTGCGTTTCCTCGGCTCGATGAACTGGCGCGACTTCGTCGAGACCATGAGCGTGGTGGAGCGCGAGCTGCACGGCGATCCAGGCGGAATCTACGCTGCGATGGACTTCGCCACCCGCGACCGCTACCGGCACGCGGTGGAAGAGATCGCGCGGCGCGGGACGCTGGCGGACATCGATGTCGCGCGCGAGGCGGTCCGCCTGGCTTCGCTGCAGGCCGCGGCGCACTCGGCAGACGGAGGCGATGCGCCGCGCGCCGCGCACGTGGGTTTCTATCTCGTCGACAAAGGGCGCCCGGTGCTCGAGCGCCACGCCGCGATGCAGGTCCCGCTGGCCGAAAAGGCGCGCCGGCTCTGCAGCCGCACCCCGCTGGGCGCGTACCTGGGCGCAATTGCAGTACTCACGTTGCTTCTCACCGGGGTGCCTGCGGCGCACGTGTTCGCCGATGGCGCGGACGCCGCGACCACGGTGGCGCTGGTTCTGGTCCTGCTGCTCGCCACGAGCCAGCTCGCCATCGGCATGGTGAACTGGTTGGCGATGATCATGGTGTCGGCGAATCCGTTGCCGCGCATGGACTATTCGCGCGGACTGCCGCCGGAGCTGCGCACGCTGGTGGTGGTGCCGACGCTGCTCACGGACGAGGAGGCCATCGGTGCGTTGGTCGAGGCGCTCGAAGTCCGCTTCCTCGCCAACCGCGACGACTCCCTGCATTTCGCCCTGCTCACGGACGTGCGCGACGCCGACGAATGCGAGATGCCCGCCGACGCGGCGCTGCTGCGCGTGGCGCGCGAAGGCATCGAGGCGCTGAACCTGAAGTACCCGGATGCCTCCGGCGCGGAAGGCGGCACCTTCTTCCTGCTGCATCGGCCGCGCTTGTGGAATGAGCAGGAGCAGGTGTGGATGGGACGCGAGCGCAAGCGCGGCAAGCTCGAAGACCTGAACGCGCTGCTGCGCGGTGCGGCGGGCGAGCGTTTCTCGCTTGTCGTGGGCCGCACCGCGTCGATCACGGGGGTGCGCTACGTGATCACGCTCGATACCGACACGCAGCTGCCGCGCGATTCGGCGCGCCAGTTCGTCGCGGTGATGGCCCATCCGCTCAATCGCGCGCGCTTTGCCGCCGCGGGCGACACGCGCTCGGGCGGGCGGGTGGTCGAGGGCTACGGCATCCTGCAGCCGCGCGTCGGCGTGAGCCTGCCGGGTGCCAATCGCTCGTGGTATGCGCGCATGAATCGCGGCGAGCCGGGGCTCGATCCATACACGCGCGCCGTCTCCGACGTGTACCAGGACGTGGCCGGCGAGGGCTCGTTCATCGGCAAGGGCATCTACGACGTGGACGCTTTCGGGCGTGCGCTCGACGGGCGCTTTCCCGACAACCGCATCCTGAGCCACGACCTGCTCGAAGGTTGCTACGCGCGCTCCGGCCTCCTCAGCGACGTGCAGCTCTACGAGGAACACCCAGCTACCTATGGGGCCGACATGAGCCGGCGCCATCGCTGGATCCGCGGCGACTGGCAGCTCGCCGGCTGGCTGCTGCCCTCGGTCCCCGGCCCCGGCAACCGGCGCCTGCCCAATCCCCTGTCTGCACTCTCGTCGTGGAAACTCTTCGACAACCTGCGCCGCAGCCTGGTGGCGCCCGCGCTTACCGCGCTGCTGCTGCTTGGATGGCTGGTGCTCGCGAACCCGGGGCTGTGGACGCTGGTGGTGATCGCCATCCTGGTCCTGCCGACGGCAAGCGCACTCGCCGTCGAGCTGTTGCGCAAGCCCGAGGGAGTGCCCCTGCGCCTGCACTTCGCGGGAACCGCGGCAGTGGCCGGGCGCGCGGCGGCGCAGTCGGCATTTGCCCTCGCCTGCCTGCCCTACGAGGCGACGGCGAACCTCGATGCAATCGGGCGCACGGCGTGGCGCATGCTGGTGACGCGGCGCCACCTGCTCGAGTGGAACGCGTCCTCGGCGAATTCGCGCATGCCGCTGGGATCGATGGCGATTGCACCCGTGATCGCGGTCGGCATCGCGGCGCTGCTCGCGGCGATCGCGCCGCGTTCGCTTGCGGTCGCCGCTCCGGTGCTGCTGCTGTGGCTGCTTTCACCCGCCATCGCATGGGCCATCAGCCGTCCCCTGGTGCGCCGCGAGCCACGGCTCACGCCCGAACAGGTGCGCTTCCTGCGCCGCCTCGCGCGGCGAACATGGGCATTCTTCGAGGAGTTCGCGGGAGCGCAAGACCACGGCCTCGCTCCGGATAACTACCAGGAGCATCCGCTGGCAACGGTCGCGCATCGAACCTCGCCCACCAACATGGGCCTGGGCCTGCTCGCGAACCTGAGCGCCTTCGACTTCGGCTACATCGCGCCGGGCCAACTGCTGCGGCGCACGGCGCACGCGCTCGGCACCATGAATGCGATGGCGCGCCACGAGGGCCATTTCTTCAACTGGTACGACACGCTCACGCTCGAGCCGCTGCCGCCGCTGTATGTTTCCACGGTGGACAGCGGCAACCTCGTGGGCCACCTGATGACGCTGCGCCCGGGACTCATCGCGCTGGCCGACGAGCCGATCGCCGGGCCGCGTTGGCTTGCCGGGCTCGACGACACGCTGGAGGTGCTGGCGGAAGCGGCGGGGTCGGCGGCGCCCGCATCACTCGCGCGGCTGCAGCTCGCGATGCTGGAAGCGCGCGCCGTGCCGCAGGCAGGCCTGGGCGCGCTGCGCCGCCATCTCGAGCTGTTCGACGCCAGTGCCGCGGAAATCATGGCCGACCTCGTGGCCGAACCCGGCAGCGAAGCGCGCTTCTGGGCGGAGGCACTCGCGCGCCAGTGCCAGGGCCTGCGCGAGGAGCTGGCCTTGCTGGCGCCGGGAGACATGGACGGGCCGATACCGACGCTGCGCGAGCTCGCCGCCGGTGGAGCGCACGAGCATCCGGCCAACGAACGGCTGGGCCAGATCGAGCGCCTCGCCCTGCAGGTCGGCGAACTCTGCAACGTCGAATACGGTTTCCTGTACGACCAATCGCGCCATCTCTTCGCCATCGGCTACAACGTGGCGGAGCGCCGCGTCGACCCGGGTTACTACGACCTGCTGGCCTCAGAGGCGCGGTTGGGGAATTTCGTCGCGATCTCCCAGGGACAGGTACCGCAGGAGAGCTGGTTCGCCCTCGGCCGCCGGCTCACGACATCGGGCGGGGAGTCGGCGCTGCTGTCGTGGAGCGGCTCGATGTTCGAGTTCCTGATGCCGCTCGTAGTGATGCCGAACTACGATGACACGCTGCTGGGGCGCACCTGCCGCGTGACGGTCGAGCGCCAGATCGCCTATGGCCGGCAACAGGGTGTGGCCTGGGGTATCTCGGAATCGGGATACAACGCCGTCGACGCGAGCCTCAACTACCAGTACCGCGCGTTCGGCGTGCCGGGACTTGGCACCAAGCGCGGGCTGGCCGACGACCTCGTCGTTGCGCCTTATGCAAGCGCGCTCGCACTGATGGTGGCGCCGGAGGAATCGTGCGTGAACCTGCAACGCCTGTCGGCTGAGGGCCTGGCCGGGCGCTACGGCATGTACGAGGCGGTCGACTACACGCCGGCGCGCGTGCCTCGCGGCCTCACGTTCGTGGTGGTGCGCTCGTTCATGGCCCACCACCAGGGAATGATCCTGCTGTCGCTCGCGCACCTGCTGCTCGGGCGCCCGATGCAGCGCCGCTTCAAGTCCGATCCCCTGTTCCAGGCGTCGTTGCTGCTGCTGCAGGAGCGCGTGCCGAAAGCCGTCGCGCGCCATTCGCATCCGCCGGAGCTCGATTCGATGCGCGCGTTGTCGGTGGCCGAGGAAGCACCGGTGCGCGTGCTCGCCAACCCCAGTGCCGCGGTGCCCGAGGTGCAGCTGCTCTCCAACGGCCGCTACCACGTGATGGTCAGCAGCGCGGGCGGCGGCAGCAGTCGCTGGAACGACCTCGCGGTCACGCGCTGGCGGGAGGACCGCACACGCGACAACTGGGGCACGTTCTGCTACATCCGCGACACGGCCAGCGGCGAGTTCTGGTCCGCCGCGCACCAGCCGACGCTCAAGCGCGCGACGCACTACGAGGCGATCTTCACCGAGGCCCGCGCCGAGTTCCGGCGGCTCGACAACGACATCGAGACCCATACCGAAATCGCCGTTTCGCCGGAGGACGACATCGAGCTGCGCCGGGTTCGCATCACCAACCGCTCGCGCACGCGCCGCGCCATCGACGTGACCACCTACGCGGAGGTTGCGATCGCCGCGCAGGCCGCCGATGCGCTGCATCCCGCGTTCTCCAACCTCTTCGTGCAGACCGAAATCGTCGCCGGAGGCCGCGCGATCCTGTGCACGCGCCGGCCGCGCTCGAAGGTGGAGGGGACGCCCTGGATGCTGCACCTGGTGGCGCTGCACGGCGCTGAATCGCTCGAGGTGTCGTACGAGACCGACCGGATGGCGTTCCTGGGCCGCGGGCGCGCCCCGGTGAATCCGCAGGCGCTCACGCAGCCGGGACGGTTGGCGGGCGGCGAAGGCTCGGTGCTCGACCCCATCGTGGCCATCCGCCATCGCTTCACGCTCGAGCCGCAGCAGACCGCAACGCTCGATATCGCCACCGGCATGGCGGATGCGCGCGCGACGGCGCTGCGGCTGGTGGAGAAGTACCAGGACCGGCGCCTGGCCGATCGCGTCTTCGACCTTGCGTGGACGCATGGTTGGGTCACGCTGCGCCAGATCAACGCGACCGAATCGGACGCGCAGCTCTATTCGCGCCTGGCGGGCAGCGTGGTCTACGCCAATGCGGCGCTGCGCTCGCTGCCGCAGGTGCTGTTCCGCAACCGCCGCGGGCAGTCCGGACTGTGGAGCTATTCGATCTCCGGCGACCTGCCCATCGTGCTGCTGCAGATCGGCAACAGCGAACACATCGAGCTCGTGCGCCGCATGGTGCAGGCGCACGCGTACTGGCGCCTCAAGGGGCTGGTGGTCGACCTGGTGATCTGGAACGAGGACCGCGGCGGTTATCGCCAGCTGCTGCAGGACCAGATCATGGGACTGATCGCGGCGGGCGTGGACGCGCACGTGATCGATCGCCCGGGCGGCATTTTCGTGCGCCGCGCCGACCAGATCTCGGAGGAGGATCGCGTGCTGCTGCAATCGGTGGCGCGCGCCATCATCACGGACCGCCGCGGCTCGCTGCTCGACCAGGTGGGGCGCAGGCCCGCGGCCGAGGCGCCGATAGCGCGGCTGGTCGCCACGCGCGCCCATCGCCCGGAGGCGGTCGCCGAAGAGCTGCCACCGCGCGAGTTGATCCTGGCCAACGGATTGGGAGGCTTCACGCCTGATGGCATCGAGTACGTGGTGACGACGCTGCCAGGGCAATCGACGCCCGCGCCGTGGTCGAACGTGCTCGCGAATCCGGCCTTCGGAACGCTGGTCTCGGAAAGCGGCAGCGCCTATACGTGGAGTGAAAACGCGCACGAGTTCCGCCTCACGCCCTGGAGCAACGACGCGGTGAGCGACACCAGCGGCGAGGCGTTGTATCTGCGTGACGAGGAGACCGGGCACTTCTGGTCGCCCACGCCCGGCCCGTGTCGCGGCAGCGGCGCCTATCGAACGCGCCACGGGTTTGGCTACAGCGTCTTCGAGCATCGCGAGGACGGCATCCACACCGAACTGTGGGTCTACGTCGCGCTTGATGCACCGGTGAAATTCTCCGTGCTCAAGGTGCGTAACGCCTCGGGCCGGTCGCGAAAACTTTCGGCGACCGGTTATGTGGAGTGGGTGCTGGGTGACCTGGGGCCGAAGACCGCCATGCACGTGATCACCGAGATCGAGCCACGCAGCGGGGCGCTCACGGCGCGCAACTCATACAACACCGAATTTCCGGAGCGCGTGGCGTTCCTCGATGTCGACGAGGCCACGCACAGTTCGAGTGGCGATCGCGGCGAGTTCCTCGGGCGCAACGGTTCGCTTGCCAATCCCGCCGCCATGTCGCGCACCCGGCTCTCCGGAAAGGTGGGGGCGGCGCTCGATCCCTGTGGCGCGATCCAGGTGCCGTTCGAGCTGGAAGAAGACGGCGAGCGCGAGATCGTGTTCCGCCTCGGAGTGGGGCGCAACGCGGGGGACGCAGCGGGCCTGGTGCAGCGCTTTCGCGGCCTTACCGCGGCATACGGCGCCCTCGACGCGGTGCGCATGTACTGGGGGCAGGTCCTGGGCGCGGTGCAGGTGCACACGCCCGATGCCGCGCTCGACGTGCTGGCCAATGGCTGGCTGCTGTACCAGACGATCGCGTGCCGCATCTTCGCGCGCACCGGTTTCTACCAGTCCGGCGGCGCCTTCGGTTTCCGCGACCAGTTGCAGGACGTGATGGCCCTGGTGCACTCGGAACCGTCGATGACGCGCGCGCACCTGCTGCGCTGCGCCGCCCGTCAATTCGTCGAGGGCGACGTGCAGCACTGGTGGCATCCACCATCCGGCCGCGGCGTGCGTACCCGGTGTTCCGACGACTTCCTGTGGCTGCCGCTGGCGGCAGCGCGCTACGTGAAGGCCACCGCGGATCGCGGCGTGCTCGATGAATCGATCGCGTTCCTCGAGGCGCGCGCGGTCAACCCGGGAGACGATTCGTACTACGACCTGCCTTTCCGCTCGGCCGAATCGGCGAGTTTGTACCAGCACTGCGTACGCGCCATCGAGCACGGGTTGCGCTTCGGCGCCCACGGGTTGCCGCTGATGGGGTCGGGCGACTGGAACGACGGCATGAACCTCGTTGGCATCAAGGGCGCCGGCGAAAGCGTGTGGCTCGGATTCTTCCTGTGCGAAGTGCTGGGCGAGTTCGGCGACGTCGCGCGACTGCAGGGCGACCACACCTTCGCGCAGCGATGCATGGACGAGGCGAAAACATTGCGCGCCAACCTCGAGTTGCACGGCTGGGACGGCGAATGGTATCGCCGCGCCTACACCGATGACGGCACGCCCCTGGGATCGGCCGGCAACACGGAGTGCAGCATCGATTCGATCTCGCAGAGCTGGTCGGTGCTTTCACATGCGGGCGACAGCACGCGCGCGCGCATGGCCATGGAGGCGGTCGACCGTCGCCTGGTGCGCCGCGAGGCGGGACTCATCCAGCTGCTCGATCCGCCGTTCGACAAGTCCGAGCTCGACCCCGGCTACATCCGCGGCTACCTGCCGGGAGTGCGCGAAAACGGTGGTCAATACACCCATGCGGCGATCTGGTCGGCGATGGCATTCGCCGCGCTCGGTGACAGCAAACGCGCGTGGGAACTCACCACCATGATCAACCCGGTGAACCACGCGCGCGCGCCGCAGGACGTGGCCACATACAAGGTGGAGCCGTATGTGATCGCCGCGGATGTGTACGCGGTGACACCCCACACGGGCCGCGGCGGCTGGACCTGGTACACCGGCTCGGCCGGCTGGATGTACCGGCTGATTCTCGAATCGCTGCTGGGCCTGGGGCTGGAGAAGGTGTGTTTGAAGTTCGCTCCCGTACTGCCGGCTGACTGGCCGGGGTTCGAGATGCGTTATCGCTATCGCGAGACCTGGTATGAGATCGCCGTCACGCAGGTGCCGGGACACGTGCCGGGCGTGGCGCGCGTGAGCCTCGACGGCGTGGTGCAGGAAAACGGGCTGGTGGCGCTGGCCGACGACCGCGCGTTGCACCAGGTGCGGGTGGAGCTCGGCGTTTCCTGAGGCCGAAGCAGCCTACCTTGGTATAATTCGGATTCGCCGGAGAGATGCCCGAGTGGCCGAAGGGGGCGCCCTGCTAAGGCGTTATATGGGCTTAAACCCGTATCGAGGGTTCGAATCCCTCTCTCTCCGCCAAATTAAAAAGCCAAGCTCTTGACGAGCTTGGCTTTTTTCTTTCCCGCGCACTTTCCCTATGCGTTCGCCATCACCGGCTGGTCGACGACGTGATGAACCATTTCCGGCGCGAATTCGGCCGTCGCGCCGACGGGAAGGGCAGGGGCCCGAGCCACGAAACCATCGCGGTAGACCTTCGGCGTGGTCCCGGTGTGCTGGCGGAATGCTCCGGTGAAATGCGCCTGCGTGGTGTATCCCACCGCGGCCGCCACCTGGACGATCGGCAGCCGGCCTTCACCCAGCAGGACTTTCGCGGCCTCGATGCGGCGCGCGATGATGTACGCGTACGGCGATTGCCCGGTGGACTTCTTGAACGCCCGCGAGAAGTGGAACTCGCTCAGCCCCGCCGCGCGCGCCATGTCCTTGGTGCTCAGCTCGGCCGACAACCGCGAATTCACCACCGCAAGGGAAGCTTCCAGACGCTCGTCGGAAAGGGGGGGATCGGACCGCATGTGGGGGCTCCTTTGTTGGTTGAGCACCCATCTTGTAGCGCGGAAAAAAGCGTTTCTGTCAGAAATGGCTGACAAAAACACAAGTCAGCAGGAAAACGAAAGCGGAGATGGCCGCCTTGCGTGGTTGCCTCTACTTCGTGAGGCTTTCGCGGATGAGCTTGTCGAGGGTCATGGGGTCGATCGGCTTGGTGAGGTGCCGGTCGATGCCGGCCTCCACGCTGCGTCGCACGTCATCGTTGCTGCCGTAGCCGGTGACGGCCATGATCACGGCCATGCGGCCGTCCGGGGTTGCACGCAGCCTGCGCGCCACTTCGTAGCCATCCATGTCCGGCAGCGTGATGTCCAGCAAGACGACCTGCGGCTTGTGCTCGGCCGCGAGCCTGAGCGCAGTGGCCCCGTCGAAGGCGAACTTCACGTCATGACCCTGGGCGTCGAGGAGCATGGCCATGGTCTCTGCGGCATCCTCGTTGTCGTCCACCAGCAGGATGCGCAATCTCGCAGGCGCGTTCATTTTTCCGCCTCACCGAGGTCGAAAGCGCAGCCCGCGAAGCCTTCGATCTTTCCGTCGCGGCCAACGCGCGGGCCGCCGGTCACGTTCATCAAGCGGTATTTGCCGTCGCCGCGGCGCATGCGGATGCGCGACTGGAACGATTTCCTGCCGGCGCGCGCGTTTTCGTAGACGGCGTTGTAAGCCTCGCGATCATCCGGATGGACATGGCGGTCCGGATCGGCCGAGCGATGGTCGCCGGCGCTGGTGCCGAAGAACTCCTCGAAGGCGCGGTTGGCGAAGCGGCCACCATCGCCATCGTTCATCCAGATGGGCACCGGCGCGCTGTTGGCCAGCACGGCGAATCGGTCCTCGCTCTCGCCCGCGGCGCTTTCGGCGCGCTTGAGCCCATCGATGTCCACCAGCACGATCACCGCGCCGTCGATCACGTTCTCGGCGGTGCGATAGGGTCGAACGCGCAGCAGGTACTGGCGCCCGCTGCGATCGCGCACCTCGCGCTCGCGGTTGGCGACGCTATCGATCACCTCAATGACCATGGACTCGAGGTCGTCGAAGGCGAGGTTGAGCTTGACGTCGGCGATGGGGCGGCCGACATCCGCGGGAATGAGGTTGAGCAGCTTCTCTGCAGTGGGCGTGAAGCGGCGGATGCGAAGGTCGCGCCCCAGCATCACGATCGCCATCTGCACGCTGGCAAGCAGGTTGGTGAGGTCGTTGTTGCTCTGCGAGATCTCGAGGTTGCGGTTGTGCAGCTCGTCGTTGACGGTAGCAAGCTCCTCGTTGGAGGACTGGATCTCCTCCTTCGAGGTCTCGAGCTCCTCGTTGATGCTCTGCAGCTCCTCGTTGGAGGACTGCACTTCCTCGTTGGCGCTCTGCAGCTCCTCGTTCGCGGCTTCCTGCTGCTCGATCACCGACTGCAGGTAGTCGCGCGTGGCGGAGAGCTCCTGCTTGAGCCGGA
>JBDSMR010000142.1:0-7144 GCA_039915735.1 Usitatibacter sp. | reverse complement strand
ATTCCGTGCACACGCAGGCGGTCGTCGACCACGGCAGCGGCGTCATGGCCCATTCGGCAGGTTCCGACCGGATGGAAAATCGTGGTCCCCAGGTCGCCCGCCGCCTTGATGAGCGCGCCATCGTCCTGCACCTCCACGCCGGGACGCCATTCCCGCGGCGAATATTTCGACAGCGCCGGCGCGGCCATGATGGTCCGCGTGATACGCATCGATTTAGCGGCCACCAACTGGTCGTGTTCGGTGCTCAGGTAGTTCAGGCGAATCTCCGGTGCTGCCATGGCGTCCGTCCCCTTGATGCGGACGTGTCCGCGCGAAGTGGGCCGCAGGTTGCAGACCGAAGGTGTGATCGCCGGAAAAGGGTGCAGGTTCTCGCCGAACTTCTCCAGCGAAAGCGGCTGCACGTGCCATTCGATGTCCGCGGTGGGCTCGGTCGGCTCGCTCTTCGCAAAGGCGCCGAGCTGCGAAGGCGGCATGGTGAGCGGCCCGGTCTTGAACAGCAGGTACTCCATGCCCATCATCGCCTTGCCGATGAGGCTGTTGGCGCGCTCATTCAGCGTCGGTCCGTCGACTTTCCAGACCATGCGGATCTGCAGGTGATCGTGCAGGTTCTCGCCTACGCCCGCGAGCTCATGGACCACGGCAATACCGTGCTGCTGCAAAACGCCGGCAGGACCCACGCCGGAGAGTTGCAGGATCTGGGGCGAGCCGATGGCGCCCGCGGCGAGGATCACTTCCTTGCGAGCGGTGGCGGTGCCCTCGCCCTGCCCATCGACCGTCAACTCGATTCCGGTGGCGCGCTTCTTCCCCTCGACCTCGGCGATGCGAAGTTTCCTCGTGTGCGCCTTCGTGATCAGCGTGAGGTTGGGCCGCTTCAGTGCTTCGCGCAGCCACGCCTTGCTCGCGCTCCAGCGCACGCCGCCCTTCTGGTTCATGTGGAAATAGGCGTTGCCGAAATTG
The DNA here is from genome assembly GCA_039915735.1 of Usitatibacter sp. Classification (GTDB taxonomy): domain Bacteria; phylum Pseudomonadota; class Gammaproteobacteria; order Burkholderiales; family Usitatibacteraceae; genus Usitatibacter. Next base: position 6,187 of record JBDSMR010000142.1, on the reverse strand, counting down.
TCGCCGCGATTGAATTCGTCCACCTTGGGAATGCCACTCTCCGCGGCCGCGTCGCGCCAGGCATCGAGGATCTCCCACTTCACGCGCGGCTCTTCCACGCAGAGCTCGCCCTCGCCGCCATGGTGTTCGTTGGCGCCGCCGAAATGGCGCTCCGCCCGCTTGAAGTAGGGCAGGACTTCCTTCCAGCTCCAGCCCTTGTTGCCGAGCGATTCCCAGTAGTCGTAGTCCACGGCCTGGCCGCGCATGTAGACCATCGCGTTGATGGAGGAGCAGCCGCCGAGAACCTTGCCACGCGCGTAGCCGAGGCTGCGACCATTGAGGCCGGGTTCCGATTCGGTCCTGAAACACCAGTCGGTGCGCGGATTGCCGATCGTATAGAGGTAGCCGACCGGAATGTCGATCCAGAACCAGTTGTCCTTGCCGCCGGCTTCCACCAGCAGCACCTTGTTGCGGGGGTCCCTGGTGAGGCGGTTGGCGAGCACGCAGCCAGCGCTGCCCGCGCCGACAATGATGTAGTCGTATTCGCCGAAATTGGTCATGGCCGGACGATGATACCTAACCAACTACGGCTTTGAGTCCGCCGATGAACGCCGATAAACGCGGATGACAACGGCAAAGCGTTTATCAATTGGGAACACCTTGTCCACGCTGGCGTCAATAAACGCTTCCTCCAGCTTTTTTTCATCCGCGTTTATCGGCGTTCATCGGCGGACTCAAAGTTTAGTCAGTTAAAGCAAGCGACCCGCACGCGTTTTTCCGCAGCGGGCAGCTGCTTGAACGCGTACTCCGCCTTGAGCGCGCTGGAGCGATCGGGGTGCGGCTCGACCACCAGCAGTCTCGCCGGCGGATGCGACCGCGTGTAGCGTGCCCCGGTGCCGGTGCAATGCTCGGCGTATCTCAGGTGCGGATCGCGCGCGATGCCGGTGTAGAGGCTGCCGTCTTCGCACTCGATCACGTACATGAACCAGTTCACTGCTTTGGAATGGGCGTGACCTGCACCGAAACGACCTGCCATCTGCCGTTGCGGCGCACGTAGGTGTCGATGTAGCGGAAATGCGCGGCCCACGGCTTGCCGCCATCCTTGCCGGTCATGTGGATGCGGCCGTAGAGCAGTGCCGTATCCCCGAAAAGCCTGATCTCGAAGTCCTCGACGACGTAAGGGTCGACGCTGCCATCGGGGTCGAGGAAGTCCTTGATGAACTCCTCGCGGTTGACCAGGCCGCCACCGCCGCGGATCTGGCGGAAGTCGGGCGCCATGTTGGCCTCGATACCGGCGCGATCCTTCGCGATCAGGGCCTTGTCCCAGCCATCGGCCTGCGCGGCGAGCACGCGACGATCGTCTTCAATTGAAGCCGGTGCGATGGCGCAAGCGCCGAGCAGCAGGGCACATGCCAGGACAGTGGCGATCTTCATGGCGGGCATCCCTAGCGGATGGGCAGCAGCCAAGGGGCCGGGCCGCGGTGGAAGGTGAAGTAGGACCAGTCGCCGCCCTCGATCACGCGCATCAGGGCGACTTCATATTCGAGCACGCTCTGCGCCGGACGCGGGGCGAGGCCGTAATAGAAGACGTGGTCGGGATAGGTCGCGGCGTCGCACTGGCTGTTGAACGCGCACCATTGCAACACGTAGCGTGAATCCGGGCCGCAGGGGTAACCAAGATCACAGGCCGCGAGGGTCAAGGTGGCATAGATGGCCGCGTAATCCATTGGCACCTGGCTGGGTCCGGCTTGCACCGACAGGTTGCCGAGCGGCAGCGAAAACACCTCGATGGCATCAACCAGTGCGCGCGCATCACCCGAGGCGAGCACCTTCTTGAGCGAATCGAGCTGCGTGTCCGAGATGGTCGCCATGCGGCGCTGCGTCGGATCCGCGGGATCGATCACCGATTCCCACACCGCGCGGACAATCAACTGCGCGCGCGCCTTGGCGTCGCCGGCGGCTGCCGCGGCCTCGAGCAGGCCACGCACCTCCGCCTCGGTACTTTCCAGGTTCTCGAGGCCGGCGCAGGGATTGAAGTTGATCTGCTCGAAGGCGGCAATGCGCCTGGCGCGCTGTGGCTGATCGGTGGGCAACGTCTCCATGAAGCGGCGTTCCGCATCCGGGCTGTAGAGCCAGTCGTTGTTCGCCGGCTTCTTGCGTCCCACCACCTTGCCGCACTCATCGATGATCTGCGCCAGCAGGTAATTCTCTTCCGCCGTCCGATTGGCGAGATTCTTCAGCCGGTTGTAGTGATCCTTGTAGTTGCGATGCCGGGCGAGATCCATCATCAGCGGCGACAGGGTGCGCGGCGTTCCCGCGGGACCCATGCGGCGCGCGGGGCGGGTCACCAGCACCGGGGGCTGCGTGGGGATCTGCGATGTGGGGATGGTCGTGGTCGTGCTCGATGAAGCCGGCGCCGCCGCGTTGATGGCGGGATCTTCACGACGGAAGAACAGCATCGCCACGATGAGGGCCACCGCGAAGGCGACGGAAATGGCGATGGTGAGGCGGCGGTTCATGGTGAAGGTTTCTGGAACGCGGCGGTGGTTGGCGCCGGGCCCCGCTGGAATGAGAAGAATGACCAGTCGTTCTCGCGAAGCGCACGCATGAACTCGGCCTGATAACGCATCACGCGTTGGGTGTCGCCGGGGGCCAGCGCGTAGAAGAACACGTAATCCCGATAATCCGCGGCGTCGCAGTTGCCCTGGAGAGCGCAACCGCTCGCCACCGGGCGCGAATCGCTGCCGCATGGATAGCCCATTTCGCAGGCCGCCAGGGTCGCCGCGTAATAGAGGCTGCCGCCATCAATCGGAGACTCATCGGGGGCGCGCAGATGAACGTCGATGCCGGAGTTGAGGATGCCGACGACATCCACCAGGGCGCGCGGGTCGCCGGACGCCATGATGCGCTGGAGCGCGTCGATCTGCGCATCGGAGACCTTTACCGCACGGCCCCAGTCCGCCTCGCCTTTTTCATTCCTGCGCGCGGCCTCGAAATCCGCCTCGAGCAGCCATGCCCTGGACTTCGGGTCTCCCGCGGCGGCGGCCCTCTCGTGCATTGCGCGCAGCTCCTTGTCCGATGTCTCGAGTCCTTCAAGCCCGCCGCAAGGATCTCGGGTCGCGACGTTGAATGCAGCGATGCGCCTGTCCCGGTTCGGGGCCTTCGGAGAAAGCGAGGCGGCAAATCTCGCGCGGGTCGCATCGTCCACCTTGGCGAAGCGCTGTGCATCCGCCTTCCTGTCGGCGTTTCGCGCGCACTCCTCAATGATTCGAGCGAGCCAGAATGTTTCTTCGGCAGTCGGTGAGGGCAACGCCCGCAGCCGGTCGTGGATTTCCCTGTAGTTCTGGCGCCGCGCCATCTCAGCGGTCAGCGGCGAGACGGGTTTTTTCAGTTCGGACGCTGGCGCATCTCGCTTGCGCCCCGGCACGATTCCCAGCACCGCTTCCGAGGAGGTCCTGGACGAGCTGGGCACGTTCGCCGGCGGGTCGATCGAGAACGAAAGCGAAGACTTCGATCCCTTCTGCGTCATCATCATCACGGCGACGACGCTTACACATACCGCCAGGGCGAGGAGTGCCAGCGTCTTGCGTTGCGGCGTCATGGCATGCCGAACAGTGAAGTCATGCCCGTCGGCGGCCGGGCACGGACGAACTGGAAATACGACCAGTCACCGGTCTGGATGGCGCGCGCCAGCTGCGATTGGTACTCGGCGACGCGCTGCGACTGCTGCGGCGAGTTGTTGTAGAAAAATTGAGCCTCCCGCAGGTCACCAGCGTCGCAGTTGCCTTGCGCGTAGCAGGCAAAGAGCACCTGCCCGTTATTCGGCCCGCAATCGAATCCCGCGTCACAGGTCAGCAGGGTCCACGCATCAAAGAAGGCGCGTGCGTCGACCGTTTGCTCATGGGGACCCGCGCGAATTGTCAAGTCTTCCATGGTGCTGGATAACACGCGCCCGACGATCATCAGCGCGGAAGGATCCCCGGAGCGGGCAGCCTCACGCAGCCCTTCGAGTTGGGAATCAGTGATGCGCGGCATCTTGAACTCAGGTCCCATCTTCATGTTGCCGTCCGCACCCGCAAGCGGCGCCCAGATGTCCTTCTCGATCAGGCGCGCACGCGCCTTCGGGTCGCCGCCCGCCGCGCCTTTCTCGATCAACTCCCGCAGCTCTGCCTCGTTGAATTTCACTCCTTCCATTCCGTCGCAGCGATTCTGGGTCGCTTGCGTGAACGCCTTCAGGCGTTTGTCCCGCGTGGGGTCCTTTTCCGAGATCGATGCGAGAAAATTTGCCTTCGACTTCTCGCGCGCCTCTGCCAGACTCATTGGCGGTTCAGCCGGCGCCGGCACCACCTTGGACATATCCCGGCGGCCGCACATCCGAATGATCTCGGCCAGCAGGTAGTTCTCCTCGGGGGTGCGCGAGGACGAGGCGATAAGGCGATCGTAGATCGGCTTCGCGGACCCCCCGCCGTTCGCCTCACGCATCAAAGGTGAAATTTTTGAAGGCGCCGCCGCCCGAGTCGGCCCCGGAGCGCCGGGCGCGATCCGGAGTACCACCTCCGGTGACTGTCGGGCATTGGCGTCGGTGGCGTTGGCGCCAGGCGCGGGGCCGGACGGCGTGCCGTCCTTGCCACCTCTGAGGAGCATCGCGCCACCCAGCACAACCGCAGCGAAGGCCAGGCCGAAGACTACGTTTTTCATCCTGTCGTACGAGGCCGGGGCATGTGAGGAATGCTAACACTCCGGCACCCCCGGAAGGCCCGCCGATCGGCCCGGATGTGGCGCGAAAACAACGCCCGGGGCCACGCGGAACACCCGCCCAAGGTACTCTTCGCGAACCCCAAGACTCCGGAGCTCGCGCAATTCGCAGGCTCGATCCATACCCAGTGACCTTCGGCAACGAAATCCTCGCCCAGGCGGAAGTGCTCTCGAAATTCACCGAGGACGCTCCGCGCCTTACTCGCACGTACCTGACGGCCGAGCATCGCCAGGCGGGGAATTTCATCCTCGAGCTGATGCGCGATGCCGGCATGGCGGCCTCCTATGACGCGCTTGGCAACGTGGTGGGGCGCTACGAGGCCTCGCATGCCAATGCGCCGACGGTGATCAGCGGCTCGCACATGGACAGCGTGCGCAACGCCGGCAAGTACGACGGGCTCTTCGGGATATTGACGGCGATCGCCTGCGTGAAGGACCTGTCCGCGCGCGGCAAGCGATTGCCGTTCGCCATTGAGGTCGCCGCCTTCGGCGACGAGGAAGGCGTGCGCTTCGGCTCGACACTCATGGGCAGCCGCGCGATGGCGGGCTCGTTCGATCCCGAATGGCTCGCGCGCAAGGATGCGAACGGCGTCACCCTGCGCCAGGCGCTGGTCGACTTTGGATGTGATCCCGAAGGCTGGCGCGCGCTCGACCGCCACGGCAAAAACGTGGTCGCCTATATCGAATCACATATAGAGCAGGGGCCAGTGCTGCTCGAGGCCGGTCTCCCGGTGGGGGTTGTCACTTCCATCGCCGGCGCTTCGCGCGCTCGCGTTTCGGTCACGGGGCTCGCGGGCCACGCGGGGACTGTTCCGATGGACGTGCGCCGCGATGCGCTCACCGCCGCCAGCGAGATGATCCTCGCGGTCGAGACACACTGCCGCGAGAATGCCGGACTTGTTGGCACCGTCGGGCGCATCGAGGCGCTGCCGGGCGCGGTGAACGTGATCCCGCAGGACGTGAGCTTCTCGATCGACCTGCGCTCCGGCGAGGATGGTCCTCGGCGCGAGGCAATCGGCGCCGTGCGCGGAAAGATCGAGGCCATCGCGAAGAAGCGCCGGGTCACGCTCGGCTGGGACGCCTACTTCGAATCGAGTGCCGCGCCTTGTGACGCCGCGCTGCAGGAGAAGCTCGCCGCTTCCATCGAGCGCATGGACATCGCGGTGCGCCGCCTGCCCAGCGGTGCGGGCCACGACGCGATGATGTTCCCGCCCTTGTGTCCGACGGCGATGCTGTTCGTGCGCTGCGGCAACGGCGGCATCAGCCACCATCCCGACGAGATCCTGGCGGCGGAAGACGCCGATGTCGCCACTTCGGTATTGCTGGATTTCCTCGAGAGCTTCTCTCCTGCCCGATAAGGTCAGAGTCGAAAAACTGGTGTCAGACACGACTTATGCAGTCGGCCGCAGTCTGCGGCCAAGGTGCAAAAGTCGTGTCTGACACCAGTTTTTCG
>JBDSMR010000073.1:0-11282 GCA_039915735.1 Usitatibacter sp. | reverse complement strand
CCTTCTAGTTGCCGCTCAACTGGGCGCGAATCTCGCCCGGGGGATTCTTGGCGCTATGGACGTTGACGTAGGTGCGTCCCGCCTTGTAGGCGGCGAGCTGGCTTTCGGTGAACCTGGCTCCCGCGGGTGAGACGAAAGTGTCGTCGCCCTGCTTGGTCAGGGGCACGATCACCGGGCCGTTGGCGCCTGCCGCCGCCTCGTGGATGTGCGCTGCCGTGGCGGTCATCCCCGAAACCCTGAGGTGGACGCTGACCGCACCGTCCGCGCCGACTTGCACCATGCCCATGCCCGAGGCGTCCGTGGTCACCGGGGGCACCTCGTTGGCGCCCGAAAGTGTCACATGGCCACCCATCCTGTCGCCGTGCATCATCCCACCCTTGTCGCCGTGCATCATCCCACCGCAGCCTGCCAGCAATCCCGCTGCTGCCGACAATGCCGCCGCGCCGAGCCAAACCCGTCTTTTCGCATTCATGTCGCTCTCCTTGGAAGTAAGTCGCCTCCGGTAAACATCGCCGCCGCAGGAACATTCCCTGGAAATCGCGCGGGCAACATTCGACAACCCGCGCCACGCCGAGTTCAGGGCTCAGTGCCCCAGGATCTTGGAGAGGAAATCGCGGGTGCGCTCGCTTTTGGGATGGTCGAAGAAGTCGTGGGGAGTGTTTTCTTCGACGATCTGGCCCTGGTCCATGAAGATCACGCGGTTGGCGACGGCCTTGGCGAAGCCCATCTCATGGGTCACGCACAGCATCGTGATGCCCTGCCCGGCCAGCTCCACGATCACGTCGAGCACCTCCTTGATCATCTCGGGGTCGAGCGCGGAGGTGGGCTCGTCGAAAAGCATGATCTTCGGCTTGAGGCACAGCGCCCGGGCGATGGCGACGCGCTGCTGCTGCCCGCCGGAAAGCTGGAGGGGAAACTTGTTCGCCTGCTCGGCGATGCGCACGCGCTTCAACTGCTCCATGGCGCGCTCCTCGGCTTCCTTCTTCGGCATCTTTCCGACCCACATGGGCGACAGCGTGAGGTTGTCGAGCACGGTGAGGTGCGGAAAGAGGTTGAACTGCTGGAACACCATGCCGACCTGCTTGCGGACCCGCTCGATCGCCTTCACGTCGTCGGCGAGCTCGATGCCGTCGACCACGATGCGGCCCTGCTGGTGCTCCTCCAGCCGGTTGATGCAGCGGATGAGGGTCGACTTGCCCGAACCCGAGGGGCCGCAGATGACGATGCGCTCGCCGGGCGCGACCTGCAGGTCGATGTCGCGCAGCACGTGGAAGTCGTCCCCGTACCACTTGTTGACCTTGTCAAAAACAATGATCGGGTCGGCCATGGTTTTCCTATCTCTGCCTGCTCGCCCCGAGGCGCCGCTCGATCCAGAGGCTGTAGCGCGACATTGCGAAGCAGAAGGCGAAGTACACCAGCACGATGAAGAAATAGCCCTCGATCTTGAACGGGCGCCAGTTGGCGTCGGAGTTGAGGGCGAGGTTGAGCGCCCCGGTGAGCTCGTAGAGGCTCACGATCGTCACCAGTGAGGTGTCCTTGAAGATCGCGATGAAGCTGTTCATGATTCCCGGCACCACCAGGGCGAGCGCCTGGGGAAGCACGATTTTCCTCTGCGTCTGCCAATAGCTCAGTCCCAGTGTGCGCGCCGCCTCGACCTGGCCGCCGGGGATGGCCTGCAGGCCACCGCGCACGATCTCGGCGAGGTACGCCCCCGCGAAGAGCGTGATTCCCACCAGAACGCGTATCAGCACATCGGGTGACTTGCCCACCGGGAGAAAAAGCGGGAACAGGAACGAGGCCATGAAAAGCACGGAGATCAGCGGCACCCCGCGGATGAGTTCCACGTAGACGATGCAGAGGCTGCGGATCGCCGGCAGGTGCGAGCGCCGCCCGAGCGCCACCAGCACCGCGAGGGGAAACGCGAACGCGATGCCGAACGTGGCGAGCATCACGGTGAGCGGCAGGCCGCCCCACAGGTCGGTGGGTACCTTGTCCAGCCCGAGATAGCCGCCGCCCATCAGCAGGAAAAACACCGGGACCACGGCGACCCAGATCACCGCGAGCCACGGCTTCCAGAAGGAGCGAATGCAACTCACCACTAGCAGTCCCAGCAGCAGGATGGTGGCCACCTGGGGGCGCCACTGGCTCTCGAACGGATAGCGCCCGAAGACAATGAAGCGCCATTTCTCGACGATCACGCCCCAGCAGGCGCCGATGCCGCGCGCCGCCTGGCAGGCGTCGGCGTCGGGGCGGAGGACCGCATGGACAATCGCCCAATTCGCGAGCGGGGGCAGCACCCACAGCGCAACCGCGAAGATGAGCAGCGTGGCGAAGGTACTCGCCTTGTTGGCGAAGAGGTTGGACCGCAGCCACGCAGCGGCGCCCGAAGTCCGCACCGGCGCGGGCCGGGCAGGGATGGGAGTGAAAACCGCGGCCACGCTCTCAGCGCTCCTTGATCGCCGCGCGGCGGTTGTACCAGTTCATCACCAACGAAGTCGACAGCGACGTGGTGATGTACACCAGCATGATGATGGCGATGCACTCCACCGCGCGCCCGGTCTGGTTGAGCGCGGTGTTGGCGATCGACACCACGTCGGGGTAACCGATGGCAACCGCGAGCGACGAGTTCTTGGTGAGGTTCAGGTACTGGTTGGTGAGCGGCGGGATGATCACGCGCATCGCCTGCGGCAGGATCACGAGGCGCATCGCGTGGGTGCGCGACAGCCCGAGGCTGCCGGCCGCCTCGATTTGCCCGTGCGGCACCGAGGCGATGCCCGCGCGCACCACTTCCGAGATGAAGGCCGCGGTGTAGAGGACCAGTCCCAGCAGCACCGCGAGGAACTCCGGCGTGGCCGAGGCGCCGCCCTCCATCACGAACCCCTCGGGTTTCGGGATGCTCCAGGCCGTGGGCGCCCCGCCCCCGAGCCACCCGACGATTGCGAAACCAATCACGATTCCGATGGGCGCGAGGATCAGGCTGCGCACATGGCCGGTCGCTTCGAACTGGCGCACGACCCAGCGCCGGTAAGCCCACGCCGCGCCGATGCCGGCGAGTGCTCCGATCCCCGCCAATGCGTGGGCGTGGGTCCAGACGGGAATCGGAAACGAGAAACCCGCCTTGCTCACATAGAAAAGCCCGGCGAGCGAAGGCGCATCGAGCATCGGCGGCAGCCAGTCGGTGAAGAACAGGTACCACATCAGCAGCTGGATCAGCACCGGGACGTTGCGGAAAACCTCCACGTAGGCGTAGCACAGGCCGCGGATGATGCCGTTGCGGGAAAAGCGCCCGATCCCAATCGCCGCGCCCAGCAGCGTGGCGGCGATCACGCCGAGGACCGCGACGCGCAGGGTGTTGGCGATCCCCACCAGGAAGGCTTTCCAGTAGGGATCCAGCGCATCGTAGGGAATGATCGACTCGCCGATGTCGAAGCCGGCGGGCTGCTTCATGAAGTCGAAGCCGCTCTGGATGCCGCGCGCCTGCATGTTGGCGAGCGTGTTGTGCGCGAGGTACCAGACGCCGAAGGCGATCAACGCCACGGCCACCACCTGGAAGACCAGGCCACGGAAGGCCTGGCTTCGCCACGACCACACCCGGGCGCGAGGCGGTGCGGACGGACCTCGGTTCAAACGCGTGGCCTCGCCGTCAGCCACGGTGCCTCACGAAATCGGGATCCGTCCCCGCTTTTCTAGCGGATCGGCGGCGCGTACTGCAGGCCGCCCTTGTTCCAGAGGTTGTTCAGGCCACGGGGGAGCGCGAGCGGCGTCTTGGCTCCGACGTTGCGCTCGAAGATCTCGCCATAGTTGCCGGTGGTCTTGATCACGCGAACCATCCAATCCTTGTCGAGGCCGAGGAGCTTGCCCGTGTCTTCCGAGGTGCCGAGCACGCGCATCACGACCGGGTCCTGGCTCGCTTTCATCTGATCGACGTTGGCCTGGTTGATGCCGTACTCCTCCGCCTCGAGCAGGCCGAACCAGACCCACTTCGCGATGGCGTAGAACTCGTCATCGCCGCGGCGCACGGCCGGGCCGAGCGGCTCCTTGGAGATGAGCTCGGGCAGGATCACGTGCTCCTTCGGGTCCTTCGCGTCCTTGTTGCGGATCGAGGCGAGGCCGGAGGCGTCGGTGGTGAACGCCACGCAGCGCCCGGAGAAATACGCGCCGGTCGCCGCTTCCTGCTTCTCGAACACGATCGGCTTCAAGTCGAGCTTGTTGGCGCGCGAGTAATCGGTGAGGTTCTTCTCGGTGGTGGTACCGGACTGCACGCAGACCGAGGCGCCCTTCATGTTCTTCGCGCTCTTCACCTTCGACTTGACCGGCACCATGAACCCCTGGCCGTCGTAGTAGGTGGTGCCGATGAAGTGCAGGCCCAGCGATGCATCGCGGGTGAGGGTCCATGTGGTGTTGCGCGAAAGGATGTCGATCTCGCCCGACTGCAACGCGGTGAAGCGCTGCTGCGCGGTGAGCGGCACCCACTTCACCTTGCCGCCGTCACCGAGAATGGCCGCGGCTATCGCACGGCAGACGTCGACGTCCAGCCCGGTCCAGTTGCCCTGGCTGTCAGCCTGGGAGAATCCTGCCAGTCCGGTGTTGACGCCACACACGAGTTGCCCGCGGCTCTTGATCGTCTCGAGGGTCTTGCCGGCGAACGCGGGTGCGGCGATGAACGCGCTTGCAACAGCCAACGCGGAAAGGGAAATCGTCAGGGCTTTCATGGGGTCTCCTCGGGGATTTTTTCGTGGCCGAACCTGGGCGGCATCAATTTAACACCAAAGGGCTCAAACAGCTTTGCGCCAGGCGCTCGCGAGCCAAGGCTGCTGCTCGCGCGGCAGGCCGGCCGGTCGGTAGTAGTGTTCCAGCTCGGCAAATCCCGCGCCCACCATGAAGGCGCGCCAGGCCTCGAGGTCGTGGTAGGCGCCGTAACGGCCGCGGTTCCAGCCTTCCTCGTTGTGGCCATGCGGATTGGAGCTGAACAGCACGCCGCGGGGCTTGAGCGCCGCCTGCAGCTCGCCAAGGACGCGCGGCAGCTCCCTGGCGGGAACGTGGAACAGCGAGGCGTTGGCAAAGACGCCGTCGAAACGCGCTGCGGGCAGGCCGAGCGCCAGGAAATCCTGCTCCCACACCTCGCAGCCGCTGTATTCACGCGCCATCTGCGCCAGGATCCCGGCGCCTTCGAGCCCGGTCGGCTGGTGGCCCGCATCCACAAGCGCCTTCAGGTCGCGCCCCGGACCGCAGCCGAAATCGAGGATCGAAAACGGCGGCCCGCCTTCCATGTGGCGCAGCAGCGTGGCGATGTTCTGCGATACGTCGTGGCCGCTGGTGCCGTCGCGGAACGCCTGCGCGGTGCGGTTGTAGTGCTCGAGGGTCAGGAGGGATGTCTGCGACGCTGTGCCGGGCTCCATCACATCAACCCGAGTTTCGAAGGCCGGCCGCGAGACCATTGATGGAGAGGTGAATGCCGCTCTTCACGCGCTCCTCCGCCCCGCCGGCGCGGAAGCGCTTGAGGAGCTCCAGCTGCAGGTGGTTCAGTGGATCGAGGTACGGGAAGCGGTTGCGGATGGAGCGCGCGAGGCCGGGATTGGCCGCGAGGAACGCGGTGGCGCCGGTGATCGCGAACAGCGCCTTAACCGTTGCTTCGTGTTCGCCGCGGATGCGCCCGAAGATGGCATCGGCAAGCGCGGTGTCCGCAAGCAGCTCCTTGTACCGTGCCGCCACCGACAGGTCGGTTTTTGCCAGCAACATGTCAAGGTTGGAAAGCATGGCGCGGAAAAACGGCCATTCGCGCCACATGCGCGCCAGCAGCTCATGGCCTTCAGGGCCGCGCCGCCTGCCGAAAGCCTCGACCGCCGCGCCGAACCCGAACCAGCCCGGCAGCATCACGCGGCACTGCGCCCACGAAAACACCCAGGGAATGGCTCGCAGGTCCTCGATCGCAGTCGTGGTCTTGCGTGAAGCAGGACGCGATCCGATGTTGAGCTCCGCGATTTCGCCGATGGGCGTGGTGGCGCGGAAGTAGTCGACAAAGCCCTCGGTCTCGTAGACCAGGCTGCGATAAGCGGCCATCGCGTCGCGTGAAAGCTCTTCCATCGCGGCGTGGAAACTCTCCTGGGCCGCATGCGGCACCTCGTCGACCGTCGCGCGAACGGTCGCGGCCAGCAGCGCCTCCAGATTGCGGCGCCCGATCTCGCGATTGGCGTATTTGCTCGCGATCACCTCGCCCTGCTCCGTGAGCCGCAGCTCGCCCTGCACGCTGCCCGGAGGCTGCGCGAGGATGGCGTCGAAGCTCGGTCCGCCGCCGCGGCCCACGGTGCCGCCGCGGCCGTGGAAGAAACGCAGGCGCACACCGGCGGCCCTGAACACGCTCACCAATTCCGTCTCGGCCTTGTACAGCTCCCAGTTCGACGTCGTGTAGCCGCCGTCCTTGTTGCTGTCCGAATAGCCGAGCATCACTTCCTGCACATCGCCGAGTGATCGCGTGAGCGCGCGCGGCAGCGGCAGCGAGAACCAGCGCCGCATCGTTCCGGGCGCGCGCCGCAGGTCATCGATGGTCTCGAACAGCGGCACGATCTGCAGGCGCGTCGAGGGATCGCGCCCCGGAGTGACCAGCCCCATCTCCTTCAGCAGCACCGCCACTTCGAGCAGGTCAGAGACGCTTTCCGCCTTGGAGATCACGTACTGGCGGATGCAATCGGGGCCGAGGCGCACATGCGCCGCCGCCGCGGCCTGGAAAATCGCCAGCTCGCCCACGGTGACGTCGGAATATTTCGCGAAGGCCGAACGCAGCGCCCGCGGTGAGGCGAGTTCCGCGAGCAGCAGGCCCTCGCGCTCGACTTCCGGCAGGCCGCGATAGTCGAGCGTGACACCCGCTTCGCGCAGCAGCTCGTCGATCACCACCTCGTGCACGAAGGAGTTCTGGCGCAGGTCGAGCGTGGCAAGGTGGAAGCCGAAACCGGCCGCCGCCTTGCGCAGCAGGCGCAGCCTTCCCCCGGCCAGCAATTCACCGCCGCCCGCCCGCAGGCTCGCATCAACGATATCGAGGTCCGCGACGAAATCAGCGGCGCTCGCATAACGCTGCGCGCTGCCCACCGCGCTACGCGCCTGCTGCCGCAATCCGAGCGCCTCCGCCGTGGCGGCGAGGCGCGCATAGAGGCCGGTCAGCGCGCGGCGGTAGGGCTCGTCGGACCGATGCGGCGAACGGTCGGGGGAGTCTTGCGCCAGCTTGTCGAGCTGCGGTGTGGTGCGCGTGAGCAGCGCGGAGAGCGGCAGCTCCGCGCCAAGCGCGTGCACCTCGGCAAGATAGTGGTCAATGATCAGCTCGCCCTGTCGCTTGAATGCGGCCTCGAGCATGTCCGCGGTCACGAAGGGATTGCCGTCGCGATCGCCGCCGACCCAGCTGCCCACCGAGATCACCGGCGGCAGCTCGACGCGCGGCCCATCGCCCATCGCGGCGACACAGTCCTCGACATCGGTGATGATCGCCGGCACCGCGTCGACGAACGTGTAGTTGAAGTACGCGAGCGCGTTTTCGATCTCGTCACGCACGCCCAGCTTCACCGAGCGCAGCATGCGCGTCTGCCAGAGCGTGGCGATGAGGCGGCGCAGCTCCATTATCGCGCGGTCGCGCTCGCCCGGCAGCGCATCGGCCGAATCCATGCGCGCCAGCCACTCGGCGATCGCGAGCTGGCAATCGAGCGTGCTCTTGCGCTGCACTTCCGTCGGATGCGCGGTCAGCACCGGCTGCACGCGGATGCCGGCCAGGCGGCGCACGGCTTCCTCGCGCGTGACGCCACGCTCGCGCGCCTCAGCGAATACGCCGCGAACGGTCGAAGGCAGGGGTGCGGCTTCCTCGCGCAGGTTTTCGCGATGGCGGCGGATGTGGTGGCGATCTTCCGCGATGTTGGCGAGGAGCACGAAGTAGCTGAAGGCGCGTACCACGCCGAGTGCCTGTTCCGTGGTGAGCGCATCGAGCGTGCGGGCGAGCTCGGCGCGCGACGCAGTGTCCTCCAGCCTGCGGCTCGCCACCGCGAGGCGGCGAATCTCCTCGATGCGCTGGAACGCTTCGTCGCCCTCGAAGGCGCGCAGGGTGTCGCCCAGCAGGCGCCCCAACAGGCGGATGTCCTCGGCCAGTGGCAGGTCCTTGTCGTGGCGCTCGTTCATGGCCCAGAGCATACCCATCCGCCCGGATTTCGCCATCGCGGCATCCATCCGATCCGCCTCTGCAACGCCCCCGGGGTCGGCGCAAGTCCTACATGAAGGCGCGCCAAACGCCGACTCCCGGGCCCCATATCTTGTGGCCATATGCACCAGCCGCACTAAATCTGTTCCACCCTTCGAAAGGGCACAACAATGGACTGCTGGCACCGCGAGATCGAGCAAGCGAATACCGAAGCCGAAGTGGCCAGCCGCGCAAGCGATTACCTGGCACTTTGGGCGCCGCGCGAGCTCGAACCCCTGACGCTGGGATGGCGTGAGATGCGGATGGAGACGGCGGACGACGTGAGGGCCGTGAAGACATGGCTCCTCGACAGCCCCGCGACCAGCGATCCGGCCGCCGAGCTGCACGATCTGGCGGGTTATTTCTGGCACGCTGTGGAACGGATCGACAGGATTCGCAGCGCGCCGCACTAGGGGAGGTCATGACTGATGCGGCCGCGTGAAATCGCGGGGCTGGTGAAAGAGGCCCTGCGCGGCTGGTCCGACGACGAGGCCGCCAGCATGGGCGCGGCGCTCGCTTTCTACACCCTCTTCTCCATCGCCCCCCTATTGCTGCTGGTGATCTCGATCGCGGGACTCGTGATCGGCACCGACACTGCTCGCGGCCTGATATTCGACCAACTGAACGAGCTGCTGGGCGAGAAGGGCGCCGGCGCCGTGGAAGCGATCCTGGTCGCCGCCGACAACAAGGAAAAGGGCCTGATGGCCGTCGCGGCGAGCCTCGCCACCCTCATCATCGGCGCCACTTCGGTCTTCGCGGAATTGCGCCGCGACCTGGACCGCATCTGGAAATTCGAAAAGGCGCGGGTCCAGGGGCTGTGGGGCATCATCGGCGCGCGCCTCTGGTCCTTCGGGCTCGTACTCACCATCGGTTTCCTGTTGATGGTTTCGCTCGCACTGTCGGCGGGTGTCACGGCTTTCGGCTCGCTGCTGGCCTCGCACGTGCCGGGCGCCGCCTACCTGCTTCGCGCGCTCGAGTTCATGGTTTCGTTCATCGTCATCACCGGCCTGTTCGCGATGATCTACAAGATGCTGCCCAGCGTGAGCCTTGAATGGAACGACGTCTGGGTCGGCGCCGGCACGACTTCGCTGCTCTTCTGGGTGGGGAAATACCTGATCGGCCTCTACCTGGCCAAGAGCGCCGTCGCTTCGCCCTTCGGCGCGGCCGGCACGCTGGTGGTGGTGATCGTCTGGGTCTACTACTCGGCGCAGATCTTCTTCCTCGGCGCCGAATTCACCCGCGCCTACGCGATGCGGCGCGGCTCCATGCGCCGCGAGGCCACCGCCTAGATCGCGCCGGCCTTTTTCAGCACCGCTTCGAGCGCGGCGGCAATCTCGCTGTAGCCCGCGGCATTCGGATGCACCAGGTCGGATTTAAGGCGGCTGTCCAACAGCACCGAGCGCAGCACCGCTTCCTCGTAGGGCACCTTGAGCTCCTTGGCGAGTTCACTGTAAAAGGACGGGATCGAGGGCGGCAGTGTCGGCTTCGGCGTGCCCATCAGCACCACGGCGATGCCCCGTCCGCGCGCCACCTCGATCATCTTGCGCACGTTGGCCGCGGCCTTCCCATCGTCCAGGCGGCGCAGGAAGTCGTTGCCGCCATGGCAGAGGATCAGCAGCCTCGGCTTGACCTCGTCGAGGACCTCCGGCAGGCGCTGCAGGCCCTGCTCGCTGGTCTCGCCGGGCACGCCCGCGTTCACCACCTTGCGGCCGATGGCGCGCTCGAGGACCGCGGGATAGGCCTGCGCGGGCGTGGCACCCGTACCGAAGGTGAGGCTGTCACCGAAGGCGAGCACCACCGCGGAAGAATCCAGCTTTTCGAGTTTCGTCTTTGAGCCACACCCGGCGAGCAGCAGGGCGGTGGCGAAAATCACCAGGAGGCGGCGCATGGCCGCGATTCTATTCGGGTTTCAGCAGCGGGTACGGATTGGCCGCGCGGCCCTTCCACCAGCGCTTGTCCGCGCCGAGTTCGAAGATGGTGAAGTGCAGGTGCGGCGCGTGTTTTGGCGCATTGCCGGTGCTGCCGACGTATCCCAGCACCGCGCCGCGCTTGAGGAACATCCCTTCCTCGAGACCCTTGGCATAGCCGTCGAGGTGCGCGTAGAAATAGACGCGATTCTGCAGCACGTCGTACTGGTAGACGCTGAGCCCGCCGAGGATGCTGCGCGTCACGCGCGCCACACGCCCGTCATCAACCGCAACCACCGGCGTGCCGCGCGGCGCCATGATGTCGAGCGCCTCGTGGCGGCGCTTGCCGCGGCCCTCGTCGAAGTTGTCGCGCAGCTTCGCGGGATCCAGGCCCAGCACCGGGAAAGCGAGCTTGCCGCCCGGCTCCAGCGACGCGGCACGTTCCCGGATGTCCTCCTCCGAAGCCATCGCCAACACCGTGGGAACAAGGGGTTCGCGGAATGTCTGCGCCACCGCGAGCGCCGTCACGACCAGCAACGTGGAAATGGCGAGCACCAGGCCCGCCGTTTGGTTGCTGGAGATCGAGTCCGGACTAGTAACCGATGACTGGGTCATCCGGCATCTGCCTGGCCGGCGTGAATGCAACGCCGCCGCCGATCAAGGCAATGCGAATGTTTTTCATCGACGCCCGCAATCAATCGTCGAATTCGGTCGGCCAGTCTCCGAGCTGCACGCCCTGGATTTCTTCATCCGCGCTCCAGCGCGGGTGGCCCCAGGCCTGGTGTTCGGACACAGAAATGCCGTCCTCGTCGATCTCGAGGATCGGGGGCAGCTTGGCGCGGCGAAGGTCGGTTCTGGCTTTCATCGGTTGGCTCGCTTGTTGTGTACGCTTGACCCGAATCTAGACTCGACCGCGATCCTCCACCAGTAAACGAAGCCGGAAAACGCGTAGGACGCGAGCTACTTGTCGCGTCGGATGTGTTGTTGAATGACCCGCTCAGGACCGACTTGCAGGGACCGCTCCTGTAAGCCGCGGCCTACATACGGGTGAATGGGCGCAGGGCGAAGATACGCAATGCAATCGTGGATGAAGGAAATCGACGGGGCGCGCACGGAAGCGGAAGTGGTTGCTACCACCCGCGACTACGTTTCCCTATGGTCGC
>JBDSMR010000042.1:0-23410 GCA_039915735.1 Usitatibacter sp. | reverse complement strand
CAGGCGGCGCGCGCTTTCGGTGGAGGTGTCCTCATTCAGGGGAGCGATGTTGAGCGGAAGATTGGCTTCGTCACGAATGATCTTCCAGGGGTCTTCATAGGCGGGCAGCGCGAATTCCGGCGCAACGCCCAGCACTTGTGCGAGCGCGGAGGCGAATCGCCCGGCTTCCACTTCAGTCAGCTTGAGGTTCTTCGCGCGCAGCGCCTGGTCCGCCGCGTCATCCCAGATCGGCTGTCCATCCTTGCGCCAGAAGCAGGAGAGTGCCCAGCGCGGCAGCGGCTCCCCGGGATACCACTTGCCCTGGCCGAAATGCAGCATGCCGCCGGGGGCGAACCTGGCGCGCAGCCTGTAGAGCAACTCGGTCGCGAGCTCGAGTTTCCTGTCGCCGAGCGCCGTGTAATTCCATTGCGCGCCTTCCATGTCGTCGATGGAGACGAAGGTCGGCTCGCCACCGACGGTGAGGCGCACGTCGTTTTCGGCCAGCTGCTGGTCGACCTGGTGGCCGATCGCGTCGATCGCCGCCCACTGGCCTTCCGTGAACGGCAGGGTGACGCGCGGATCCTCGTGGATGCGCGTGACCGACATGGTGAATTCGAGCTCGCTCCCGGCGATGTCGGTGGCGCCCGTGACCGGCGCGGCACTGCCGGGCAGCGCGGTGCACGCCAGCGGAATGTGGCCTTCGCCGGCGAGCAATCCCGAGGTGGCGTCGAGCCCGATCCAGCCCGCGCCCGGCACATAAGCCTCGCACCACGCGTGCAGGTCGGTGAAGTCCTTCTCGGGCCCCGAGGGACCATCGAGCGACTTCTGGTCCGCGGCCAGCTGGATGAGGTAGCCGGAAGCGAAACGCGCAGCGATGCCGAGGAAGCGCAGGATCTGCACCAGCAGCCACGCGGAATCGCGACAGGAACCCTGGCCACATTGCAGCGTGAACTCCGGCTCCTGGATGCCTTGCTCCATGCGCACCAGGTAGTTCACGTCCTGCCGCACCATGGAGTTCACGGCGATCAGCAGGTCGATGGTGGAAATCGGCGCGCCGAGGAATTTGCCGCGGGCCCTGGTGATCCAGGCCATCAGCAGCGGCGTGGGCGCCAGCTGCTCGAGATACGGCGCCAGCTCGCGATGATTGTTGTTGCTGTATGCGAACGGAAATTGCTCGGCGCTGGGGTCGACGAAGAAGTCGAACGGGTTGATCACCGTCATGTCGGCGATGAGGTCGACGGTGAACTCGAGCTCGCGTGACTTCTCCGGGAAAACGACGCGCGCCACCCAGTTGCCGTAGGGGTCCTGCTGCCAGTTGAGGAAATGCTTCGCCGGCCTGACCTTGAGCGAGTAGCTGTCGATGGGCGTGCGGCAATGCGCCGCGGGCCGCAGGCGCACCTCGTGGGGCGACATGCCCACCGGCTTGTCGTAGGTGTAGCGGGTTTTATGGTGGAGCGCGACTTTGATCGTCATGAATAAGCGGTGTGTTTCAACACAGAGGACACGGAGGAAAGGCAGAGGACACAGAGTAAAACCAGGAAACATGATTGTTCGAGATGCTGCGGGCGACGGCTCGAACCGCAATCGCTCTTATCTTTACCCTGTGTCCTCTGCCTTTCCTCCGTGTCCTCTGTGTTCAAGAAACGGCGCTCGCTATTCGAGCCAGTCGGGATCAGGCAATTCCGAGAAAACGCGGCGAAGGCCGCCGCCCCAGCGCGAGCGCAGCATGGTGAAGTAGGGATCGCCCTCGCGAACCCGCTGTTGAATGCCGACGCGAAGGGAATCGCGCGGGTACCAGAGCAGGTCGATGGGCAGGCCCACGGAAATATTCGACTTCATCGTCGAGTCGAAGGAGATCAGCACGCACTTGGCGGCTTCCTTCTGCGGCGTGGCCATGGAGATCACGCGGTCGAGGATGGGCTTGCCGTATTTGGACTCGCCCAGCTGGAAGAAGGGCGTGTCGTCGGTGGCTTCGATGAAATTGCCCTGCGCGTAGACGTGGAAGAGGCGCGGGCCCTCGCCCTTGATCTGCCCGCCCACCAGCAGGTTGGAGTTCGCCTCGATGCTCGACTGCGAAAGGAACGGCCCGTCCTTGCGGCCCATCTCGCGCAATGCATCGCCCACGAGGGCCGCCGCGTCGTACATCGTTTCCGCGTTCCAGATGGTCTCGACGTCGTCCTCGGCCTTCGCATGGCGGTCGAGGATGTTGATCACGCCCTGCGTCATCGCGAGGTTGCCGGAGGACAGGACCACGATGACGCGATCGTCCTTCTTTTCGTAGACACGCATCTTGGTGAACGTGGCGATATGGTCCACGCCCGCATTGGTGCGCGAGTCGGACGCGAAGAGCATTCCGGAATCAAGGCGGACAGCGACGCAATAGGTCATGGTCCGGTCATTCTACTCAACCATCCGCGAGGAGAAGAAGCTCGACTGGATGTCGTCGGACAGCTCCTTGGTCGAATCGAGGAAGTCGGTGAGGTATTCGTGCAATCCCTGCGCGAAGATTTCCGAGATGCGGCCGTACTGCAGAGCGGAAAGAATCTGCCCCGTGCGGCGCAGTGTCTCGTCGGACTGCGCGTTCTGCACGCGGGCGAGCGATTCGCTCACCATCTTCAGGCAGAAGTGCAGGCTGCGGGGGATGTCGTCGCGCAGGATCAGCAACTCGGCCAGCTTGATCGGCGTGATCACGTCGCGATAGACCTTGCGATAGGACTCGAAAGCCGAGACCGAACGCAGCACCGCGGACCACTGGTAGTAGTCGACCGCGCCACCCACGTCCTTCACGCTCGGCAGCAGGATGTGGTACTTGACGTCGAGGATGCGCGCCGTGGAATCCGCGCGCTCCATGTGTGTGCCGGTGCGGGCGAAGTCGTAGGCATCGTCGCGATGCATGGTTCCGAACGTCACGCCGCGGAAAAGGTGGCTGCGTTCCTTCACCCAGTCGAAGAACGACGAGACGCCGCGCGCCTGCATCTTGTCCTCGTCTATCTGCTGCATTTCCAGCCACGTGGAGTTGAGCACCTCCCACATCTCGGAGGTGATCGAACCGCGCACGGCGCGGGCGTTCTCGCGCGCCTGCCTGGCGCAGGCATAGATCGAGCAGGGGTTTTCGGGGTCGAGGGCCATGAAATGCAGCACTTCGCGCGCGCAGACCTCGCTGTGGCGCCCGGAGAACGGGAATAACGTGCCGGTGATGTTGAGTGGCGCCATCCATTCCTGGTCCTGCTCGGCGGCTTCCTTCACCAGCAGCGACATCCGCCAGGCGACATCCAGCACGCGTGCGGTGTTCTCCGAGCGCTCGACGAAGCGGCTCATCCAGTAGAGGTTTGATGCGACGCGGGAGAGCATCAGTCGACCACCCACGTGTCCTTGACGCCGCCACCCTGCGAGGAATTCACCACCAGCGATCCTTCACGCAGCGCGACGCGGGTAAGCCCGCCGGGGACAAACGAGATTTCGGAGCCGGTCAGCACATAGGGACGCAGGTCGATATGCCGGTCGCAAAGCGAATCACCCACGAAGGTCGGCACGCAGGAGAGCGATAGCGTGGGCTGCGCGATGTAGCGCTCCGGGGTATCGAGCACGCGCTGGCGATAGCGCTCGCGCTCCTCGCGGCTGGCGGTGGGACCCACCAGCATGCCGTAGCCGCCCGAGCCCTGCGCTTCCTTGACGACCAGCTTGTCGAGGTTTGCGAGCACGTATTTGCATTCATCCGGATTGCGCAGCGAATAGGTCGGCACGTTCTTGAGGATCGGTTCCTCGCCGAGGTAGAACCGGATCATCTCCGGCACGTACGGATACATCGACTTGTCGTCGGCAACCCCGGTGCCGATGGCGTTGGCGAGGGTCACGCGGCCGGCGCGGTAGGCCGAAAGCAGGCCGGGCACGCCCAGCATCGAATCCGGGCGGAAGGCGAGCGGATCGAGGAAGTCGTCGTCGAGGCGGCGGTAGATCACGTCCACCTTCTGCGGACCCTGCGTGGTGCGCATGAAGACGGTGTTGTTGAGCACGAACAGGTCCTGGCCTTCGACCAGCTCGATGCCCATCTGCTGCGCGAGGAAGGCGTGCTCGAAATAGGCGCTGTTGTAGTGGCCCGGCGTGAGCAGGACGATGGTGGGATTCTCGACACCGGCATGCGCCACGCTGCGCAGCGTCTTCACCAGCAGGTCGGGGTAGTGGTCGACGGGACGGATGCGTTGCTGCGCGAACAGCTCCGGGAAGAGCCGCATCATCATCTTGCGGTTCTCGAGCATGTACGAGACCCCGGAAGGCGTGCGCAGGTTGTCTTCCAGCACGTAGTACTCGCCATCGGAGTGCTTCACGATGTCGACGCCGGCGATATGCGCATACACGCCGCCCGGCACATCGACGCCCACCATTTCCGGGCGGAATTGCGCGTTGCCCTCCACCTGCTCGCGGGGAATCTTCCCCGCCGCCAGTATTTCCTGCCCGTGATAGATATCGTGCAGGAAGCGGTTGAGCGCGCCCACGCGCTGGCGCAGGCCGGCGGCGATGCGCTCCCATTCACCGCCCGGGATCACGTGCGGGACGATGTCGAACGGGATCAGCCGCTCGGTGCCGGAGGCTTCGCCGTAGACAGCGAAAGTGATGCCCACGCGGTGGAAGAGCAGGTCCGCCGCATGCCGGTTCTGCGCAATGCGGGCGGGCGGCGTTTCCGCGAGCCACTCGGCGAAAGCCGCGTAATGCGGCCGCACCGCGCGCTCCTCGGTAAACATCTCGTTGTAGAGCTTCGGAGTTGTCATGTTCCGCGAAGGGGCGTAGCAAACCCCGTGCCACAGAATAATGCAAAACTGAGCCCCAAAGCGCTGGCGGGCGCACCGGAGCAGGGCATCGCCTTCAAACCCGTGCGCTAGAATCGTCCCAAGGTTCCCCCCGTGCTCAGCCCATCCGCCGCCACCGAGCTTGCGCCTTTCGAGGCCGAGCTCAGCGCCACCTTCGGCGCTTCGCTCGCCGACCTGCCGGTGCGAGCGCTCCAGTTCGCCCGCGGAACGTCGACTGCGGCCGGCCGCGCGGACGCTTTCGAGCGCGCCGTGGCGGTCTCCCGGCTGCTGCTGGTCCAGGGCGCAGACCCGGAAACCATCGCCGCCGCGCTCATCAGCCAGTCGATCGCCGAGAAGGACCTGGACCTCGAGGCCGTCCAGGCGGCTTTTGGGGTCGAGCTGGCGCAGCTGCTGCGGGGCCTGGAGCGGGCCGGGCGCATGGATCTGCTGACCGCCTCCGGAACCGACCT
Source organism: Usitatibacter sp. (assembly GCA_039915735.1). Classification (GTDB taxonomy): domain Bacteria; phylum Pseudomonadota; class Gammaproteobacteria; order Burkholderiales; family Usitatibacteraceae; genus Usitatibacter. The sequence goes on along the minus strand of JBDSMR010000042.1, from coordinate 18,177 downwards.
CGAGCAGACCCGCAAGATGCTGCTGGCGATTGCGGAAGACGTGCGTGTGGTGCTGATCAAGCTCGCCGAGCGCGTGGTCTACCTGCGTTCACTGACCCGGTCCGACGAAGCCGTGCAGCGCGCCGCCGGCCGCCAGACGCTCGAGCTGTTTGGTCCCCTCGCCAACCGCCTCGGCGTCTCGGACATGAAGTGGGAGCTGGAGGACTTCTCGCTGCGCTACACCGAGCCCGAGGTCTATCGCCGCATCGCCGCGCAGCTGGACGAGAAGCGCAACGACCGCGAGGCCTACATCCAGCGCGTCATCGCGCAGCTGCATGCCGAGCTCGAGGCCATGGGCATCCAGGCCACGATCGAGGGCCGCCCCAAGCATATCTATTCGATCTGGAGAAAGATGCGCGGCAAGGACCTGCCGTTCGAGCGCCTCTACGACATCCGTGCCGTGCGCGTGATCGTGAAGAACGTGCGCGAGTGCTACACCGTGCTGGGTGTGGTCCACGACCTCTGGGTGCCGGTGGAAGGTGAGTTCGACGACTACATCGCGAGTCCCAAGTCGAACGACTACAAGTCACTGCATACCGCGGTTGTTGGTCCCGAAGGCAAGACGCTCGAGATCCAGGTGCGCACCGCCGAGATGCACCTGCACTCCGAGCATGGCGTGGCGGCGCACTGGCGCTACAAGGAAGGCGGCAAGTCCGATCGCAAGTTCGACGCGAAGATCGCGTGGCTGCGGCAGGTGCTTTCGTGGCGCAACGAGTTGTTCGAGGAAGGCGGCGCGCGTACCAGCCACCTCTTCGAAGACACCATCTACGTGCTCACCCCGCAGGGCAAGGTTGTCGACCTGCCCGCGGGCTCGACGCCGATCGACTTCGCCTACCACGTGCACACCGACCTCGGCCATCGCTGCCGCGGCGCCAAGGTCGACGGGCAGATGGTGCCGCTCGACTACAAGCTGCAGAACGCGCAACGCGTGGAAATCATGTCGGTCAAGCAGGGTGGACCCTCGCGCGACTGGCTCTCGGCGCAGCAGGGGTATCTCGCCAGCCCGCGCGGCCTGGCGAAAGTGCGCCAGTGGTTCCGCCATGAGGACTTCGCGCAGGACGTGGCCACGGGACGCAGCGCCCTCGACAAGGAATTGCATCGCCTTGGCGCCAACCACGAGTCGCACGAGAAGGTCGCTGCGAAGGTGGGTTTCGCGAAGCTGGACGAGTTCTTCGCCGCCCTCGGCCGAGGTGAAGTGACCTCGCGGCAGATCGAGATCGCGGTGCGTGGCGAAATCCCCGCGGCGCCGGCGCCGGTCACGCCGCTGGTTGCGCCTGCTCCGGACAAGGCTTCGTCCGGCGTATTGGTGCTGGGCGTGAACAACATGGCGACGCTGATCGCCAAATGCTGCAAGCCGGTGCCGCCGGATCCGATCGTCGGCTTCGTCACGCGCGCGCGCGGCATCACCGTGCATCGCATGGATTGCCCCAACATCACCGGCCTGGCCGAAAACCAGCGCGACCGCATGATGTCGGCCGATTGGGGCAAGACCAGCGAGGCGCCGTTCGCGGCCGACCTCGAAGTGGTTGCACTCGATCGCCAGGGCCTGCTGCGCGACATCTCGGATGCCATTTCGCGCGAGCGCATCAACGTGACGGCGGTCAATACGCTCTCGAGGGGCTCGCATGCCTTCATGCGTTTCACTCTCCAGGTCACTTCGGCCGACGCCATCGTGCGCGTAGTGCGCGTGCTGAAGGATGTGCCCGGCGTCGATACGGCGAGGCGCCTTTGAGTCTCGTCACACCCCTGAAGGAACTCGAGAGCCGCCTGGGCGAGCCGCTGCCGGTGCACGAGCGGGTGAAGCTCCTCAACGAGATGGCCGAGCAGCTCCACGAACGTGATCCGGCACGTGGCATTGAAGTCGCGCACGAGGCGGTGGAGCTTTCCCGCGCCGTCGGCGACGCGCTGGGTGAAGCGCAGGCGCTTTACTGCCTCGGCCGCAATCTCTATTCACAGGCCGACTATTCCGCGGTCTTCGAGGCGCAATCATCCTCGGCGGCGCTGTTCCATTCGCTTTCCGACCTCGATGGCGAGGCACGCTGCGCAAACCTGCTCGGCATCACCTATCGCCAGCTGTCCGATTACGGGCGCGCCCTCGACAGCTACGACGCCGCGCTCCAGGGTTTCCGCGCGACCGGCGACCTCAAGGGGCAGGCGCGCGTGCTCTCCAACATCGGCAACGTCGAGATCCAGCTTGGCAACCATGGCGCGGCGCTGGAGCTCTTCGACAAGGCGCTTGAGATCCGCCGCGACATTGGTGACAACGAGGGCGCGGGCTTCGACCTGAACAACGCGGCCTTCGGGCGCATCCAGCGCGCGCGGCAGCTGCGAGCGGCAGGTGAGGCGGACGCCTGCAAGCGCGAAGCGGAAGTGGCACTGCGTCTCGTCGATCGCGCGCTCGCCATCGCGCGCCAGTTCGCCTACACGCGCCTCGAGGCCTTCTGCCTGCAGACCATGGGTGAGGCGCGCCACCAGCTGGGTGATCACGATGAAGGGCTGCGGCAGCTGCGCACGGCGCTCGAATTGTTCGAATCGATGGGATTGAAGGATCAGGCCGCTCGCGTGCTGCGGGCGCTTTCGGAAGTGCACGAAGCCCTGGGTGACCTCGCCGGGGCACTCTCCTGCATCCGCACCGCGGGGGGCATCGAGGCGCGCCTGCGCGTGGAGCAGACCGAGATGCGCGCGCGTGCCCTCTCGACGCGCCGTCGCCTGGAAGTCGCGCGCATGGAGACGCAGCGCTACCGGCGCCTGGCGATGGAAGACGCCCTCACAGGCCTGGCCAACCGCCGCCAGCTGGACGAAAGGCTCGACACGTTTTTCGCCGAAGCCCGGCGCGACGGGGAGGTGCTCACCGTGGCGCTCGCGGACGTGGACCACTTCAAGGGCATCAACGATCGCTTCTCGCGCGCCGTGGGCGACGAAGTGCTGCGCTGCATGGGAGAGATCCTTCGCAGCCACTGCCGCGCAGGCGACATTGCCGGCCGCTACGGCGGCGAGGAATTCATGCTGGTGTTCCGCGGCCTCGACATGGCCGGGTCGATCGCGGCGTGCGAGCGGCTACGCCTGGCGGTGGAAGGGTGCGACTGGAGACTCATCCATCCGCAATTGCGCGTGACGCTTTCGATCGGGCTCGCATCCACCACCTCTTTCGACACGCCGCAAGGCATACTCGACGCCGCCGACCATTGGCTCTACGAAGCCAAGCATCACGGGCGCAACCAGATCCAGCCGCTTGTCGCGGCACCCGCATGACCGTCCACACCGGAGAAAGCATGACAAGGAAGTACAGACTCGCCGCCGCGGCGTTCGCCCTGCTGGGCTCGCCGGCGTTCGCGCAGACCAGCGCCGCGCAGGCCACGGCCACGTTCGACCGCATCCGCACCACGCCCGCGGAGTTGCAGATGCACTGCGAACAGCTCAGGGCGCAGGGCGACGCCATCTCGGCGCGCATGAAAGGCGACAAGGCCGGCGTCGCGGCAAAGGGAGAACGCGTGAAAGAGCTGCAGGCGAGGCTCCCTGGCTACAAGGACGCGGTCAATTTCGTGGCGGACAAGGCGGGCTCCGGCGGCATCGAATATTTCAAGTCGCCCGAAGGCAAGGCGGTCGACACGGCGCAGAAAGCCCTGATGAATGCCTGCACCTCGAAGGCGCCGAGAAAATGACGCGTGTTTTCCTTCGCGGCGCTTTTTTTTCGCTGGGCCTGGCCTTCGCTGTGCCAGCGATGGCGGAGCGCGACGTGCGCATCGGCCTGCCGGACCACGGCGCGCTGCACCTGAAGTTGCCGGATAACTGGCAGGAGCGCATCCAGCGCCAGGAGGACCCGAAGGAGGCGCCCCTGATCGAGATCACGCCGGAGAAGGGTGCGGCCTTCCGCATCGTGATCTCACCAGTGTGGCCGACCTCGCCGCAGGACAAGCTGCCGGATGCCGAGGCGATCCGCTCACTCATGCAGACCGGCGCCAAGGCGGCCAGGGCCGAGGCGGTGGAAAAGGAGATCAAGGTGGAGGACGTGCGCGGCATGCAGGCCCTCGGCAGCTACTTCTCCGCCACCGACAAGGATCCGGCGCCGGGCGATTTCCTCAACCTCACGCAGGGCCTGGTGCGCGTGAACGACATCTGCGTCTCGTTCCGGGTATTCAGCAATGGACCGCGCGCCGTCGTCCTCGAACCGGCGCTCAAGATGATCAGGTTGATGCGCCACAGCCAGTGAGCAAGGAGCCCCGCATCATCCTCAAGTCGGGCCGCGAGAAATCGCTGCGACACCGGCACCCGTGGGTTTTCTCCGGCGCCATCGAGCGCGTCGAAGGCCAGCCCGCGATGGGCGACGTCATCCCGGTGTTCGCCCATGACGGTGGCTTCCTCGCGCATGCCGGGTATTGCCCCGAATCACAGATCCGCGCGCGCGCCTGGTCGTTTGATTCCGCCGCCGTTGTCGACGAGGCTTTCCTCGCGCAGCGCGTCAAGGCGGCGGTGAAGCGCCGCGGCAACGAGCGCCCCGGCAGTACCGGCGTGCGCCTGATCCATGGTGAATCCGACGGATTGCCGGGCCTGGTCGCCGACCGCTATGGCGACGTCATCGTGGTGCAGATCCTCTCGGGCGGCGCGGAACGCTGGCGTGAGCTGTGGGGCAAGGTGCTGTCCGAATTGCCCGGCGTGCGCTGCGTCTATGAGCGCTCCGACGTCGAGGTGCGCAGCCTTGAAGGCCTGCCATCACGCGCCGGTCCCCTGGTAGGCGAAGCGCCCGGCGCCACCCCTATCGTCGAAGACGGCATCACCTACGAAGTGGATGTGGCCCGCGGACAGAAAACCGGCTTCTACCTCGACCAGCGCGACAACCGCGCATTGGCGGGTGAGCTGGCAGCGGGCGCGCAGGTGCTCAATGCGTTCTGCTACACCGGTGGCTTCACGCTGGCGGCGCTGAAGGGCGGCGCCACACATGTGGTGTCCGTCGATACGTCGGCGGAAGCGCTGGCGGGTGGGCGCCGCAACCTGGAGCTGAACACGCTTGACGCCAGCCGCGCGGAGTGGATCGAGGCTGATGTTTTTGCGCAGCTGCGCAAGTTTCGCGACCAGGGCAAGCAGTTCGACCTCATCGTGCTTGACCCACCCAAGTTCGCTCCCACCGAGAAACACGTGCCCAATGCGGCGCGTGCCTACAAGGACATCAACCTCTGGGCGATGAAGCTGCTGGCGCCGGGCGGAAACCTGCTGACCTTCTCCTGCTCCGGAGCGATCGGCCCGGAGTTCTTCCGCAAGATCGTGGCGGGCGCGGCTGCCGACTCGCGCATCGACCTGCAGGTGCGCCGTTCGCTGGGCGCATCTTCAGATCACGCGGTGTCGATCCATTTTCCCGAAGGTGAGTACCTCAAGGGACTCTGGTTGCAGGCGACCTAGGGGCGGTCCGACAGCGTGGCTGTGATCTCCTCGGTGTCGTATGAGCCCGTCGAAGGCAGCCGCGCCGCGAGCTGGAACAGCGCCGTTCCCAGGAGCAGCACCAGGGCCACGACGTTCCACGCCATGCCGTACCCGCTGGTGGTGAGCACCAGCGCGAAGAGCGCCGGGCCCAGCATCAATCCGCCGGTGACCAGCAGCATGTTGTAGCCGATCGCCGCGCCGGCCAATGTCCGATCCACCGATTCCACCGACAGCGTCTGCGCAAGGCTCGCGAAACCGCCAACCGTGAGGCCGATCAACATAGCGGTCACCGTGAGCCCGATCGACGAGGTGACGAACGGCACGCTCGCGGTCGACACCGCGCCCAGCAGCCCGCACGCGATCAGGCCCGTGACGCGTCCATTGCCGGGCAGCCGATCGCCCGCGACCCCCCATGCTATGCGTCCCACCGCGGCGGCTGCCTGCACCAGCGCGAGGAACAGGCTTGCCATGCCGGGCGAGACATGGACCACCTCATATGAAAAAGTCACGAAGTAGGCGAGCACCGCACCGAACGCGGTGGTGTACAGGCCGGTCGCCAGCGTGACCGCAGTGAGCCGCCGATGCGTGAGCGCCTTGCGCAGGTCGCGCAGCAGCGTGGTACGCGCGGAAGAAGCGGGCTCCTTCGCCATCGAGAAGAATGTCAGCGCCATGAGGACCATCGCGATGGCGATCGCGGCGGCGAAAACGCGCCAGTTCTCGACCAGGGCGGCGATCATCGCGACGACCACGGCGCCCATCGGCACACCGGTCTGCTTCACGCCCATCGCGGTGGCGCGGTGGCGCTGGTCGAACCACGCGAGCACGCCGCGCGCTGTCGCCGGATTCACCAGCACATAGCCGAAGCCGCAGAGCGCCAGCCCGGCTGAAAGCCCGAGCGCGCCGCCTGCGAAAGCGATGAAACTCATCCCGATCGCCAGCACCACATGGGCCGCCATGAGGCCGCGACGAATCCCGAAGCGATCGACGAACCATCCGGCGGGCAGGGCGCCGATCACCTGCGCGGCGTAGTAGCAGGAGACGGCCAGCCCAAAGGCCGACGCGGTGAGGCCGAGCTGCCGCTGCAGCGCCGGCGCGAACGCGAGGACGAGCGAGATGTTCGCGGTGCCCATCGCGTGTGCTGCGAACATCAGGCTCAGGCGGCCGAGCCGCTTGCGGCGGGTGTCCCCGGCGCGACTCAAGCGCGCGCCGCGCGCCGGAACACGTGCTGGAACCTGAGGTTTCCGCGGTAGATCGAATGCCCGAAGAGGACGATGCGCTTGCGGCTGTCGAGCGCGACGTGTTCGCGAACCAGGATCGGCGCTCCACGCCGGATCTTGAGCTTGGCGGCGATCTGCGCGTCCGCCGCCGCGGCGAACATCGATACGTCGACGGTATCGAGAGGCTCCTTGAGCACCGCCTCGAGCAGGTCGAATGTCGAGGTGGTTTTCGCGCCTGCGCGCGAAATGCGCTTGCCCACCTCGTCGACGATGTGGCGGATCTCGAGCCCCATGAGCTGGTCGTCGACGTAGCGCAGGCGTTCGAGCCGATAGACGTGTTCTCCCGGTGCGACCTGCAGGCGCTGCGCGATTTCCGGCAGCGCCCGGGTGCGCTCGAAGCCGAGCAACCTGAGCGTCGGGGTGCGGCCTTGCGCCGACATCTGCTCCTCGAACGAGCGCTCCGATGCGGAGTCGATGGTGGCCGTGTTTTCCCTGCGGGGCGCGACGTAGCTGCCGCGGCCCGGCGATCGCACGATCAGGTTCTCGAACACGAGCTGCGCGAGCGCGTGTCGCACCGTCATGCGGGCGACGTTGAATTCCTCCACCAGCTCGCTCTCGGAAGGCAGCCGATCGCCGGTGTGATACCGGCCCTGCTCGATGCGCGCGCGCAGCGCGTCGCGGATGCGCTGGTAGACGGGAATCGCGGCGGTTGTCACGGCTGCTTGAGGATCAGGCCGGCAGTGCTGAAGCCGCCGTCGACAGCGAGCGTCTGCCCGGTGATGTACGAGGCTCCGGGCGAAGCGAGGAACAGCGCCGCGGCAACAACCTCTTCGGCCCGGCCGTAGCGCCCGATCGGCACGGCATCGTTCCATGCGCTGCGGCGTTGCGCGGAATGGCTGGCGATGGTGAGCTCGGACTCGATCGGTCCTGGCGCGATCGCGTTGACGGTGATCCCGTGTGGCGCGAGCTCCACCGACATCACGCGTGTTGCGGCGAGCAGCCCGCCCTTGGAGGCGGCATAGGCCGCGCGCGCGGTGCTGCCGAGCAATCCCGAATGCGAAGCCATGTTGATGATCCTGCCGTACTTGCGCGCGACCATCGAGCGCGCCAGCACCTGCGCGCACAGGAAAGGCGCATGCAGGTTCACGCGCAGCACGGTCTCGAGTTCCTCGGGTGGGGTATCGAGGAAAAGCCGCGGCACCACGATGGCGGCGTTGTTGACGAGGATGTCGATGGCGCCAAACGAAACGGCCAGGGCTTCCAGCGCCGGCTTGATGGCAGCGGTATCGACGAGGTCGAGCGTCACGGCTTGTGCCGTACCGCCTTCGGCGCTGATCGCATCGGCGACCGCTTTCGCGCTGTCGCCATCGCGGTCAAGCACCGCGACCGCGGCGCCGGCACGCGCGAAGGAGACGGCCAGTTCGCGTCCGATGCCACGTCCCGCACCCGTCACGAGGCAGCGCCGGCCGGAGAGTTCGTTGTTTTTCATGGGGTGCGGCTCGGTAAAGGGTGGTTTGACTGTACTTGTATAGACAGGTACAGTCAATCCAGGCCAGAGGCAGGAGAGGCGAGATGATTTCCGCGCAGGAGGTGCAGTTCTACAGGGACACCGGGTATGTGTCGCAGCAGCAATTCTTCGACCGCGAGACCATCGCGGAGCTGGGCCGCGCATGCGACGCGCTGTGCCGCAAGGCGAAGGACCTCACCGACCACACCGATCTCTACGACCTCGAGGACAGCCACACGCCGCAGGACGTGCGCGTGCGTCGCCTGAAGAAGCCGACCGAGATGGATGCGGCATTCCACCGCATCGCGCGGCACCCGAAACTTCTGGACACGCTCGCGCAGCTGATAGGTCCCGCGATACGCATGAGCCATCCGACCGGCAAGGTCAACATCAAGGGTGCGCAATACGGCGCTCCGGTGGAATGGCACCAGGACTGGGCTGCGTATCCCCATACCAACGACGACCTGCTTTCCGTCGGCATTCCGCTCGACGATTGCATGGATGAAAACGGCCCGCTGCTCATCATCCCCGACACGCATCGCGGCCCGATCTACGACCACCACGTCAACGGCGTCTACTGCGGGGGCATCGACGCGGTGACGAGCGGTATCGATTTCTCGAAGGCCGTGGCCCTCACCGGCGGTGCGGGCATGGTCACCTTCCATCACGCGCGCGCGGTCCACGGCTCGGCCCTCAATGTGTCGAAGCGCCCGCGCCGCCTGCTGCTGCTGCAGTACGCGGCGGTCGATGCGTGGCCGATCCTCGGCATCTCCAGCCTCGACAAGTTCAACGCCGGCATCGTGCGCGGCGAGCCCACGCTCGAGCCGCGCATGGTTGCCGCACCGATCCGCATTCCGCTGCCGATGGCACCGATGACCGGCTCGCTCTACGAGCAGCAGCGCATCATGGCCAACCGCCACTTCCAGCGCTACGACGAAGCGAAGGAAAAGTCAGCGGTGTGAGTAAAGCGGCAGCCCCGGCGTCGGCAGTTCGGCGACCAGGATGCTGCCGCTGTCCGATTCCGTGACGTACAGGTGTTTGTTCCCCGGGCCGCCATAGGCGACGTTGGTGGTCGCCAGGCCCGCGGGCGAGCGCATTCGATACAGCGGTTCGCCGAGTCGGGAAAACAACCATACGGTGCCGAGGCCGCAGTGCGCGATGGCGAGATTGCCTTGCGCATCCATCGCCAGCCCATCGGGACCTGCGAGGCCCCCCGAAAGCGTGATGAACGCCGCTACCTTCGAGGTACTGCCGTCCGCATGCAGCGGCATGCGCCAGATCTGGTTGGCACGCGTCACGGCCACCATCAGGAATTTTTCATCGGGCGTCAGCACGATGCCGTTGGGGCTGGGGATCGTGTCGAGCAGCAGGTCGACGTGGCCATCGGTCCTCAGGCGATAGACGCAGCCAGTGGCGTCCTGCAGGCCGGTTTGCCCCTGGTCGGTGAAGTAGAGGTCGCCGTTGCTGGCGAACACCAGGTCGTTCACACCCTTCAGGCCCTCGCGACGCACGCGATCAAGCACCGTGGTCACCTGGCCATTCGCGGGATCAACCACCAGGATGCCGCGCAAATGGTCGGCAATGAAAATGCGCCCGTCCTTGTGGATCTTGAGCCCGTTGGGCCACCCGTCATAACGCGCCACCTGGGTGAACTCACCGGCAGGCGAGATGCGCAGGATCCTTCCATAGGGAATGTCGACGACATATAGATTGCCGGCACGGTCGAACGAGGGCCCCTCGAGGAAAGAGTGCAGCTCGCTGTGGTCCTTGCCGAAGGCCCAGGCGGATTTCTCGCCGCGCATGCGCAACGCATCCGGGACCCTGGCGAACACGCGGACGGGAAGCTCGGGCGGCGCGTTGTACATGAATCAGTCTCCGACGATTTGGGATGGGTTGTTGCCGAGGATGTATTCCATCTGGATGTCGCCGCGAAAATACGAGCGGCCGTACTGCACCACCTTGCCGGCGGCATCGCGGAAGATGTTGTCGCGCAACTGCAGCGCCGTGCCGCGTTTCACGCCCAGTCGCGCGGCCAGCACCTGGGTGGCATTCACGGCGGTGAGGGTGACCTCGATCACCGGGATGTGGTGCCCGACGATCTCACACAGGAATCGGTGCGCCGAGAGTTCGTCCAGCATCAGCCGCGTGACCTTTCGGCCCAGCTCCAGCGTGAAGTAGCGGATCTCTACACCGACGGCGCGGCCATCGATGCATCGCAGGCGGTCCATGCGATAGACGCGCGAACCCCTGGCCAGCAACAACCGCTGCGCCGCTTCCGGTGGCGATGACACCATCCTGTAGCGCGCATCCGAATAGGAAACCTTCTTGCCGCGCTGCGCGACCTGCTGCTCGAACGAATGCACCTTGAGCGTATCGATGGGGGAGACGATCGAGGAGCGGTCCGCCACAAAGGTGCCGCGGCCACTGCGGCGAAGGATCAGGCCCTCGTATTCGAGGCGTGAGAGGGCGTGCCGAACGGTGACGCGCGTGGTGCGGTATTCGCGGGACAGTTCGGTTTCCGATGGCAGGCGATCGCCGGGCTTGAATTCGCCTTCGGTGATGCCGCGCCGCACCATCTCCTGGATACGGAAATAGATCGGCGTGAAACGATCGGTCGCTGCGGCATCCGCCATGGTTGTACAAGGCACTTGTTGACGTATAGTTGTATATACAACTATCGTGCACGAAGCTCAAGTGCATCCGTTTCGCAGCGCAAGAGGAGAGTCCCGGTGAAATCCTTCGGCATGGTGTCGACCAGCGGCATTCTTGGGTACGGATTCCCCGAGGCTTCGCTGGAGGCCGCGATGGCGCGCTCCCCGGACATGATCGGGGTCGACGGCGGCAGCGTCGATCCGGGCCCGTACTACCTTGGCTCCGGCAAGCCGCTGACCTCGATCATGGCGATCCGCCGCGACCTGCGGCTGATGCTGCGCGCGGCGATGGCGAGCCGCATCCCGATGGTGATCGGCACCTGCGGCGGCGCGGGCGGGGAGCCGCACCTCGAGCTCACCGCCAGGCTCGTGCGCGAGATCGCCCGCGAGGAAGGCATGCATTTCAAACTTGCGCTGATCCATGCGGAGCAGCAGAAGTCGTTCGTCAAGAACGCGCTCGCCGCAGGGCGCGTGAAGCCGCTCTCCAACATGGGGCCGCTCGATCCGGCGACGGTCGATCGCACCGTGCGCATCGTCGGCATGATGGGGCCGGAGCCTTTCATGCGCGCGCTCGATGCCGGCGCGCAAGTGGTTCTGGCCGGGCGCGCGAGCGATCCGGCCTCGTTCGCCGCCACCGCCATCCGCTCCGGGGTGCCGCCGGCGCAGGCCTGGTACGCGGGGAAGATGCTGGAATGTGGCGCAACACCTTCCGTTCCCAAGGGCCACGACGTGTTGTTCGTCGATGTCGACGACGAGGGTGTCACCTGCGAGGCGACCAATCCGGCGCGACGCTGCACGCCGCTGTCGATCGCGACGCACAGCCTGCACGAGAACGCCAGCCCGTGCTTCCACCTGGAGCCGGGTGGAATGCTCGACACTTCCGACTGTTCCTTCGATGCCGTGAGCGACCGTGCGGTACGCGTGAGCGGCATGCGCTGGAACCCGGCCAGCCAATACACGGTGAAGCTCGAGGGTGTCGAACTCGCTGGCTATCGAGCCATCACCATCGCCGGCACGCGCGATCCTCTGCTGATCGGCCGCTTCGATCAGTGGATCGAAACGGTGCGCGATGAAGTGCGCAAGAAATCCGCGGCATTCGGCGTGCAGGATTCGGAATACGAGCTCACCTTCCACGTCTATGGACGCGACGGCGTGATGGGCGAGCGCGAGCCGGTGAAGGCGATCCAGTCGCACGAGCTTGGCATCGTGGCCGACGTGGTCGCCTCCTCGCAGGAGACGGCGAGCGCGGTGCTCGGCATGACGCGCACCAACCTGCTGCACACGGATTTCCCCGGGCGGCTGTGCCGCGAAGGCAACATGGCGTTTCCGTTCTCGCCCTCCGACATCGAGGCGGGCGCGGTCTACCGCTTCACGTTCAATCACGTGGTCGAAGTGGACGACCCGTGCGCGATGTTCCCGATCGAATACGAAACCCTCTGAGGAGCCCATGGCGCGCATCCGGGATATCGCGAAGGTCTGCCGCAGCAAGAACGCGGGGCCCTTTCATCTGACCATCGACGTGGCCTTTGACGAGAAGGCGATGTACGAGAAGGTAAGGGCCACCGGCGTATTGGGGCCGGCGTTGTTTGCGCGGCTGTACAACGTGGCCGAAAGCGACGTGTTGTTCACCGAATACGGCCCGGGCTACGCGTTCAAGGCGACGATTCCGCGCCTCAAGTCCGCCGGCGATGTCGGCGACACCGATGTCTACGGTGCGCAGCAGCATGCGCCGCTACTGGATGTCGACATCCCCATCTGATCTCGCTGCGTCCGGAAGCCGGGGCCTGCGCTCCCGGCTGGGCGCGGTGTTGCTGAATGCGGAGCGTCTCACGCAGGTGGCCTCGATCGTCGCCGGCCTGCTCATCTGGGAGCTGGTTGCGACGCAGTATTCCGCCTTCATCCTGCCGCCGCCAAGCGCGGTGCTGAGGCGCCTCTTCGACCCGGCGTTTGACCTCAAGCTGCTCAAGGCGCTCTACGGCGCGCTGCAGCACATGCTGGCCGGCTTCGGCCTCGCGGTCGCGGTGGCGGTTCCGCTCGGTATCCTGATGGGGCGACATCCGCGTATCAACGCGATGCTCGATCCGCTGGTGAGCGCGCTTTATGCGATCCCCTCGGTCGCCTTCGTGCCGTTCCTCGTGATCTGGTTCGGGCTCTTCTTCGAGTCGCGCGTGGCGCTGGTCTTCATCATGGCGTTCCCCGACATGCTGATAGTGATCACGGCGGGCGCGCGTGACATCAAGCGCAACCTGTTCGCCGTCGGGCGCTCGTTCGGCGCCTCGCCCCTGCAGATCGCGCTCAAGGTCACGCTGCCGGCGATGCTGCCCTTCCTGATGACGGCGTTTCGTGTCGGCATTGCGCGGGCGATCAACGGCATGATCACCGCGGAGCTCTTCCTCGCGGCGGTAAACCTCGGCGCGATGATGAAGGACAGCGCGCGCACGTTCGATTCCGCGGGGGTGCTCACGGTGGTCGTGGTGGTGTGCCTGCTGGGCCTCACGGCTCAGGCGCTGATTGCCGCGCTCGAGGCGCGCCTGTTGCATTGGCACCATCGGTGATGAGCCGCGCCGAGCGAATCTCCTGGAATTTGGCGGGCATCGTGCTCTTCATGCTCGCCTGGGAAGCCGTTGGCCGCTGGCTGGGGAGCGCCGTGCTCGCCGCGCCGAGCCTGGTGGCGCGCGAGTACGTGCAATTGCTGCGCGAAGGATCGATGCTCTCGGAGCTCGCGACGTCGCTGCGACAGATGCTGGTGGGATTCGGGCTCGCGTGCGCGATCGGCATGCCGCTCGGCATCCTGATGGGCCGCGTGAAGCTCGTCGAGCGCGTGATGACCCCGTGGATCGGGATGTTCGTGGTGACCTCGGTGGCGGCGCTGGTGCCGCTTTTCCTGCTGATCCTCGGCACCGGCTTCGCCTTTCGCGCCACCATCGTGTTCGTGGCCTCGGTCTGGTACATCGTGATCACCTCGTACAACGGCGCGCGCGGCGTCGACCCGGGCCTGATTTCGGTCGCACGTTCCTTCGGGGCGTCGCCACTGCAAACCACGCTGAAGGTCGTGTTCCCGGCGGTCTATCCTTACCTGATCTCGGGTGCGCGCATCGGCCTTGTCCACGCGATCCGTGCGATGGTGATGGCGGAGATGTTCGTGATCCTCGGCTATGGCGGGCTCATCTACCAGACCGGCATGCGCCCCGAGACCGAGCCGCTGATCGGCCTGCTGGTCACGTTGATGGCGGTGAGCGTTGCGGCGACGTGGTTGTTGCGCATTGTCGGCAACTGGATTTCGCCATCGTACGAGCAACGCATCGCAGGCACCTGAATACCGCAGCACCACGATAAAACCACTGCAACTCTCCTGGAGGAGAAAACGATGAAGACCACAAGGCGCCAGGCACTCGGGATGTTCTCCGCGACGCTCGGCATCGGAATCGGGCTCGGCAACGGCTCCGTGTTCGGGCAGGACAAGTCGAAGCGCGTGTTGACCGGGCACATCCTGGGCAACTCGCTCGCCATCCACATCCCGGCGATCGCGGCGCTCAACGAGGGCCTGCCGGCGCTCGGCTACGCGCCGCCGAAGCTCACGCGCGTCGATTCGATGCAGGTCATGACGCAGTCGATCATCGGCAAGTCGGCAGAACTCGGCGAAGCGGACATCTCGTCCACGCTGCAGGCGTCGATCGCGGGCGCGGACCTCAAGGTGATCGGGCTGGTGTACGCCAACTCGAGCCTGGTGTTCGTCGTCAACGCCGACAAGGTGAAGGAGTTCGCGGACCTGCAGAAGGAGGGCGTTATCGTCGCCGTGAATTCCAAGGGCGACTGGATGCACGCGATGCTCACGGGGCCGCTGCTCAAGCGCGGCGTCGACCCGGACAAGGTCACGATCGTCGAGATCGGCGGTTCGGCTTCGCGGGTGCAGGCGCTGCTCGCCAATCGCGTGCAGGCGGTGCCGGTGCACATCGACCAGACGCCCGCGATCCTTGCCAAGGGCAACTACAAGATCCTGCTCAAGCCGTGGGAGGAATACAAGCTCTACATCGCCGAGTGCTGGCTGGTAGGCGGCGAGTGGCTGAAGAACCCCGACAACCGCCGCCTGGCCGTCGACATCCAGAAGGCGACCATCGCCTCCTTCCGCAGGACCAATCGCGAGCTCGCGTACTTCGGCAACTCGTATCGCAAGTACTCGACCATCAAGGGTGCGGCGCAGATGACCGACGAACAGCTGCGCCCGGTGTGGGAGCTGCTGTCGAAAACCGCGCGCGCCTGGCCCGACGACGGCAACTTCCAGCGCCAGCAATTCAAGGACCTGTTGCCCGCGTACAAGTCGGTGGGGGCATTCTCGAAGGAGCCCGACCTGGACCGGCTGCTAGACACCAGCATCACCGAGCAGGCGCTGAAGGAACTCGGCTAATTGGGCACCAAGCTCGAGGTCCGTGGGGTCTCCAGGAGCTTCCGCCAGCACGGCGAGGTCCTGCACGTGCTGCAGGATTTCTCGCTCGCGGTGGAGGATCTCGAGTTCCTGGTGCTGCTCGGGCCTTCGGGCTGCGGCAAGTCGACGCTGCTGCGCATCATCGACGGCATCGATGATTGCGACAGCGGCTCGGTGTTCCTCAACGGCCGCGATGTCACCGGAACAAGCGCCGGCGGGCGCGGCATGGTGTTCCAGTCGTTCGAGCTGTTTCCTTGGCGCACCGCGCTCGGCAACATCGAGTTCGGGCTCGAGGTCGCCGGCGTCCCCAGGGCCGAGAGGCGCGAGCGTGCGCGCCATTACATCAACCTGGTGGGGCTCACGAAATTCGAGCGTTCGTACCCGCACCAGCTGAGCGGCGGCATGCAACAGCGCGTCGGCATCGCGCGCGCGCTGGCGATCAAGCCTGACCTGCTGCTCATGGACGAGCCCTATGGCGCGCTCGACGTGCAGACGCGCGACCTGCTGCAGATCGAGCTGCTGCGCATCTGGGACAGCGAGCGCAAGACCGTGGTGTTCGTCACCCACTCGATCGAGGAGGCGATTTTCCTCGCTGACCGAATCGTGGTGATGACACCCCGTCCGGGAAGGATCGACCGCATCATCGAGGTGCCGTTCCCCCGGCCGCGTGACGAATCGATCAAGACGAGCCCCGAGTTCCTCGCCCTGCGCAGCGACATCTGGTCTTCCCTCAAGAAGGGTGCACATATTTGAAGATCGCCGTCCTTCCCGGTGACGACATCGGGCCCGAGATCACCGCAGCTGCGATGTCGGTGCTGGAACTCGCGAGCAAGCGCCACGGACTCGGGCTTTCCTTCGAGACGCACGAGGTCGGCATGGCGGCCCATCGCCGCGGGGGCACGACGATGCCCGAGGCCGCGCTCGCCGCGGCCCGCGCGGCCGATGGCATCCTCCTCGGGCCGGCCGGCATGACGCTTTATCCGCCGCGGGAAGAGGGCGGCATCAACGTCCCCGGCACGGTGCGCAAGCAGCTCGACCTTTACGCCAACCTGCGGCCTGCGCGCTCGCGCCGCAACGTGCCGCGCTCCCATCCAGGCCTCGACCTGATGATCGTGCGCGAGAACACCGAAGGCTTCTACGCCGATCGCAACCTCTTCCAGGGCTACGGCGAGTTCATGCCGACCCCCGATGTCGCGATGTCGGTGCGCGTGATCACCGCCAAGGCTTCGCGGCGCATCGCAGAAGAAGCCTTCCGCATGGCCGCCACGCGGCGCAGGCATGTGACCATGGTCGGCAAGCGCCATGTGCTGCAGACGACCGATGGGCTCTTCATGCGGGAAGTGGAAGCGGTGGCGGCGAAACACCCCGGCATCACGCTGCGCGAGGTGGATGTAGACGCAGTGGCGGCCGAGCTCTACACCCATCCCGAATCGTTCGACGTCGTGCTCACCACCAACATGTTCGGCGACATCCTCTCCAATCAAGCAGTAGCGCTTTCCGGAGGACTGGGGCTGGCGGCGGCATTGAATGCGGGCGACAACCATGCGGCCGCGAATGCGGGCCATGGGTCCGCGCCCGACATCGCGGGCAAAGGCATCGCGAATCCGATTGGCCTGATCCTTTCGTCCGCGCTGCTGCTGCGCTGGTTCGCGCAGAGGAATGCCGGGGAGAAGTTCAGTGCGGCGGCCGCGGCGATCGAAGCCGCCGTTGATCACACCATCGAGGAGGACCGGTTGCTCACCAAGGATCTCGGCGGATCGGCATCCACGCAGGCTTTCGCGAAGGCGGTCGCCGCCCGCGTGGGTTGATCCTCAGGGAGTCTTGACCGGTGTGGGGAAGTTGAAGAACGCCTGCGTGAGACGCAGGGTGAGCCGCATCGCCTGCACCGATCCCGCCTTCTGGTCGTCGAACCACTCGTTGGCAAGCGTGTGCGCCGTGGCCGGCTCCAGCGCCAGGCGCGCATCGCTCTCGCTACCTGCGTAAACAATGCGCATGCCGCTCTTGCGCGCCAGGTGCATCATCGCGCCGTTTTCGCTCAGGCAGTGCACGAAGACTTCGATCGCGCCGCGATTGCGCAGGAACGTGACCGCGCGGCGGAAGAGGGCGTTGCCCAATCCCTTGCCGCGGCCGCGGGGAATGACCGAAAGGCCCAGCTCCGCGGAAGTCCCGGACAGTGCCACGTGGACCACGGCCACCAGCTCGAGGGTTTCGTCCTGCACCGCGAAGAGGCCGTCGCGCTCGAAATCGAGGCGCTCGACATAGCTTGCGATCACCTCGTCGGCCACGCACGTGCCGAAGCGCAAGCGACGGTCTTCATTGTCCAGGGAGGTGAAATGGCGTTGCAACGAGGCCCTGTCGGTCTCGCGCAAGCGAATGGTGGTGGCGGCTACATTGTTCATGATTGCGTCTCCTTATGGGCGACGTTGGGGGACAGAAGGGCGGGTTGCCCTGGTGTCCTGATGGCAAGGACGGTGCCGGACTGTCGCCGGTGACGATTTTCGGCTAAAATCGCAGGCTCGAAACAGGCGCGTAGCTCAGCTGGTTAGAGCACCACCTTGACATGGTGGGGGTCGTTGGTTCGAGTCCAATCGCGCCTACCAATTCCCTAGTTGATGGATGAAAAAAGCCGCTCTGATGAGCGGCTTTTTTTATTGCGTCGGCCTTCAGCCGCGGCGTGCCGCCTCTATTTTCGCGATGTCGATCTTTTTCATCTCCATCATCGCGTCGAAGGCGCGCTTGGCGACGGCGGGATCGGGATCCGCGATGGCCTGGGTCAGTGCGACCGGCGTGATCTGCCAGGACAATCCTCGCGCCGCCCCGGTTCCTTGTGCGCCGATAGTCGAAGCGACTTAGCCTTTCGATCCCAGCAACTTGTTCAGCTCGCCCCCCGGTGCTGCGTCCGCGAACGCGTCGAATCGTCCCTGC
>JBDSMR010000006.1:0-3256 GCA_039915735.1 Usitatibacter sp. | reverse complement strand
GCGCGAAGCTGGACGATGGTTTCCTGATCACGCCCACCGACGCCTGCCTCGGCTTCCTCGACCCCGAGCGCCTGGCGAAAGTGGACCGCGATGGCGCGCCGCTGCTGGGCGAGCGTCCGAGCAAGACGCTGGCGCTTCATCGGCGCATCTACACCTCCGATCCCGTGGCGCGCTGCGTGATCCACACGCATTCGACACACCTGGTCTCCCTCGCCCTTGCGGGTGTCTGGAGCCAGGACGACATCGTGCCCCCGATCACGCCGTACTACGTGATGAAGGTGGGACACGTGCCGTTCATTCCGTATCACCGCCCGGGTGATCCGCGCGTGGCCGACATGGTGTCCGGCGCCATCACCCGATTCGCCGCCCGCAAGATCCCGATCCGCGCAGTGATGCTCGACCGTCTCGGGCCCAACGTCTGGCACGAGACGCCGGCGGCGGCGATGGCGGTGCTGGACGAGCTGGAAGAAACCGCCAAGCTGTGGCTCTTCGCCGGGCGCACCACGGAGCCCCTGCGCGAAGACGAAATCGAAGAGCTGCGCCGCGCATTCGGCGCGCGCTGGTAAGGGGCGGAGATGGCGCGCCTGGCTGCGAACCTGAGCATGATGTACAACGAACACGCATTCCTCGACCGCTTTGCCGCAGCGGCGAACGATGGCTTCAAGGGTGTCGAATTCCTCTTTCCGTATGCGTACCCGGCCACCGAGCTGCGCTCGCGCCTCAGTAACAGCAACCTGGCGTTGGCGTTATTCAATACACCGCCTGGCGACGAGAAGCTCGACGAACGCGGCATGGCTTCCATTCCCGGGCGCGAGGATGAATTCAAGCGCGGGCTGGAAAACGCGCTCGAATACGCGCGGGTCATCGGCAACAAGACGATCCACGTGATGGCGGGCAAGATCCCCGCCGGCGCAAGCCGCGAGCACCATCGAGCGGTGTACCTGGAGAACCTGGCCTACGCGGCAGTGCAGGCGCGCACCCTCGGCGTGATGCTGTTGATCGAGCCCATCAACACGCGCGACATTCCCGGATTTTTCCTCAATCGCCAGGACGAAGCGCACGCCATTGTTGCCGAGGTTGCCGCGCCCAACCTGAAGGTGCAGATGGACCTGTACCACTGCCAGATCGTCGAGGGCGACATCGCGATGAAGCTGCGCAAGTACATCGAGGGTGTGGGCCATATGCAGATCGCCGGCGTGCCGGAGCGCCACGAGCCCGACCTCGGCGAGGTGAACTATCCTTACCTCTTGGAGCTGATCGACGAGCTGGGATACTCCGGCTGGATCGGTTGCGAATATCGCCCGCGCGCTGGAACATCGGCGGGACTCGAATGGGCACGCCCTTACCTGAAAAAAGAGAGATGAAGAAACTGATCGTAGTGATGGCGCTCATCGCGGCGCCGGCGTTTGCGCAACACGCCGATGGAGTACTGGAGAAACCCAGGCGCGTGCAGCGCAACGACCCCGCGATGGAGGCGGCCTATGCGCGCGCCAAGGAGTCGCTCGATGGCTTCTTCGAGCTGGTGGCCTCCAAGCCGCCGCATATCAAGACGCCGTCGGTGAAGGTGCGTGTGCGCGAAGGCCAGAACGTCGAGGACTTCTGGGTGACGCCGTTCAGCGCGGAGGCCGGCGGCTTTGGCGGCTTCCTGCAGAACGAGCCCGCGACCATCAAGAAGCACAAGCTCGGCGATCCCATCCGCTTTACCAAGGCGGACGTCGTCGACTGGATGTATGTAGACCAGACGCGCAAGAAAATCGTCGGCAACTACACCGGTTGCGCACTGCTGGCCCGGGGCCCTGCTTCCGAGCGCGAAAAGGCCCGCCTCCAGTACGGTTTGGACTGCACGAACTGAAAGGCGGGACAAATGCGCACGTTGAAATTATTCGCGGCCGTTTTGCTTGCCGCCACCATTCCCGCCATCGCCGCCGACTTTCCCGCGCCGCAGGAAGGCAGCTGGACGGTGCGCGACTTCAAATTCGCCAGCGGCGAGACATTGCCGGAGATGAAGCTGGCCTATCGAACGGTGGGCGCGCCTACCGGTGAGCCAGTACTGGTCCTGCACGGCACGGCCGGCTCGAGCGCAAGCATGCTCACGCCCAATGTCGCGGGTGAACTCTTTGGGCCAGGCCAGGCGCTCGACGCAGCCAAGTACTACGTGATCCTCACGGATTCGATCGGTCACGGGAGATCGAGCAAGCCCTCCAACGGGCTGCGCGCGAAATTCCCGCGCTACAACTACGACGACATGGTGGTGGCGCAGTACCGGCTTCTGACCGAGCACCTCAACGTGAAGCACCTGCGCCTCATCATCGGCAACTCGATGGGCGGCATGCAGACCTGGATCTGGGCGCAGAAGTATCCGGAGATGATGGATATCGCCGTGCCCATGGCTTCTCAGCCCACCGAGATGTCGAGCCGCAACTGGATGCTGCGCCGCCTGATCACCGACTCCATCCGCAACGATCCGGAGTGGAAGGGCGGCGATTACACGACGCAGCCGAAGAGTGCGCAATTTGCCTCGGTGTATTTCGGCATCGCGACCAACGGCGGCAACCTGGCGCTCCACAAGGCAGCGCCCACGCGCGAGAAGGCCGATGCCCTGCTCGACGCCCGCTTGAAGGCGCCGTTCCCTGGAGACGCCAACGACGTACTGTATCAATGGGATTCCTCGCGCGACTACAACCCCTCTGCCGGGCTCGAGCGCATCAAGGCGACAGTGCTCGCCATCAATGCCGCCGACGACGAGCGTAATCCCCCTGAAACCGGCGTGCTCGATCGCGAGATCAAGCGTGTCAAGAATGGCCGCGTGATGTTGATCCCGGCTTCAACGGAGACCGCAGGACATGGAACCACCGGCCAGG
The DNA here is from genome assembly GCA_039915735.1 of Usitatibacter sp. Taxonomy (GTDB): domain Bacteria; phylum Pseudomonadota; class Gammaproteobacteria; order Burkholderiales; family Usitatibacteraceae; genus Usitatibacter. The sequence goes on along the minus strand of JBDSMR010000006.1, from coordinate 395 downwards.
CGAAGTTCTACAAGAAGGAACTGGCGGACCTACTGCAATCGGCCCCGCGCCTCTGACCCTCGAACCTGGGAAGCCCCCGAATTGAAGGACGCCATCGTCTTGACCAAGAAAGTCCCCGCGGTGCTCGAGCTGATCCGCGGCACCAGCGTGCTCGGCACCATCGACGTGAAGCCGCGCGAGCCCGATTCGCCCTGGTACAGCGGTGCCTTCCATCCCGCGCCGGCCTTCGAGGAGGCGCGCGAGCTATTCGTCCTCGAACTGCAGCTGATCCAGGCCAACACCGCCGATGATTCCGCGCAGTGGGACGACTGGGAAGCCGTGCATGAGGAGCTGCATGGCCCTGGGCTGCGCCTGCTCTCGCCCGACAAGGTCTACGAGGCCGACGAAATCCTGAT
>JBDSMR010000159.1:0-2578 GCA_039915735.1 Usitatibacter sp. | reverse complement strand
GGTATTGCCCGGACTCGGCCTGCCAGCGAGTAGCGCCTTCACGCACCACCACGCGGTCGGCCACGGCCCCGATGCTGAGCCCCGACAGCGGCATCGAAGCGGGCAGTTGGCGGCGCAGCTCCTTCATCGATCGCGTAATGCGGCGCTGCGGGACGTTGGCGTCGGAGAGGGCCTGCGCGGTGCGCAGCACGATCAGGTCCTGGAACGAGAAGCGCAGCTGGTTGCGCGGGCCGCGTCCGGGCACCACGAATCCCGCGGCGACCAGCGCGCGAATGGCGCTGCGGGGAAGGTGGAGCAGGCGCTCGACATCGCGAACGCCGTATTGATGCATGGGGCCGCCGGAGCCTAGAGCTTCTTCGCGGCCTTGCGCGGTGCAGTGGCCACGGCTACCGGCTCGGCGGCCACGGCGCGCTTAGGCGGCTTGCGCGTCGAAGCGGCGGCCGCAACCGGTGCAGGAGCGGAGCCCGGCGCCTTGGCGCGTGCCGGAGACTTCTTCTCGAGGCTGGCGCGCAGCGCTTCCATGAGGTCGATGACCTGGGCGCCCTGCTGCGGCTCCTCCGTCATCACGATCTCCTGGCCCTCGACCTTGCCCTGCACCGCCTTCTCGACGCGGGCCCGCACATCGTCCGTGTACTGCGACGGATCGAACGTGTCGACCGCCTGCTGCTCGATCAGCTGCTGCGCGAGCTTGAGCTCCGCGGGCTTGACCTCGGTTTCGGGAATCTCGATTTCCTTGATGGAGCGCACTTCATCGGCATACATCAGCTGCTGCATCACGAGGCCATCGGCCACCGGCCGGATCATCACGATGTATTGCTTGCCGCGCGCGGCCCAGCGGCCGAGGGCGCAGCGCTCCGTGTTGTGCAGCGCCTTGTGCAGCAGCGCGTAGGGCTTGGCGCCACCCTTGTCCGGGGCGAGGTAGTAGGCCTTGTCGAAGTAGACCGGATCCACCGCCTCGATCGGCACGAACTCGGTGATGTCGGCCATCTGCGTGCCCACTTCCTCGAGGGCCTTGAGCTCCTCGGGCGAGAACATCACGTATTGGTCCTTGGCGAATTCGTAGCCCTTCGCCATGTCCTCGCGCGCGACGGGGATTTCTTCCTTGATGCAGAGGTACTGCTGCTTGAGGCGCGAGCCACAGGTCTTGTGCAGCAGGTTGAACGAGATTGCCTTGCTGGCCTCGGTAGCCGAATAGAGCTTCACCGGGATCGAAACCAGGCCGAAGGAAATCGTCAACGTTCCAATCGATCGTGCCGCCATGTGCGCCTCCTTAAAAGGCTTGTTCGCGCGCTACGTTAAATTCAAAGGGGAAGCCATTGTAATGGAAGATATTTTATTCGTCACTACCTGCCCAAAGCCTGGTCCAGGTCCTGTTTGTCAGTGAGCGCTTCGCTCCAGCGGTCACCGGTCTGCGCCAGGCGCTCGGCGGCATTGGTGATGCGGAAGTCCAGCGGGTGCGCCTTGGCCAGTTCGGCCCAGGTGAGCGGCATGGAGACCGGCCCGCCGGCTTCCCCGCGCGGCGAATAGGCCACGTTGAGCGTCTTGCCGCGTACGTTCATGTTGTAGTCCATGAAGATCTTGCCGGTTCGCTTGGGCACGCTCCATTCGACCGTGACGTCCTTCGGATGTTGCTTTACCAGGTGCCGTCCGACGAGCTCCGAGACGTGGCGGGCGGCGTCGAAGTCGAGGGTCCGCTTGATCGGCACGAAGACGTGCAGGCCGGTCTTGCCGGAGGTCTTCACGATCGGCTCGAGCTTCATGCCGTTGAGCAGCTCGCGCAGGTGGAAGGCGATCTCCTTGCCCTTCTCGAACGCCGTGGTGTTGAGCTCCGGCTCCGCGCCCTTCGCTTCCTTGCCCGAGTAGATGTAGGGATCGATGTCGAATAGAACGTAATCGGGATAGTTGAGGATCGAGGCCTCGAGCGATTCGACCGACGTGTCGTAGTCGACGCCGTCGACGGGCGTGTCGTCGCCGAGTTTGGCGCGCGAATGCCAGACGTGGAACTCGAGCGTGCCGGACTGCGCCAGCCACAGCAGTGTCGCCACGTTGTTGCACACCAGGTACTCGTGGTTCTCGTCCTTGTGGCTCGAGAACACGCGGATGTGATCGACGAAATCCGGCCGCTCCTGCTCCCAGTGCTTCTGGAAGAATCGCGGGCCGCCGATGCCGTCGGGCATCCGGATCATCGTGAGCGGGCGGTCCGCGAGGTGCGGCAGGATGAAATCCGAGACCTGCGCGAAGTATTTCAGCAGGTCGCGCTTGGTGATCGCGGGTTGCTGCAGCCCCGGGTTCGCCGGCCAGTAGACGCGATCGAGATGCGTGAGCTTGATGCGATGCGGTCCGACGGCGAGGGTCAGGGCGTTTTTTGTGGTGGATAGTTGTTGCACGATGTCGTCGCCCGCGGAAGCGTCATGCCGGCGTAGGCCGGCATCCAATTTCACGGCTTTCGGGTCCACATCATCGCGCAGCCGCATGAACACCGGCGCGCGCAAGTGCCCATCGTCGGTCCAGCTGGCGTAGCTCACCTCGGCGACCACCTTCGGTTCCACCCAGGTTGTCGGCGCGTTGAGCTCCGGCT
>JBDSMR010000105.1:0-35259 GCA_039915735.1 Usitatibacter sp. | reverse complement strand
GCCGCGAGGCATTGCGCCGCGCCGCCAGTGCAAAGATGCCGAGGCAGATGAGCAGCACGCCGGCGGATGCGCTCACCGAAGGCACTTCGCTCGCGAGCACCAGCGAGAGCAGCAGCACCAGCAGGGGCGCCATGCCGCGCGAGACCGGGTAGGCGAGGCTCAGGTCGCCGACGCGGTAGGCGTTGATCAGGAAGTAGAAGTAGAGGCAGTTCACTGTCGTCGAGGCCAGGATGTACGGCCACGACGCCGCCGACGGCAGGCCCATGTACAGGAGGATGCCTGCCGCCATGGCGATGTTGGGCACCTTGATGAGTGCCATCGCAACCAGTCCGTCGTGGCCGCGCTTGGCGAGCAGGTTCCACCCGGCGTGCATCAGCGCCGAGAGCAGCACCATGCCGAGGATCTCGGGGGCGAGCGGGGCTGAGATGGTCAGAATCGGCCCGCGGAGTACGGCGCTGCGTCGATGAACGGTTCGCGCCCGGTGACGAAATCGGCAATGAGGTGTCCGGTAACGGGCCCGCTTGTCATGCCGTTGTGCCCGTGGCCGAAAGCGAGGAACACACCCGCATGGCCCGGCGCCGGCCCAATCACCGGCAGTGAGTCCGGCATGCAGGGGCGATGCCCCATCCATTCCGTGAACGCCTCGGTCCGCACCTGCGGATAAAGGCTCTTCACCTGTGCCAGCAGGCGGCGAGCGCGGCGATAGTCTGGTGGCGCCTCGAGGCCCGCGAACTCCACCGTCCCCGCAACCCGCAGGCCACTCTCCATCGGCGTGGCGTAGAACTTGCCCTCCGAAGACGAGACCGGGATACGCGGCTCAAAGCCTGGATCGGTGAGTGTCACGTGATAGCCGCGCTGGGTTTCGAGGGGAAGGCGCACGCCGATGGTGGAGGTGAGCGCGCTCGACCACGCGCCCGTCGCAATCACCACCTTGTCGGCGCTGATCTCGCGTTCCTCGAGTTGCAGCGTAAAGGTACCGTCGCCGCCCGGGCGCAGCGCGCGCACGTTGCCGCGCACCAGCCGCCCGCCATCGGCCACGAACTGCTCCGCCAGGCGGGTGACCAGCCGGTGCGGGTTCGCTACATAGCCGTGGTCGGGAGAAAGCACGCCGTGTGCGTATTCCGGTGCGAGCATGGGTTCGAGGTCGTGCAGCTCGGCGGCCGAGAGCTCCCGAACCTCGGCGCCACGCACCCTGCGCATTTCCCATTCGCCGCGGCTGGAGGCGAAAGCCTGCTCGCTGCGGTACACCACCATCGTGCCGGTGCGGCGGATGAGGTCGGTGCAGCCCGCGTCGCGCACCAGCGGCTCATAACATTCGAAGACGTGGCGGTGCAGGGCGCGCAGCGCGTCGGAGATCTCCTCCACGCGCTCTGGCCGGGCGGAGCGCACGAATCGCAGCAGCCACGGCAGCGCTTTTGGCAGGTACGTCGGGCGGATGCTGAGCGGACCCTCCGGATCCATGAGCCACCCCGGCACCTTTTTCACGATCCCCGGCATTGCGAGGGGCACGCAGCTCCCGGGGCTGAGAGCTCCGGCGTTGCCCTTGGAGGTGCCTTCGCCGGGCGCCTCGCGCTCCACGAGGGTTACGGCAAACCCCTCGCGCCGCAGGTAGCTCGCGCAGCAGACGCCCACGATCCCGGCACCAACCACAACGACGCCGGCGCTCATGGAGCGCGCCACGCCAGCGAGCGGCGGTGGATGCCGCGCGTGAGCAGCCAGTGCAGGATGCGGGCGACCACGCAGGTGGCCACGATCACCATGGCCATGGCGATGGCGTAGGCAAACTCCCCGGCGTCGTCCATGTTGAGCACCGCGATTGATGCGAGATTGGTGCGGCTGGAGTACAGGAACACTACTGCGGAAACTGTAGTCATTGCAGCGAGGAAGAAGTAGATGGAGACATCGAGAATTGCGGTCATGCACAGGGGCACCGTCACGCGCCACACCGTTCGCAGGCGCGGGGCCTTCAGCGAATCGGACACCGACTCGAACTCCGGATCGATCTGCTTGAGCGCCGTGACCATGGTGAAATGTGTGACCGAGTAGTAGTGAACGATTGTAGCCAGCACCAGGATCCCCATGCTTCCGTAGAGGAAGTTGAGCGGGTTGCCGGGTTTGTTGAAGAAGAAGATGTAGGCCAAGCCGAGCACCAGGCCCGGTACCGCCATGGGAGTCGCCGCGAGCACCTGGACCAGCTTGACGGTGCGCCGCCATCCGCGCGTTTTCTCGACCAGGTATGCGCCCAGGAATACGATCGCCGTGCCGAAGAAGGCGACCAGCCCCGCCAGCTTGAGGCTATTCCAGTAGGCCTGCCACCCACCACCCGCGGCGAGGTCGAAGTTGTAATGCTTAAGTGTGAGGCTCATGTTGTAAGGCCAGAAGCGGATGAACGAGCTCAAGGCGGCGATCGCGAGGATGCCGACAATGGCCAACGCAATCGCGGAGCAGAAAACCAGGAAGATCACGTCGCGGCGCGTGTTGCGGCGCGGCTGGTGTGGGATCGCGCGAGCCGACATCATCGCCACCCCGCGGCGCTGCACCAGGCGCACGGCGGCGAATGCGAGCACGGCAGCCACCAGCAGCACCACGCTCACGACGGCGCCGGTCGCGAAGTCCTGCTGGCCGATCACCTTCTTGTAGATGTCCGTGGCAAGCACGTTGTACTGGCCACCGATCACCTTCGGGATGCCGAAGTCGGTGATCGAAAGCATGAACGAGATGAGTGCGGCGCTCACCAGGCCGTACTTGGCCCCGGGAAGCGTGAGCGTGAAGAACATCCGCGCCGGTGTCGTGTGCAGCGATTCGGCCACTTCGTAGAGCCGCCCGTCGGTGAGCGAAAGCGAGGTGCGGATCACCATGAAGGTGTGCGGGAAGTGCGCAAACGCCATGCCCACCACGATGCCGACGGGGCCGTAGATCGAAACGCCGAACATCACCTCCTTGAGCAGCCCGTTGTTACCGAAGAGCTGCACCAGCGAGAGGGCGAAGAGCAACGAGGGTGTCACCAGTGGAATCAGCGCAATCGAGCGGAAGATGCCCTTGAACGGAATGTTGGTGCGCTCGATGGCATAGGCGTAGCCAAATGCCAACGGGATGGTGACCAGCGTGCTGACCGCACCGATCACGAAGGTGTTCCAGATCGAGGTGAGCGGTGCGTTGGTGGCGAAGTAAGTCGCGTAATTCGCGAGCCCGGCGAAGCCACCGTCGGATGCCTGGAAGCTGCGCACGAGCATGAGCGACAGCGGGACGGCGAGCCCCAGCACGAGAAACGCCGCCACCATCACGGTTGCGGCGCCAAGCAACTTCTCGCCGGTGCTGGTGCGCAGGCGCAGGGGGGAGCGGGCGAGCCCGCCCGCGGCGGAGGTCAAGTCTTCTTCGGGTCGGACTTCGAGCCGTAGCGCCGTTCCCACTCAGCCAGGATGCGCGTGCGGTTCTTCGCCGCCCACGCGAAGTCCTGCTTCATGATGCGGTTTTCCATGTCACCCGGCAGGTATTGCAGCGGCTTGGCGTAGCCCGGAATTGCGGCGATGGCGCGTGTGGAGCCATAGAGCTTGATGGCCGTCTCGCTGGTGGCCCAATCCATGAGCTTCTTCACGGCGTCCATTTTCTTCGTGCCCTTGATGATCGCCATGGCGTTCATGTCCCAACCGAGGCCCTCCTTCGGCATGATGATGTCGATGGGCGCGCCTTCCTCCTTCAGGCGCGAGCCGCGCACGTCGAAGCCCATGCCGATGGCGTATTCACCCTTGGCGGCGAGGGACGCCGGCGCCGAACCCGAGTGCATGTAGCGAGCGATATTCTGGTGCAGCGCATCCATGAACTTCCAGCCCTCGTCCTCGCCGTAGAGCTGCAGCCAGGCGGAAACGTACATGAAGCCGGTACCCGAGGAGGCCGGGTGCGACATCACGATCTGGCCCTTGTAGGCGGGATTGGTGAGGTCTTTCCAGGTCGCGGGTTTTGGCAGGTTCTTCTTCTTCGCCTCGACCTCGTTGAAGATGATGGCGCAGATCCAGCCCGAGTTGCCGATCCACTCGGGCGGATTCGCGGCGTCGCGGAACTTGGGCGAGATCTTCTCCAGGCCCTTGGGCGCGTACGCCACGAGCATGCCGTGTTCGTCGAGCACCAGCAGGCTCGTCAGCGCGAGACCCCACACCGCGTCGGCGCGCGGGTTTTCCTTTTCCGCGATGAGTTTGGCGGTCACCACACCGGTGGAGTCGCGCATCCAGTTGATGGTGATGCCGGCGTTGTCCTTCTCGAAAGCGGCCTTGTAGGCTTTGAGGTCGTCGTTTTCGTAAGCTGTATAGACGGTGAGTTCCGTCTGCGCCACGGCCGTGACCGGACCGAATGCGGCGAAGCAGAATGCCAGCGCCGAAAAGGCGTGTACCCAACGGATTGATTGCACCGCCATCATGATCTCCCAGTGTGGACGCGGCTCCCCGCCGCCCGCACATAGTAGGCCAGCTACCCGGATGCGACAACGGCCGTGGCTCGAGCCCTCACGCTTTTTCCGTCAAGGGATCGGAAGCGAAGCAAACGCAGCCGCGAGTGCCTTCCACATGCGCCACGGTTCTCCCCAGGTGTGGAAGTCGAGCCAGAGTGGAAGGGCCATCACCGCCGTGACGGCGAGCACCAGCGGAAACACGAAAGTGCGCGCGCGCAAGCGCCACTCCGCGACGATGAGCGCAACAAGTACCGCGCAGGCGAGGCCGAACGTCAGCAGCTGGTAGTTCAGGTCGGCGCCTTGCGAGAGTCGCGCGGCGATTCGGTGGACGATGGGATCGATCGCGGCCAACCCCGTGCAGACCATGAAGCGGGCATGGATCTCCGCTTCACGCCGGTATAGCCATCCCATCGCGAAGCAGAAGACGAAGGTCGAGACCAGCACCACGCGCACGTAGAAGAAATAGGCGCCGACCGCCGCCTCCATCCCGGTCTTGCCGGCCATGGAGGCGTGGGCCAGGCCGATGAATCCCGCGACCATGAGCAACGCGAGAGCCGGAGAGTAACGGCCAAGCTGGCGATGCAGCTCACGGCGCCCGGCGTAAATCGCGATTGGCTGAGCGATGAGCAGAAGCAGCCATAGTGTTGCCGTGATTGCGTGGAAGTGCGTCCAGCCTGAAGCCGCGGCCGGCTTCACCAGATAGCCCGGCCAGAACGCAACCATCGCGAGGCCGAGCAACGCGGCGTAGGCGAGGGACGCCCCGCGCAGCTGCAGTCCTCGGAGGACGGGTCTGGGTGTCATTTCCGGGAGAATGTTATCAGCGCCGCAGCGCGATGGCTGTGGGAGCCTCGCTGTTCGACGACGATCCCATCGGGAACGGTAGCCCGCATCGTTTCGAAGATCAGCGGGTGTAGTTCCGCTGCACGCCCGGCCAGAGCCACTGGCCTTATGCCGTATCGCTTCGTCATCGCCAACGCCAGCCGCGCAAGTTCACGCCCAGCCTCCGCAAGAATCTCCCGCGCAACAGCATCCTCATCAGCAACCCGAGCGACCGCAAGCGCCAGTCTTCCCACGGCGCCGCGATCACCCTCGTAGATGTAGGCCCGCGAGTTTGCCCACTCGCTCCCACCAATCGCATCGAATAGAGAGATCGCAAGCGGCGAACTCCGCCAGCTCTCGGGCGCTTCGTCCTCGGTCCGCCACACGTGTCGCATCGCCTGGCGAGCAATCCAGAAGCCACTCCCCCCGTCGTCCACGATCACGCCACGCCCGCCAGCTCGATGCAGCACACCTTCAGCGTCCACGAACGCCGCAACGGATCCCGTGCCGGCATAAACCATGTAACCCGCGCCCGGCTTGAAGAGCGAGAGGTAGGCGATCTCCATGTCGCTCGCAAGAGAGACAGCCGAAGGCGCGAGATCAAAAGGCGCAGCGATCACCGCGCGCAGGGGCTCAGGATTCGTACCGACATACCCCGTGACGCCAGCGTGCACGCGCAGAGGCGTGCCGATGGTGTGAACGGCTGCGGCCATCTCCGCCATCACATCGCGCACATGATTGCCTTGCCCCACCTGCAGCGCGCCAAATCCGCGCACCGCACCTTCAGCAACGATCTCTCCCCGTTGATCAGCCAACGCCCAGCGTGTTTGCGAGCCGCCGGCATCAATGCCAAGGCCAAGGGTCGAAGTCATTTAACGGGAAACGTCGCACCCGGCCGCATCGGCAGCCAGGGCGTCTCGGGTACCAGGGCGGGTACCGCATAAAGCGCCTTCAGGCGATCCGCGATGCCGCCGCGATTTTTCATGATCGCAACCATGCTGAAATGGATGTGGCCGTCGACGGAGCGCGCGCGGGTGTTGCCCAACTGGCTCACGATCTCCTCGACGCTCCAGGGCCGCGCCCCGTCGGCGATGCGGCTGGTGAAGTAGCCGGGCCAGATGTGGCGTCCCGCCGGGTTGCTGCGGATCCAGTAGTCGAGCAGCGGCAGGAACGGTTGCTCGGGCGAGGCGATGGGCCAGTACAGTTGCGGCGCCAGGTAGTCGAGCCAGCCGCGCGCAAGCCACAGCTCCACGTTTGCGTAGATCTTGTCGTATTGGCTGAAGCCGCCCACGCCGCGCGGCCGCAGCTCGGGGCGCCCGACACCGAATGGGCTCACGCCAAACTTCACCCAGGGCTTCTCGCGGTGCACCGTGGCGTTGATGCGCTCCACCAGCGTATCCACATTCCATCGGCGCCAATCCGCGCGCCCCAACAGTCCGCCGGATAGCTTGTATTCGGCCCACGACGTGTTGTCGGGGAAATCGATGTCGCTGCCGTCGGATGCCTTCTCCGGATACGGATAGAAATAATCATCGATGTGGATGCCGTCGACGTCGTAGCGGCGCGTCACGTCGGCAATCACGGCGAGCGTATGGCGCGCGGACTCGGGCTCGCCCGGGTCGAGCCACAGGTACTCGCCGTATTTCTTCACCACGCCTGGCGTCCTCCTGGCGACGTGATTCGAAGCCAGCGGCGAGCGCGCGGAAGGATGGCGCGCGCGATAGGGATTGAACCAGGCGTGGATCTCGATGCCGCGGCGATGTCCCTCCGCAATCCACATCGCGAGCGGATCGTAGAACGGCACGGGCGCCTTGCCCTGCGTGCCGGTGAGGTATTCGGACCACGGCTCGAGCGCGCTCGCATACAGCGCATCGGCGGCGGGGCGCACCTGCACGATGAGCGCGTTGAGTCCAATTGCCTGGGCTTTGTCGACGATACGGATGAGTTCCTGCTGCTGCTGCGCCACAGGCAGGCCGGGGCGACTCGGCCAGTCGATGTTCAGCACCGAGGCGACCCATGCGGCCCGGAACTCACGGGGCGTCGGGATCGAAACCGGCGGCGGAACACCGGGAACAGCGGCAACGGCGTCCGGCTTCGCTACCTCGGGAGTGGCACACGCCACGAGGAGCATGGCGAGCATCGTGAGGAAAAACCGCATCAAGCCCGTATGAACCATTTCTTCTTCCACATGAACCAGGCGACCGCGAACATCGCCATATTGAAACCAATCGCAAACAGGAGCGACGCGCTCTCCGGGGAGATGGGCAGCGCCCGGATAGGCGCGTAAATAACGCGCTTGGTGTCGCCCATGATCAGCAGCCGCGCGACGAACCCGGAGAACGCAAAGACGAAAAGGGCGTTCATCCCGTAGATCGTGAGTGGCAGCAACGGACGCCGTCCAAAGGTCCTCGCATCCATCGCTGCATGGAAACCCGCAAACACCACCAGCGACCACCCCGTCATGAAAACGGCGTAGGAAGGCGTCCACAGGTTCTTGTTGATCGGCATCAGAAACCGGTCGAGTACCAGGCCCGCCAGCAGCGCCACCAGGCCAGCGACCAGGAGTCGACCGGAAGTAGTGAGTGTTGCAGGCGCCCGCATCAGCCACCGTCCCGCAAGAACGCCAAAGAGCAAGCTGCAGACGGCGGGCAGGGTGCTCACCAGCCCTTCAGGGTCCCAGGTCTTCGACTGCGACCACAGGTGAACGCCGAAGAGATGCCGATCGAGCCACGCGCCGTAGTCGCGCCCGGGCAGGAGCACGCCGGCCGCGATCACGCCATGGGGGTCCGGTACCGGGACCACCAGCATCACGAATGTGTAGGCCAGCGCGATGAGGAAGATCCAGATCGCAATCGTCGCGAAACGCAGCCAGATCGCAAGTGGTGCCGCGATGAGGATGCAAAGCGCGATGCGTTGCAACACGCCCGGAAAGCGCACCGTCTCGAAGCTGAATGACGGGAAGAGGTTGAGCAGCAGGCCAACAACCAGGATCACCGCCGCGCGTTTGGCAACATGGGAGAGAGTTGTAACACCGGGGACAGACCCGCTTGTTACAAATGGCCCGCCGCCACTTGTAACAAGCGGGTCTGTCCCCGGTGTTACAACTCGCCGCCGCCGGTCGAGCGAAACCGCCATCGATACGCCCGCCGCAAACAGGAAAAAAGGGAACACGAGGTCGGTGAAGGTCCAGCCATCCCACTTGGCGTGTTCCAGCGGCGCGTAGAGATGGCCCCAATCGCCGGGGTTGTTCACCAGCACCATGCTCGCGATGGCGAAGCCGCGGAACGCGTCGAGGGACGCGATGCGGCCAGGCGCCTCCGAGCTCAATCTCCGAGGGCCGCGCGCACGCTGCCGTTCACCGTCGCCAGCCGATCACGCGCAAGCGCAGGCGTCACGTTGCGGGTGATGGCGACGATGGCGACCTTCACATGGAAGTCGCACTCCTCCAGCATTGCCAGCGCGCGGCCCTCGTTGGCGCCAGTGGCCAGCATGGCGAGCTGCAACGCGCGGCGCTTGAGCTTCGCGTTGGTGGGCTTCAAGTCCACCATCAAATTTCCGTAGACCTTGTGCAGCCGTACCATGACCGCGGAGGAGAACGTGTTCAGCGCGATTTTCTGCGCAGTTCCGGCCTTCAAGCGCGTGCTGCCGGAGATGATTTCGTAGCCGGTTTCGAGAAGTATGCCGATCTCGGCTTCGAGCGCGATCGGCGCCTCCGAGTTGTTACCGATGCCGATGGTGAGTGCGCCGGCGGAGCGCGCGGCCTCGACAGCGCCACGTGTATATGGGGTGACGCCGGAGGCGGCGAGCAGCAGAACAACATCGTTCCTTGTGGGATTTACCGCGAGAAACTCCTGCGCGCCGCGCTTGCGATCGTCCTCCGCCCCTTCGACGGCGCGGAAGAGTGCCGCGTTGCCGCCCGCAAGAATCGCCACCGCGCGTTCCGGTGGCCAGGAGAAGGTGGGATACAGCTCGACGCTGTCGAGAAGGCCCAGCCTGCCCGAAGTGCCGGCGCCTACATAGATGAGGCGTCCACCGGCTTCGAGCCTCGGCACCGCAGCATTCACCGCCGCCTCGATGGAGCGGGAGGCGCGCATCACCGCTTCCGCGGCGAGGCTCTGGTCCTGGATCAGGACATCAACGAGCTTGCGGGTGTCGTACTCGTCGAGCCGCGGGTGGTCGGGGTGGGGCGTTTCGGTTTCGAGTGTTGCCATGACATGGCCATTATCGTCGGAAACGCCATCCTCTATTTATGACCCTCTCACGTTCCCGGCTGGCTACCTGAAGAAACGCCACCATCTTCGCCGTGATCTGCGCGCCTTCGGCGATGCAAATTACAAGGGCCAGAGCAGACCACGGAAAACACAAAAAAACGGAAGACACTGAAAAGGGCAAAAGCAACTGCTCGTAGAGGGCAAAAGCAACTTGCTCGGTGGCGGCAATTTCGAAATATTCAGGCTCGCTTTTTCCGTGCCTTCCGCTTTTTTTTCCGTGTTTTCCGTGGTCCGCCTTGGCCGTAGTTCTTTCGCCGTAGTAAGTAGTGAGCTGCTCAGCGCGAGTACTGCCCGATATCCTGGCTCGGATCGTCCGGCGGCGCGATACCCTGGGTGATGTCGTCGAGATGCTGCTGCGTCGCGGGGTCCGCAGGGCGGCAATCGTTCCGGGGGTATGCTGGAGGCATGGAAAAACCTCGCGTCAAAATTGCCTTCGTATCCGACGTCGCCTGCCCCTGGTGCGCGATTGGGCTGGCTTCGCTCGACCGCGCCATCTCGCGCCTGGACGGGGAAGTGGAAACGACATTGACTTTCGAGCCCTTCGAACTCAATCCCGACATGCCACCCGAGGGCACGGAAACCGTCCCTTACCTCGCGCGCAAATACGGTCGCACACCGGAGCAGGTCGCGCAGGCACAGGCGCGCATTCGCGAGAGCGGTGCCAACGTCGGTTTCACGTTTGGTGCGCGGCCCCATGTCTGGAACACGTTCGATGCGCATCGCATGCTGCATTGGGCCGGACTCGAGGGGAAGGGGGCGGAACTCAAGCGCGAGCTTCTGCAGGCCTATCACGGCGAAGGTCGCAACCCGGGTGCCAAGGACGTGCTGGTGGAACTCGTCGGCAAGGTGGGCCTCGATGCGCAGCGCGCCAGGGCGATCCTCGAAAGCGACGAGTTCACCGCGGAAGTGCGCGAGCGCGAACGGTTCTGGCAGCAGCGCGGAGTGAACGGCGTGCCGTTCGTGCTCGTGAACGATACCTACGCCATCGAAGGCGCGCAGCCGCCGGAGGCTTTTGAGCAGGCGCTGCGGCAGATCGCGGAGAGCGCCGCGAACCAGTCCGGAAAATAGGGAAGGCCGGGCGCCGTTATCGCATCAAGGTAGCCGCGTTTTTTTTCATGATCGCGGCGGGGGCTCAGGCGAAGGCGTATTCGATTTGCGTGATCCGTCCGCGCCAATAGGGAACGGGACCCTGCGGCAGTTGCCATTCGACTTCGCCTATCGTCGGCACCAGCATGCCGCCCCGCCAATCGTAGGCGTCGAATTTTCCCTGCCAGGGCGCTTGTTGCACCTCCTTGCCTGAAACCATGGTGCGAGACTTTGCCCACACGGTGGACACCAGGCCATCGGTGCCGAAGCGGAATTCCAGCGATACCGAATTGGCGCCGTCCTGCAGCGTCGCCCGCGCCGAGGTGGCGTCGATAGCCTCCCAGCGCACGCCCTGGCTTGGCAACAATGCGGTGGGGTACCACACGGCCTCGGCGAGGTAGCGCATCAGTTCGCCCTGCGCAAGGTCCGCGCCCCCGTGAATATTCGCCACGGTCACCAGGCCCATCACCGCAGCGTGAAGAGTGCCTACGCCGGACGAATACGAATCGCGTACATGCACCCGCGCGCCGGGGATCATCTGGATTCGAGCGTCCCAATCGAAGCCGGGCGGGCTGGTGGTGACGAGTTGGGTTGCGTCGAACGGCTCCCATCGCTGGCCCTCCAGGTTCTGCAGGAACGTGCCCTCCTGGGTGAAGCGCGCGCGCTTCACCATCGGCTGGCCCTCGCGCAAGACCGCGCGGAAATAGCGTTGGACCGGAAGCGGCAGGCCGTCGAGTTCTCTCGCGCTGTAGATGGGCGGAGTAATCGGTCGGCTTTGCGCCTGCATCTGCACGCGGAATGTCGCTGCCTCGGATTCCCAGCGGGTATTGGCGGCGAACATGAGGCTGATCGCGGCGAGCACCACAAGGGGAAGCGCGCCCCAGTATCGATTCATGCCGCAATATGCCGCATTGCTGGGGCCCTGTCGGTTCGGAAGCGCACAGTCGCCACGATCATCGGGCCGAATCGTGGCCCGCCCCCCGCAAACCGTGCCCCGTCGCTTCCGACTGTCAGTTGCCATGCGGGACGGCCACTCTCGATGCATCACATCCAGGGGGAGGGCAGCATGTCGAAAATTCTGGTTCGGGGGGTTCTCGTGTTCGCCGCCGCCTGGTTCTGGCTGATCCCGCCGTTGGCGGCGGCCGCCGGTAACCAACTGGTCGATGTCGCATGGCTGAAGGAGAACCTCCAGCGCGACGACCTGCTGCTGATCGACGCTTCGCCGGGTGGTCGTCACGTGGCCGGGCACATTCCGGGCGCGGTGAATGTCGATATTTTTGCCTTCGGCGGGCGCGAGGTCACCACCGAAGTGATGGAGCGGCGCATCCAGTCGTGGGGCGTGAGCAGCGGCAAGCAGATCGTCCTCTACGACCAGGGCGGCACGCACCTCGCCACCAGTCTCTTCTTCGACCTCTACTACCACGGGTTTCCGCGCGAGGGCCTAAAGGTGCTCGATGGCGGAATGGCGAAGTGGCAGGCCAGTGGTGGCGCTGTGACGAAGGAGGCAACACCCAAGCCGAAACCCGGCTCATTCAGGATCGTCACGCGCCAGGAAGAAGTGAGAGCGCGCTTGCCCGAGTTTCTCGCCGCAACTGGAGACCCGGCTCGCAGCAAGGTCGTCGAAGCGCTGGATTCGCGCCAGCACTTTGGCGCCGACAAGTTCTTCGATCGCGCGGGCCATGTTCCCAACGCCATCATGGCGCCGGTCGACGACTTCTATAACGCCGACAAGACCTTCAAGTCGCCGGAGGAAATCGCTCGCATGATGGATTACCTCGGAGTGACGCGCGACCGGGCGGTCTACTCACATTGCGGCGGCGGTATCGCGGCCAGCGTGCCGTTTTTCGCGATGAAGTTCGTGCTCGATTATCCCGACGTCAAGCTCTACAAGGAATCGCAGCTCGAATGGCTGCGCGACGATCGCGGCCTGCCGTTCTGGACCTACGATGCGCCGCAACTACTGCGCGAGAAGGCGTGGGTAGCCGGATGGAACGCGCAGATGCTGCGCATGTTCGGCGTCTCGCGCCTGAATGTTGTTGATATTCGGCCGGCTGCTGCGTTCGGCGAGGGGCACGTTCCGTTCGCGATCAACATTCCCGCCGAGACGTTCCGCAGGCAGATGGCCAATCCCGCCGCGCTCGCGGAGACGCTGGGGGCTGCCGGAGTGGTGATGGCCGACGAAACGGTGATCGTTTCCAATGGGCTCACGCCGGATTCGGCGCTCGCCTTCCTGATGTTCGAACAGCTCGGGCAGAAGAAGGTGTCGGTCCTTGCAGACTCGGTTGAAGACTGGGCCTTTGCGGGCCTCGAGATCACCAGGGAATCGAAACCCTTGCCGCCGCGGAAGTACCCGCCCGCCCTTCGCGCCGGGTTGGTTACGCGGGATCCCAGCCTGACCCAGGGGCTCTATCCCAAGGTCTATGTCGCATCGGGCAAGTCATTGCCCACGAAGTTGCCCGAGGGCAGGGTGATTCACGTTCCGTATTCGGATCTCGTCAACGCCAACGGCTCGCCGAAAGCCGCCAGGGACATCTGGGATGCGCTGGTGAAGGCCGGCGTGCCTCGCTACGCGGAAATCGTGACATTCTCCGACGACCCGGGCGAGGCCGCGGCAAACTACTTTGTGCTCAAGCTGATGGGGTATCCCGACGTGAAGGTGTTTGTCATTCCCGCGTAGGCGGGAATCACAAATCACATCTGCCTGAAAAGCGGCAGGTAGCTGCGGCTCACCGGCAGCACCTCGTCGCGGTTCTTGAGGAGCAGCTGGCCGGTTTCGTTTTCGTTGCGATTGAACTGGCGGATGGATGCGCGGTTCACGACCACGGAGCGATGCACCTGCACGAACTGCACGCCATCCAGCTGCTCCAGCACGTCCTTGAGCGGCGTACGGATGAGACCCTCGGAAGGTTTGCCTTCGTTGCGCCAGGCCACCAGCGTGTACTTCTCGTCGGAGCGAAGGAAGTCGATGTCCTCCACCGCGATCAGGCGCACCGCATTGCCGACGGTGGCGTGGATCCAGCGCAAAGCCAGCCGCGCAGACTTCTTCTCGAGGTGGGTCGCCAGTTGCTGCAGCAACGCGTCGGTCTCTGCCGAGAGCGGGGCTGCGCCATGCATGCGCTCCTTCAATCGCACAATCGTGTCGGCAAGGCGCGCGGCTTCGAGCGGCTTCACCAGATAGTCGATGGCCCGCTGCTCGAAAGCCTGCACCGCGTACTGGTCGTAGGCAGTGACAAACACCAGTTGGGCGCGCGAACCAATCTTGCGGGCCGCTTCGACGCCGGTGATGCCGGGCATGTGCACGTCGAGGAAACAGATATCGGGCTTCAGCGCCTCGAACTGCTCGACGGCTTCGCGCCCGTTGCGCCCCTGCGCCACGATCTCGAGCTCGGGCCATGCTTCAGCAAGCATGCGTACCAGCGACGAGCGCAGCAGCGGCTCGTCGTCAGCGATCAGGGCAGCAGGGCGCTTGCTCATGGAGCACCCTGCGCAGGGAAATCCGCCTCGGCCCGCACGCCACGCGGAACATTGGTAATGAGGCGCAGCTGGGCATCGCGACCAAACACAAGTTGAAGCCGTTCACGCAGCGTAGCCAATCCGGTGCCGAGCCCTTCAGCGCCGCCCTTGAGGCCCACGCCCGTGTCACTCACCTCCGCACGGCAGCGGCCGTCATAAATAGTGACGTGCACGTCGATGCGGCCACCTTCTTCGCTCGGATCGATGCCATGGCGCACTGCGTTCTCGACCAGCGTGAGCAGTGTTGTCGGCGGGCAGCGCAGCTTCAAAGCGGCATCGTCCGCGTGAAGCGAGAACTGCAGGCGATCTGGCATGCGCATCTGCATCAGCTCCAGGTAGGCACGGACCAGCTGCAGTTCCTGGCCCATCGTCGTGACCGGTTCGTGCAATCGTGGCACGGCGGCGCGCAGGTAGGCAATCAGGCTGTCCAGCACCGTGGCTGCCTGGGGCGAACCCGAAACCACCAGCTCGCGGACGTTGGCCAGTGTATTGAAGAGGAAATGCGGCTCCACCTGCGCTTGCAGCAGTCGCAGGCGCGAATCGAGTGCGTTGCGTTCGAGTTCACTGCGTTCCAGGTCGAAGGCCTGTGTCTGTGACTGCAGCGCAATCTCGCGCTGGCGGAACAGCGCCGCGACGGCGGTCCAGGGCGCCACCAGCAATCCGGTGACAATCATCGTCGCCAGGCCGCTCAGCCGTGCGCTGTTTTTCCAAAGCGGCATGTCGTCGCCGCTGCTGATGGCCAGATAAATCGCGAGCGCGGCAGGCGGGATCACGAAGGCAACCGCGAGGACCTGCAGCGCCCAGCGCGCGAGCCACTTCGGCAACCGCGCCGGCCACTGCTCGAAGATACCGAAAGCGGTCAGCGCGACCATTCCGAGGAGCATTTCCCGGGCAATGACCTCGATGGCCGAGATTCCAACCACGAAGGTGGGACTGACGATCCAGCCCACCACGGCGGAGACGGCGAGGGCGAGCAAAATGCGCCGCCAGCCGAATATCATGGCAAGGCCGCGCGGTTTCGAAGGAAGGGAATTCATGCTGGCATTGTGCCGGTAGACGCGCGCGGCCATGAGGCCGTTGGGACGGGATGCGGATCCGGCTGCCGGGAGACGACCTGGGGCGACCAGCCGTTGTATCCTGCTACCTGATCCCGAACCCGTTCAAGGCACCCATGAAGATCTGGAAACAGTTGCTTGCCGTAGCACTCGCGCTCATCGCTGCCTCCAGCGCCTGGGCGCAGTACCCCACCCGCTCCATCCGCCTCGTAGTGCCGTTCTCCGCCGGCGGCAGCACCGACCTGATCGCGCGTGTCACCGCGCAAGTGCTGACGAAGGAGCTCGGCCAGGTGGTGGTGGTGGAGAATGTCGGCGGCGCCGCCGGCGGCATCGGCACCATGCAGGTGATGAACGCCGCGCCCGATGGCTACACGCTGCTCATCGCGACGGTCAGCACCATGATCGTCTACCCGGCCGCGCACCCGAAGCCGCAGTACACGCTCGACAATTTCATCCCGATCACCAACATCGCCTCGATGCCGAACGTGATCAGCGTGAGCCCGAAGTTTCCGGCCAACAACCTCGCGGAGTTCATCGCGGTACTCAAGGCCAGTCCGGACAAGTACACGTTCGCCACCTCCGGCGTGGGCAGCATCAACCACATGCTGGGTGAATCGTTCCAGGCCTATTCGGGCACCAAGCTCATCCACGTGCCCTACAAGGGCTCCGGCCCTGCCATGCAGGACGTGATGGGTGGCCAGGTCGATATCCTCTTTGACCAGTTCCCATCGTCGAAAAACTTCATCGACGGTGGCAGGCTCAAGGCCGTCGGCGCCATTTCGCCGCGGAAGATTCCAGGCTACCCGAACCTCTCGACCATGGAAGATGGCGGCATGAAGGGTTTCACCGATGAAGCCTGGTACGGCTTGCTGGCTCCGGCCAAGACGCCGGCCGACGTGATCGCGAAGATCACCGATGCCATGAAGAGGACCATGGCCACGCCGGACCTGCGCAAGCGCCTCGAGGAACTAGGCGCCCGCCCGGTTGGCAATTCTCCGCAGGAGTTCACCAGCCAGGTGAAGTCCGAGGTCGAGAAGATGAAGGTCCTGGTGAAGGCGCGCAACATCAAGCTGCAGGAGTGAGGTCCTTCACGTAAAACCAAGGCCGCGCAAGCGGCCTTTTTTTATCGGCAAACCGTCTGTGGCGTCGAGTACACCTGCCGCACGATCGCCTTCGACTGCGAGACGCCATCGAGCGTGTAGGCAAAGGCCCCGGCCTCCGCGCTGCTGAAGGAGAACGTGCCTGATCCCACCTCGGCCACGCCGACGGTGCCGGCCCACGGCTCCCGGTTGAACGGTGGGCCGGTAGTGCGATAGAGCGCACCGGCGTAGCTGCCGTTTTGCTGCCGCTGCCCACTCGGCATCACCAGCCATTGGCCACGGCCGCCGGCGGCATACGTGAACCAGGTTGCGAAAAGAATATCGCCCTGCTGCGCGAGGTTCACGCCCCAGCCGGATTCAGCACCCGCGGGAGATGCCCACCAGAGCGCGGAGTAGTTCGGCGCGGAAGCGTGCGGCACGCCCACGACACAGGAAGGAACGACGTCGAACACCTGCTTGGTGATCGGCTTCGATTGCGAGATGCCGTTGACGACATACGCGAAGGTGCCGTTGTTGGAGTCGGTGAAGGTGAGCGTCGCGGAGCCGACGCTTGTCACCCCGACGGTGCCGCTCCAGGGTGAAAGGCTGAACGCCGGCCCGGTCGTGCGATAGAGGTCTCCGGAGTAGACGCCGGGACTGACGCGTGCGCCGCTCGGCATCACCAGCCACATGCCGGAGCCATCGAGGTCATAGGTGAACCAGGTGCCGAAGAGGATTTCCCCCTGGTGAGTGAGGTTGAGCCCCCAGCCGCTCTCCTGGCCCGCGGGCGAGCGCCACCAGAGCCCCTGGTAGTTGGCGGCTTGCACGAGGCTTGCATTGGTGCGCATCCAGCCGGTCAGCTCCGCAATGAACTGCGCATCGGATCCACCGAGGCCGTGATATCCCGTGCTGTCACATCCGCCACCGCGCGTGCCGAAAGATCCGCCGGTGAAGACCACGTTGCGGCGTGCTTCGGCGCCACTGATACGCGCCATGATCGTAGGCACGTTGGCGGGCGATGTTCCGTCGCAACTGTCCTGCGAATGGGTGAGCAGCAGGGTGGGGCGCTGCAGTGCTTCGAGGTTGAGGTCAAGGAGGTCCGGCGTCACGCCCGTGTTGGGGGACAGCAGGATCATTCCAAAGGGAGTTGCGCGTGGCGTGGCGATGGCAACGTTGCCCACGGAGGGTCCTCCGGCGCTGAATCCCATCATCCACGCCGGCAGGTTGTCGCGCTGCTGGACCACTTGCAGCACGGAGAGCAACTCGGCGGAGTGGGCGGCGGTGGTCCGATGTGGAAAGGGAATGCCGCCCTGCATGTCGGACGGCGCGTCGATCATCACGATGGCGATGCCCGCGTCGAGCAATGCCTGGCGGATGCGGATGATCGGGCTGAAAGTGAAGTTCTCGCCGGTGCCCGAACCGTCGGCTTGCAGCCTGAGGACGCCATCGCCGCCGGACATCACATACAGGTTGGCCAGAGGTATATCCGGCCGGTAGTGCGCGATGCGGATGGTGCCGCGAGCGGTGGCAACATCCGTGACCGTGGTGGTGGGCGCCGCCTGGGCCACGGCTGCTGCTGCAAGAACGAGGGCTGCCGCTGCGCGCTTCAACATGACGTCTCTCCGAGGTCTTCAGGGCAGGCTAACCTTGCCAACGTGTGGTGGGAGTAACGCTTTGTCACCGCACCTGCGCGGCGGGTTGGTTGACTTTGCATCCTAAATTGGATCCAATCGAGTCATGGAGCAGGTCGATGTCGCCGTCATCGGGGCCGGAAGCGTAGGCATTGCCGTCGCCTATTACCTGGTGCGCGATCACCAGGTTCGCAACATCGCCCTTATCGACCCGCGCGACCCGATGAGCCTCACCTCGGCCCAGTCTGGCGAAAACTATCGCAACTGGTGGCCGCACCCGGTGATGACGGCTTTCACCAATCACTCGATCACGTTGATGGAGCAGCTCGACCGGGCCTCGGGCGGGCG
Organism: Usitatibacter sp.; assembly: GCA_039915735.1. Lineage (GTDB taxonomy): Bacteria > Pseudomonadota > Gammaproteobacteria > Burkholderiales > Usitatibacteraceae > Usitatibacter. The sequence continues at coordinate 17,016 of JBDSMR010000105.1, read as the reverse complement.
GCTGCACATGACACGCGGCGGGTATTCACTGGTGACTCGCAGGCAAGCGCCCGACGACCTCATCGCGGAACTGCATCGCGGCTATTCGGACACGCCGGGCCGGATCCGCATTCGCGAAACCGCGGGTGACTATCAACCAGCGCGCCGCGGCCCCTGGCAGGAAGCGCCCGACGGCGTCGATGTCCTGCTTGATCGCGATTTGATTCGCGCCAATTTCCCCGCCTATGCGCAGGACGTGGGCACGGTCATCCACATCCGCCGCGCGGGCTCGATCGACGCCCAGCAGATGGGAAGCCTGATGCTCGAGTCGATCCGCGCCGCGGGCGGGCGCCTCATCAAGGGCGAGGTGAAATCGATTGCGGCCGGCTACACGCTCGAGACCGCGACGGGCGAGGGGACTCGCCAGCTTCGCGCCGATCGAATCGTCAATGCGGCAGGTCCATTCGTGAACGACATCGCGAAAATGCTGGGTGAAACCCTGCCGGTGCAGTGCGTCTACCAGCAGAAGATCGCGTTCCCGGATACTGGAAAGGCGCTCCCGCGCAACATGCCGTTCACCATCGACCTCGACGGTCAGACTCTTGCGTGGAGCGACGAGGATCGCGAAGTCCTGGCGGCCGACGATTCAACGCGGCAGCTGGTGGAGCCCATGAAAGGTGGCATCCATTGCCGCCCCGATGGTCCCGTCGACGGCACGTGGATCAAGCTCGGCTGGGCGTACAACGAGACGGCGAGTGATCCGCACGATGAAGATCCCGTTGATCCCCAGTATCCGGACACGGTGGTTCGCGCCGCCAGCCGCCTCCATCCTGCACTTGCCGCTTATATCGGCCGGCTTCCTCGTGGCGCGCGCCACTACGGCGGCTATTACGCGATGACGCCGGAGAACTGGCCGCTCATCGGGCCCATGTCGGCGCCAGGCGCCTTCCTCGCGGCGGCGCTTTCGGGGTACGGCTCGATGGCCGCATGTGCGACGGGCTCGCTCTGCGCGGCGCACGTGGCGGGTGAGTCGATTCCGGAGTACGCGCGCTGGTTCGGACTCGATCGCCAATCGAACACGGCGCTGCTGGCGGAGCTCGCGGCACTCGGGAAAGGGACACTCTGATGAACATCTCATTTGCTGATCTGCTCTCCCGCGTGACTGATGCGCTTGTGGCCAACGGCTTCGCGGCGGAAGTCGCCGCGCCGATCGCGCACACCATCGCCGCCTGCGAGCGGGATGGAACGCTGAGCCACGGATTGCTGCGCCTGCCGGGTTACATCGAAGCGGTGCGCAGTGGTTGGGCCGATGGCAAGGTGTTGCCTGAGGTGATCTCCACCAGCGCCTCGATGGTTGTCACGGACGCGCGCAACGGCTTCACACACCTCGCGCTTGCGCAATCGCGTGCCGACCTGGGCCAGCGAGCGGCCACGACGGGCTGCGCAATCCTCCTCATCCGCAACGCGCACCATTTCGCCGCGTTGTGGCCGGACATCGAAGAGTTTGCGCTCGAGGGTTTCGTCGCGATGGCCTGCGTGAGCTCGCGTGCGCGCGTCGTGGGCTGGGGCGGCGGCAAGCCGGTCTTCGGAACCAACGCCTCGGCGTTTGCGGCGCCGCGCGCAAACGGCGCGCCGATTGTCTGGGACCAGGCGGCCAGCGTCATGTCGCAGGGCGAGATCCTGCGCGCCATGCGTGAAGGGCGCCCGCTTGCTGAAGGCGTCGGCGTTGATGCGCAGGGCAATCCCACTACGAATCCCAAAGCCGTCCTCGAAGGCGGCGCGCTTGTCCCTTTCGGCGACGTGAAGGGCGCATCGATTGCGTTCATGGTCGAAGTGCTTGCCGCCGCATTGAGCGGCAGCCCTTTCGGCTTCGAGTCACCCGCGCCGGGTGCGATGCCGTCCAAGTGCGGCGAGTTCGTGATGGTGATCGATCCGCGCCGCGCGGGCGTCGATGTGGGCGCGCGCGTCGAAGCACTGGTAACCGCAGTTCACGCCGCCGGCTCGGAACACCTTCCGGGCTCGCGACGCGCAGCACGTCGAGAGGCCGCAAAGGCCCAGGGTATTCCGCTCGACCTCCACTCGCTCGAAATTCTCCAGCGCTACTGAAAGGGCTCACCATGATTTCTCGCCTGCTTGCCGCTGCCGCCTGCGTCACCGGCGCATTCCTCAGCCTCAACGCCGCAGCCGACACGTGGCCCAGCAAACCCATCAAGTTCCTGGTGCCGTTCGCCGCGGGCGGCGTTGCCGACGTGGTGACGCGGGCGATCACGCCGAAACTCAGCGAGGCCCTCGGCCAGCCGATCGTGATCGAGAACCGGGGTGGCGCGGGCGGCACGATTGGAACCTCACTCGGCGCCAAGGCGGCGCCCGACGGCTACACCTTCGTTGTTCCCGCCGCGAGCCACACGACGACGCCCAGCCTCTACTCGAAGCTCGACTTCGATCCGGTCAAGGACTTTACCGCCGTCACGCAGATCGCCGCGGTTCCGTACCTGCTGGTGGTTCCGGCTGCGAGCCCGATCAAGTCCCTCAACGAATTCATCGCAGCCGCCAAGGCCAGGCCGGGCACGCTGAGCTACGGATCGGCCGGCAACGGCAGCTCGAACCATCTCGCCGGTGAACTGCTCGCGAGCCACATCGGCGCGCCGCTGTTGCATGTCCCCTACAAGGGTAGCGCACCCGCGCTCATCGACGTGCTGGGTGGGCAGCTCGCGTTCATGTTCGACACCATCAACACGTCGCAGCAACACATCAAGGGCGGCAAGCTGCGCGCGCTCGGCGTGGGCACCACCAAGCGCTCCACGCTGATGCCCGACGTCGCGCCCATTGCCGATACCGTGCCCGGCTTCGAAGCTGCGACCTGGGTAGGCCTGCTGGCACCTGCCGGCACGCCGAAGGAGATTGTCAACCGCATGCAGCAGGAAGTGGCGAAGGTCCTGCGCTCGCCGGAAGTGCAGGAGAAACTTTCCACCACGGGCGCCGAGCCGGTGGGCAGCACCCCGGAGGAGTTCGGTGCCTATGTTGCTTCGGAAGTCGCCAAGTGGGACCGCGTCGTGAAACAGGCGAAGATTGCGCCGGTGCAATAGTGAAAACTGCGCTTTCGGCTGACGCCGTCGCCGATTCGCTGCGCTCGCAGATTCTCGACGGCACGCTCGGCGTCGGGCTGCAGCTGCGGCAGGAGGAAATCGCGCAGCGTTTCGGCGTGAGCCGCATCCCGGTGCGCGAGGCGCTGGGACGGCTGCAGGCGGAGGGACTGGTGGAGCACTTCGCCAATCGGGGCTCGGTGGTTGCAGGGCGCACGGTGGATGACTTGCTCGAGACGCTCGACATCCGCATCGCACTGGAGACGCGGGCGCTCAAGCTGGCGCTACCCAACCTCACGCCGAAGGACTTCAAGGCGGCGCGCGAGATCATGCGCCGCTACGACGAGAGTGAAAGTCCGCGCCAGTGGACCGATCTCAACCTGGAGTTTCACCTGGCGCTTTACCGGCCCTGTGGCCGTCCCCGCCTGGTGCGCATGATCGAAGAACTGGTGAGGGGTATCAGCATCCACCTGCGCCATTACATCTCGCACACCGTCGGCCGCGGCAGCCCGCAGTCGGAGCACAAGGACATCCTCAAGGCCTGCATGGCGGGTGATGGCGAGCTGGCCGTACGGCTCACGGAGGAACATATCGAACGCACCAAGGCCACGCTCCTGGCCGCCAGCGCCGTCAAATGAGCGCGGCTCGGCATGACGTTGCCATCATCGGCGGCGGTGCAACCGGCTGCGCGGCCGCATATTTCCTGAAGGCGGCGGGAGTAGAGCGCGTTTGCGTGGTCGAGCCCGATCCCACTTATGCCCGCGCCTCGACGCCTGTTGCCACTGGCGGATGCCGGCGCCTGTTCGCGCTGCCCGAGAACATCCAGATGTCGCAGTACAGCATCGATTTCTTCCTCGACTTCCAGCGCCATCTCGCGGTTGATGGGTACGCGCCGGACGTGCAGTGGAAGCCGTGGGGTTATCTTTTCGTGGGCGGCGCGGAACACGAAAGGGTACTGGAGGAAAACTTCAAGGTGCAGCGGGGCCTGGGCGTGAACGTCGAACTGCTGGACCGCGCGGCCATCGCTTCGCGTTATCCGTGGATGCGTTCGGATGATCTCGCCCTCGGTGTAATTTCGCCTGAAGACGGCTGGCTCGATCCCAACAGCGTGCTGCAGGGCTTGCGCAAGAAGGCGCAGGCGATGGGCGTGGAGTTCATCCGTGATCGTGTGGTCGATATGTTTTCCCGCGGCAGGATTGTCGACGAGGTTGGCCTCGCTTCCGGTGCGAGCATTCATGCCGATCATGTCATCAACGCTGCGGGTTGCTGGTCGGCTTCGATTGCAAAGTTGTTGGGCGTCGACGTGCCGGTGAATCCCATGCGCCGCTTTGAGCACTACGTGGAGCTGGCACGCGAGCTGCCGAAGATGCCGCTCATCAAGGATCCGGAGCGCCTCATCATCCGGCCGGAAGGCAGGGGTTATTCAGTTGGCCTGGTGACCTCGAACGAGCCGCGTGGCTTCAACTTCGAGATCGACCCGAATTGGTTCCAGGAAGTAGTCTGGCCCGCCTGCGCGAGTCGCGTGCCGGAGTTCGAGGAGCTCAAGCTGAAGCGTGAATGGGCGGGCCTCTACGACGAGTGCGAGCTGGACGGGAACATGATTCTCGGCAAGGCGCCTTCAATCGACAACTTCTACCTCGCCTGCGGCTTCTCCGGACATGGGCTCATGCACGCGCCGGCGGTGGGCCGCGCGCTCACCGAACTCATCGTGAAGGGGCGCTTCGAGACGCTGGACCTCTCGCGGATGGGTTACCAGCGCGTGATCGACAATGCGCCCTATCGGGAGAAGGGAATCATTTGATCGGTACCGTACAGACGGCACCGCGCCCGCGCGCCACTATCGAGATTCGCCAAAAACAGAGGTAACAACCATGCGAAATTCCGGCAAGGCCCCCACGATGATCGTCTGGATCATCTCGTTGGTGCTCTACGTAGTGGCTCTCGCGGGCCAGTTCCAGATCGTGGCTATTCCGGGCCAGCTGTTCCCGTGGCTCTGGATCGTGGGCCTGGGCCTGCTGTTGCTGGCGTGCCGGGTGCGCGGGCTCTAGTCTGCGCGGGGCTCATGCGTCACGGTTGCCGTTGTGCCGCGAACGATCAGTTCCACGGGAATCTCGATGTGCTTCGGGGGAGTTTCGGGGTTCGACAGATGGGCGATGATCGCTTCGCCAGCCAGGCGCCCCAGGTCATTCTGGGACCACCGCACGGTTGTGAGAGCCGGCCGGACGTAGGATGCTACAGCGAGGTCTTCGAACCCGGAGATGGAGACGTCGTGTGGTATGCGCAGGCCCATGTCGTGGCACTCGGCCATCGCGCCGGTCGCGATGATGTCGTTGCTGCAGATCAGCGCGGTGGGGGCGTCGCCGTAGGCGAACAATTTTCTCACGCCTTCGCGCCCGGTCTGATACGCGAGCCGCGACTGCACCACCAGGTCTTCGGGCAGCGACAGTCCCCTGGCTTCAAGCGTTTCGCGGATGCCGCGAAGTCGCTCGTTGTGTCGCTCGGTGTGCGCGGTATACGCCGTAATCACGGCGATCTTCCGATGCCCGAGTTGCGCCATGTGATTGGCGATCAGCGCACCCGCCCTGTAGTTGTCGAAGCCGATGCAGGTGATGGGCTGGCTTGGGTCGAACGCCCACGTGAACACGAACGGCACGCCGGAGCCATGGAGCATGGGAACCAGGGACGGATGGTGCTCGGTGCCAGTAAGCACGATTCCGTCGACGCCGCGCTCCAGGAGGGTCCGCGTGATGCTTAGCTCGGATTCCTTCGAGTAATCGGAGCAAGCGAGGATCGGCATGTAGCCGTGCTCCGCGAGCTTTTTCTGCAGCGCATGGGCGGTGATCGAGAAGATCGCGTTGTCGAGGTCCGGCAACACCACCCCCACGGTCCGGGTTCGCATCGTGGAAGCCGCCTTCAACGTGGCCTTCGCGACATACCCGAGCCTCTGTGCGACTTCCTGCACCTTGATGACGGTCGCTGGGCTTAGAAGCCTTGGGACCGTGAGAGCACGGGACGCAGTTGAAACTGACACTCCCGCGCCCTTCGCCACATCGCTCAGGCGCGCGGTCTTTCGACTTACAGGTGGCCGCAATTCCCTTCTCCTCCGAGGAGCCGTTAACCATTCTAGCCCGTTGCAGCAACAGCCAGCAACGTTTGCAGGAAACTGTTTGACAACTCCGACCGCTGTCCCGTAGGCTCACTGCAAACGCGCTGCAAATTTGTGCAAAAAAATTTCCAAGGTCGCTCACCACCCCGCGGAGATGCTCGCATGGCCCGTACGATCGGAGGCGAGGTTGCAACGAAGTCGCTTGCAGGCCAGGCTGACTTCCCGGCGAACGAGCGTCGTGCATGGACCCGGGAATCAATCACGCGCGAGAGCCGCCCGATCTTCTACGACTTGACTGACGAGGCGCGACAACAAATCAGCGCTGCGGTCGAAGGTCTTCGTCGCCGCAAGATCCACCTCGGGATCATCGAGCCGGAGGACTTCCGCGTGCCGGGCTTCAGCTGCGACGTACCCCAGCTACGGTCGCGACTGGACGACGAGCTTGGCTTCGTGGTCGTTCGTGGAATAGACGTCGGCAGCTACTCGCGCGACGAAAACGCGATGATCTACTGGGGTCTGGCGAACTACCTCGGGCGTGTCATACGCCAGAACCTTCGCGGAGAGCGGCTCGACACGGTGCAGGACCGTGGGGACAAGGTCACCGATCCCTATCGCCTGATCGAGACCACCCGCTACTTCCTTCCGCATACCGACAACGGGATGCTGGAGCCGCGGTGGCCGGATTACCTCGGCCTCATGTGCCTCGCCAGCGCCAGTAGCGGGGGCGAAAACGTCGTGATCTCGGCCTATCGCCTGCTCAAGGAGATCTCGCTGGCGCATCCCGAGTTCCTCGGTCGGCTCAACCGCCCCTGGCACATCGACCCACCTGTGGAGCAACGCCTGCCGGGCGGGGCGGCTACGTGGTCCAAGCCAATCTTCGAGGTGATCCGCGAGGAGTTGAAGATCCACTACCTGCGCTACTACATCGATCCCGGCATGCGCAAGGCCGGCTGCCCGATGACCGATGAAGAGACCGCGATGCTGGACTACCTCGATTCGCTCCTCGAGCGACCCGAATTCGCCTACTCGCACAAACTCGAGCCTGGGGAGATTCTTTTCAACAACAACAACTGGACGCTGCACGGACGCAAGGCATTTGTCGATTACCCGGAACCGGAACGCAAGCGCCTCCTGATGCGTATCTGGCTCTGGCGCAGGCACATGTGGCCGGGGACCGACCCGGTGGATCTCGACAAAGCCGATTTAGCGGTCGCTTAGTAGCGGCCATCACTAACCAGAATACCGTCGCGGCCGGCAACCCAGGACATCGCAGGAACATGGGAGACATCCTCGTCAGAAATGTTTCGAAGACCTTCGAAGGCGGAGCGCTCCATTCGAAAGTCGTCGCGGTTGATAACGTCAGCTGCGAGATCGCGCAGGGCGAGTTCCTCTGCATCATCGGCCCCTCGGGATGTGGCAAGACAACACTGTTGCATATGCTCGCGGGGTTCACGGGGCCTTCGTCGGGCGAGGTCGTAAGTGATGGAAAGGTGGTCACGCAGCCAGGGCCGGAGCGCATCGTGATGTTCCAGGAGTACGGCCTTTTCCCCTGGATGACGGTGGCTGAAAACATAGAATTCGGGCTCGAGGCCAAAGGGCTGCCTCGCGAGGAGCGCCGCAGTCTTGTCGCCCACTACGTCAACCTCGTGGGCCTGACAGGTTTCGAAAACCGCTACCCACGGCACATCTCCGGCGGAATGAAGCAGCGGGTAAGTATCGCGCGGGCGCTCGCGCCGGACCCGCAAGCGATACTCATGGACGAGCCTTTTGCCGCGCTTGATTCGCTGACGCGCGACGTCATGCAGGAAGAGATCCTCAGCATCTGGGGCGCGACCAAGAAGACGTTTGTCCTTATCACCCACAACATCGACGAGGCGATCTTCCTTGGCGACCGCGTGCTGGTCATGACGCACCGGCCCGGCAGGATCAAGGAGATGTTGAAGATCGAGTTGCCGAGACCGCGTGATGCCTCGATAAGAAGCTCGGACCGCCAGTTCCTGCAGTACCGCGAGCACCTTGCGAATTCGCTGCGAAAAGAGGTCCGCAGCTTCGTGGACGAGGAAAGCAATGCGGGGCATCGTGGTTAGGCGCGCCTACTCCGCGCTTGTGGCGCTCGCGCGCGGCATCGAGCAGTGGTCGCTCGTGATATTGATGATCGTTCTATGGGAGCTCGGCGTGCGCTTCGCGTGGATCGACGGCAACCTGTTCCCGCCGCCGAGCAAGATCTTCCAGGCGCTGATCGACCTCGCGAAACTGGGGCTGCTCTGGAAAGACATCGTCGCCTCGGTGTGGCGCGTAGTCATCGGCTTTCTCATCGCCACGGTCTGCGCGGTCAGCCTGGCGACCCTGCTGGCGCGGTGGCGCAGGCTGGCACGCTATGTCATGCCGATCATCGAGATCATCCGCCCGATCTCGGTGATCGCGTGGATCCCCATCGCCATCCTGTGGTTCGGCCTGGGGGACAAGCCGGCCTGGTTCATCATCTTCCTCGGCTCGTTCTTCCCGATTTTCACCAATACGTATCTGGGAATTCGCTCGGTCGAGCCGATCCATGTGCAAGCCGCGCAGTGTTTTGGCGCCGGGCGGCTGCTCTTCGTGCGCAAGGTGTTGCTGCCCTCAGCGTTGCCCTACATCCTCGCGGGCATGCGGGTCGGGCTGGGGGTCGGCTGGATGTGCGTGATCGCCGCGGAACTCATCGCCGCCACTTCGGGGCTGGGCTACATGATCCAGACCGCTCGCGTCCTCATTGAAACAGAAAAGGTACTGGCGGGAATGATCACCATCGGGGTGATCGGCCTCGCGATGAATCACCTGATGTTGTTGTTGGAGCGAAAGCTCACGCCTTGGAGCCATCACGCTGTCTAGTTCAACCGTATCAGCACAAGGGAGATTTCACATGATTTTTGTCAAGCTTCTCAGGGCCGGCATGCGCTTCACTCGCCGATGCGTGCCCCTCTTCACTGCGGCTACGGTCGCAATGCCACTCTCGGTTCTCGGGCAGCAGCCAATCGAAATGAACATCGGCTACCAGTCGCTGTGGGCTACCGGTGGAGAAATCTTTGAAACCCTGAAGCACACCAACATCCTCGAGCTTAACGGCATCAAGGCCGACTTCAAGGTGTTCACCTACGGCGGTCCGCTGGGGGAGGCGGCAGTGGCGGGCGAAGTCGACAATATCTTTGCGGCCGATGCCCCGGTGTTGCGCGCCGTGGCGAGGATTCCTGGCGCGAAGGTCGTGTCCCGCACGCACGACCAGCGCTTCGCCGTGTTGGCGCAGCCCGATTTCAAGGGAGGTCTTGCCGACCTGCGCGGAAGGACGCTGTCGGGTCCCTTCGGCACGACGACCTTTCCTCGCTGCATTGAGCACATCGTCGCGGCTGGCATCAAGGATCCATTCAAGGACATGAAGATCGTCAACCAGGACGTGGCCGAACAGGCGGCGGCGCTGCAGTCGAAGGCCGTGGATGCTGTGACGACCTGGGACCCTACGCAGGAGCGCCTCATCCAGGCGGGCTACAAAGTGCTGTACGCGAGCAAGCCCGGCGAGGGCGGCGGCTGGATGGGACTCAGCGGCAAGTTCCTGAGCAAGTACGGCGAAGATGGAGCTGTCCGATTCCTCAAGGCCTGGATCATGGCGGCGTGGTGGACCTCCAACAACATTGAAACTGCCCATGACTGGTTCGCCCAGACGTCACGCATTGACAAGGGGCTGCTGCGCGTTTCGGCACAGGCCGACCGCTACCTCAAGGCGAAGGTCCCCGACATCAAGACGATGGATTTCGTGATCGACGAGGGGCAGATGCGGGCCTCGCAACGCGTGATGGACTTCCTGCACGCCCAAAAACTCCTTCAGACCCGGCTCGACGTCGCTCCGCAGCTCGATATGCGTTTCATCACCAAGGCGCAAACCGACATCGACGCTGGCCGGCTCCCGAAGCTGAGTGACATCAAGATCGTCCGCTAACTGATGCAATCTCTGGAAAGGAAGAAAAAATGGTAGTTGGCCACACGCTTTGGGGCCACGGCCCCGAAGGCGTCATCATGTTCAATGATTGGCTCGCCGATTGCAGCAGCTACGAGCCGATGCTCCAGTACCTCGACACCGAGAAGTACACCTACGCCCTGATGGATCTTCGCGGCTACGGACGGTCGCGCAAGATTCCCGGGAAACACAACTCCATGGAGGCCGCTCAGGACGCAGTGGACCTGGCCACCTACCTGGGGTGGGATCGCTTTCATGCCGTAGGTTTCTCCATGACGGGCATGGTGGTCGAGCGGCTGGCGGTTCATTTCCTCGATCGTATCAAGTCGATCGTCGCCATCGGGCCGGTGTCAGCGGCGGGGATCAAGATGGGGAAGGAGCGTTTCGACTTCTTCCTGAAGACCTTGACCGATGACGATGCGGTACGCGAACTCGCCACGCGCATCACGGCGGGCCGGCTGTCGCCGCAATGGGCCAACGTGAAGCTGCGGCTGGCTCGAGAAACGCGCGATCCGGCTGCGGTGCGCGACTACCTCGACATGTGGACCAAGGAGGATTTCTCCGCCGAGGCGATGGGCGTGGACGCACCGATCCTGGTGATCGCCGGCCAGTACGACCAGGAAAGCTTTCTCGAGCCGGACCTGCGCAAGACGTTCCTCAAGTTCCATCCCAATGCCGAACTTGTGGTGATCGAGAATTCCGGCCATTGCCCGATGCAGGAAACGCCCATTCGCCTGCAGACAATCATGGAGGAGTACATGTCGCGATACGCCGACAAATGAAGATCGTCAAGGCGGAATCGATCCTTCTGTCCCTGCCGTTCGAGGCTGGGGGCACGCCGCCGTGGAGTTTCGGCGGCGAGCCCGCCAACAACTTCGACATCCTTCTGGTTCGCCTGGAAACCGAGGATGGCCTCGTCGGCTGGGGCGAGGCGTTTTCGCGCAATCGCGACCGCTCCCTGCGGCAGCTGATCGAAAGCCGCATTCTTCCGTTGCTCATCGGGCGCGATGCGAGGCAGATCTCGAAAATCAAGCACGACCTCGAGTTCCAGCTGCATAACTTCGGCCGCATCGGGCCGATCGTCTACGGCATCGCCGCCGTGGACGTCGCGCTCTGGGACATCCTCGGAAAGGCCTGCGGTGTTCCGCTGCATCAGCTGCTCGGAGGCGCGCACGCTGCCGAGGTCGAGGTCTATGCAAGCCTGATGCGGTACGGGAATGTGGACGACGTCGTGAAGGCCGTTCGCCGAGCGGTCGACCGCGGCTACCGTTATGTGAAGCTGCACGAGATTGGCATGGACGAGGTCCGTGCAGCGGTGCAAGCCGCCGGACCGGACGTGAAGGTAATGCTGGACACGAACTGCCCGTGGACAGTGTCGGAGGCCATGCGCTACAGCCGGGAGATGGAGCCCCTGGGCCTGCATTGGCTCGAGGAACCGGTGTGGCCACCGGAGAACTACCTGGGCCTGGCCAAGGTGCGCGAGCTGGGAATCGATCGCATCGCTGCCGGGGAGAACGCCGGCAGCTTGCACGACTTCGTCGCAATGATTCGGGAGAACGCGATCGATATCGCGCAGCCCGACGTCGCGAAGACCGGCGGGCTCACGGAGGTGCTCAAGATAGCGGCGCTGTGCGAGGCCCATGGGGTTGAGCTGGTGCCGCATTGCGCGCTGTTCGGCCCCGGACAGGTGGCCACGGTGCACTTGCATGCCGCCTTGCGTACGTCGCCGGTCTTTGAGCGGCTGTTCTGCGACTTCGATGCCGAGCTCTGGGGCGACGCCATGGTCCCGAAGAAAGGCCGCATTGCCGTCCCACAGGGACCGGGGCTGGGCCTCGAGCCGGACGCCGGCGTCATCGCGAAATACCGGATCTGAGCACAGGGCACATGTCCGGCGGGTCGTTCGAAGCCATTCAGTTCACACGCGACAAGGCGGTTGCGGTCCTCACGTTAAATCGTCCCGACCAGCTCAATGCGATGAGCGCAGCCATGCGCCGCGAGATCGCGCAGGTGCTGGCCGAGGTCGAAGGGGACAGCGAGGTGCGTGCGCTTGTCGTAACGGGCTCGGGCCGCGCGTTCTCCACCGGCTTCGACCTCAAGGAGCAGATGAACTCCGGCATCTCCGGCACCGCCGAGTGGCGTCGCGTGCTGTGGGACGAGTTCGCTACGACGATGAGCGTGTGGCGATCGAGGGTGCCCACCATCGCAGCAGTGCACGGGCCCTGCCTTGCAGGGGGCATGGAACTCGCCATCAGTTGCGATATCACCATCGCGGCTGATGACGCGACGTTTGGCGAGCCGGAGCTCAAATTCGGCGCCGGAATCGTCACCATGATCCTGCCGTGGGTGGTCGGACCCAAACGGGCGAAGGAGATAATCCTCCTCGGGCTCGACCGGATTTCCGCCGCCGAAGCGCTGCAGATGGGATTCGTGAATCGGGTGGTGCCCGGGGGTGAACACTTGGCGGAGGCGATGAGGGCCGCGCATCGTATCGCCGCGATCGATCCCAACCTGGTGAGCCAGACCAAGCAGGCAATCAACCGCACCTTCGACATCATGGGCCTTGCCGAGGCGCTGCAAGCAAGCCTCGACATCGACCTGCACATCGAATCCGAGGGATCGCCCGACAAGCGTCGCTTCTTCGAGATCGCCAGAAGCGAGGGACTTCGAGCGGCGTTCGCGTGGCGGGACGCGCGCTTTCCCTGACGACATGGAGCACGCGAACCTCGGCGAATGGCTGGCCGCGTCGTGCAAGCGCTGGAATGAGCGCATCGCCATCGACGACGGACAGCGGGCAGTTTCGTACGCGGACCTCGACCGGCTCTCTGCGGAGCTGGCGGCGGAGTTGAAGGATGGCGGCGCCTGCTCCAACGAGCCGGTAGTTGCGCTGGTTTCCAACAAGGCGTTGGATTGGGTGGTCGCGCTTGCGATCTGGCGGGCCGGAGCGGTGATGGTGCCGGTGCACCGTACTTCGCCTGCCCACTCGTTCCAGGAGATGCTGAAGCGCACTGGCGCGCGATGGGTCGTCGATGCCACTGGCAACTTCGAGGCGCTGGGAGGGCGAGGCGCTGCGTCCGGCGCGCGAATTCACAAGGCACGTGAGGCGCCGCCAGCACCCCGGCCCATCCTGGATGCCGCCGCACTCATAGTCTTCACGTCGGGTTCAACCGGCCAGCCGAAGGGGACCGTCATCTCCCACAAGGCCTTCTCGGGCAAGCTGCACACGCTCAAGGGGATCCTGCAGTTCTCACCGGACACGAGGAGTCTTCTCGTGCTGCAGATGACGTTCAGCTTCGGTCTCTGGGTATCGCTGCTCACTTTGATCAACGGCGGCGCGCTGGTAATGCGGGAGAAATTCGACGCGCTGTCGATCCTGCGCACGCTTGCGCATGATCGCATCACAACGGTTGCGATGGTGCCCACGATGCTGCGCGCAGTGTTCCGCTCGCCCGATGCGGACATTGCCCAGGCGCTGGAAGCGGTCGCATCAGGGGAGACGCTCAAGCAGATCATCCTGGGCGGCGAGCCGCTCGATGCGTTGGTCGACGAGCGCCTGAGAGCAGCATTTCCGCGGATTCAGGTCTTCGACGTGTACGGCACAACCGAGACCGCTACCTCGGACTTCATCCTCTCCCCCGCAGATTCCCAAGGCTTGCACGGAACCCTGGGCAGGGTGTCACCGGGCGTCCAGTACCGCGTCGCCGACGCCGACGACCGCGATGTTGGCGCGGGTGAATCCGGCGAACTCCTCCTGCGATCGGAATTTGCAATGAACGGCTATCTCGACGATCCTGTGCTTACCCGCGAGGCCTATCGCGGCGGCCATTTCAGGACCGGGGACATTGTTCGCATCCGCCCGGATGGTGGCCTTGAGATGATCGGCCGCAGCAAGGAAATTATCTCGCGCGGCGGGAACAAGATTTCGCCAATGGAGGTGGAACTCATGCTGCTTTCGCACCCGGGCGTCTCGGAGGCTATCGTCACCGGCGTGCCCGATCCGATCATGGGGGAACGGATCCACGCGCTCGTGGTGCCGGTCGAGGGCGCAGCCCCGAGCACTCAGGTCCTGAAGGCCTGGATCGCGGCGCGCCTCGACAAATTCAAGGTGCCCGACGCGATTCACTTCGGGTCCGGGATTCCGCGCGGCCGCACCGGAAAGGCCGACCGCGGTCAGCTGCGCCGCACCCTCATCGAATCGCCACCCTTGCAGGACTGCCCCAAGCCATGAAGCCCCGCACGCTCGCCGCCGAGGCCCTGGGATGGGTCGAACCCCAACACCGCGGCCTGATCCCGGCGATCCACCCGGCGACGACTTTCGAGCGCGCGGCCGACGGCTCCTATCCCGGCGGGAAGATCTATTCACGGGACCAGAACCCCGCCTACGACCAGCCCGAGGCGCTGCTTGCGGCCCTGGAATGCGGCCGGCACGCGCTGCTTTTTTCGTCCGGGATGGCCGCCGCCACGGCAGTCTTCCAGGCGTTGCGGCCGGGCGCTGCCGTGCTGGCGCCGCGCATGATGTATTGGGGGCTGCGCAACTGGCTGACCGGCCCGGCGCGTGAGTGGGGCCTGCTGAGTTCGTTTTATCCCAACGGTGACCTGCAAGCCTTCGAGGACGCCTGCCGCAAGGAGCGTCCCAGTCTGGTCTGGCTCGAAACGCCGGCGAATCCGATGTGGGACATCCAGGACATCGCCGCGACGGTGGAGATCGCGCATCGTTTCGGCGCGACCGTTGTGGCGGACTCCACCGTCGCCACACCCGTGCACACGCGTCCGCTCGAGCTCGGAGTCGACATCGTCATGCATTCGGCGACGAAGTATCTAAACGGCCATTCCGACGTGGTCGCTGGTGCGCTGGTTGCTGCCGAGGAGAGCGAACTCTGGACCAGGATCCGCGCGGTGCGTTCGTCGGGCGGAGCGGTGCTTGGGCCCTTCGAGGCGTGGCTTCTGCTTCGAGGGATGCGTACGCTCTTCCTGCGCGTCGATGCCGCGTCGGCGAACGCGGCGAAGCTCGCCGCACACCTGGAAGCAAGCGCAAGGATCTCGAGCGTCCTTTATCCGGGCCTGGCCAGCCACCCGGGGCACGACATCGCGAGCAGGCAGATGGCTGGTGGCTTCGGGGCAATGTTGTCCGTGCGGCTGGGGGGGGAAGCCCCCGCGAGGGCATTTGCCGGCGCCTTGCGCCGGTTCAAGCAGGCGACCTCGCTGGGTTCGGTCGAGAGCATTGTCGAGCACCGCGCGAGCGTCGAGGGTCCGCAGACGCTTTGCCCTTCCGACCTCATCAGGATGTCGGTGGGCATCGAGGACATCAACGACTTGATTGACGACGTCGACCAGGCGCTTGCAGCGTCCTAGCTTGCCGGCGTGCTAGGACGCCACGTGTTTCTGGGGCCGCCAGGGCACGAAGGCAGCGAGCGTTTTCAGTAGCGCCTGCGGGTCGAGGTCCGGCTCGCGCGCGGCGCGCACGGCCAACCCTTCAAAAAGGATCTGGACGAATGTCGCGCCGGCGGCGGCTTCCTCGCGGCCCAGGCCCATGCCGCCCTGCGAAGGGTCGCGCGCGAGATACGCCTCGAAATCCGCGCGCAACAAGTGGTCGGCATGGCGTACGGCCGCTCCAATGCTTTCCTTGCGCGTGGCCTCCGAACTCATCTCGAGGAAAAGAGCCGCGTTTACCATGCCTGGCGCCGCTGAGCGCAGGTCGCTGAAGGTTTCGGCCATGCCGGCGGCCAGGTCGACGGCGCCATGCAGCGTCGCGATGCGAGCGCGCCGCAGCTGCAGCTCGCGCTCGATGATGGCGAGCACGATGGCGTCCTTGTTCTCGAAGTAGCGATAGATGAGCCCGGTGCTCATCTCGGCACGTTCGGCAATGGTGGCCATGGTCGCCGCATGGAAGCCGTCGGCGATGAAACAGTGTTGCGCCGCATCGAGGATGCGGATGCGTTGCGCTTCGGCCCGCGCGGCCACCTTCTCGTTGGGCACGCGGCTCAACCGCGCTCCTTCCATCCGCCGCCCAGCGCCTTGTAGAGCGCCACGCGGTTGGCCTGTTCAGCCAGGCGCGTGGTGACCAGCGCCTGCTGCGCGGAATAAAGCGTGCGCTGCGCGTCGAGCAGGATGAGGAAGCTGTCGCGACCGGCCTTGTAGCGCGCCTCGGAAAGCTGCTGCGCTTCGGTTGCGGCCTTGAGCAACTCTTCCTGCGCCTGCTGCTGCGCGGTGAGTGTGCGCGAAAGCGCCAATGCATCGGCCACTTCACGAAAGCCAACTTGAATGGATTTCTCGTATTGGGCCAGCGCGATGTCACGCTCCGCCTTCGCTGCACCGAGCTGCGCATTGAGCTTGCCGGCCTGGAAGATCGGGATGTTGATCTGCGGGATGAAGCTCCATGCAAACGAGCCGCCCTTGAAGAGCCCGGAGAGCTCGTTGCTCGCCGTGCCCACTGCGCCGGTGAGTGTGATCGAAGGGAAAAACGCAGCACGCGCGGCACCGATATTGGCGTTGGAGGAACGCAGCAGCTCTTCGGCCTGGCGCACGTCCGGGCGGCGCAGCAGCACTTCGGAAGGCAGGCCCTCCGGGATGGCCAGCAAACCGGAGACATGCTGCGTACCGAAACCCGCCGGCAATTTCGCGGCGTCGATCGGAGCGCCCACCAGCAACTGCAGCGCATTGGTGTCCCGCGCAACCTGGCCTTCGTAGCGCGCGGTATCGGCTCGCGCGGTTTCAACCACGGTGCGCGACTGGGAGAAATCGAGGCGCGAGACCGCACCCAGCTCGTAGCGCTTCTGCGCGAGGTTGAAACTGGACTCCTGGGTCTGCAGCGTCGCCTGCGAAACGCGCAGCAGCTCGCGATCCGCCGCGAGGGTCAGCCAGGCATTGGC
>JBDSMR010000133.1:0-3203 GCA_039915735.1 Usitatibacter sp. | reverse complement strand
TGCGCCAGCCAGCCCTACGTGGCGCCCAGCGCGCCGGAAAACCCGGTGCAGGCGCAGGAGCGGCGCGAGCGCGCTTCCAAGCCCACCTACAACCTGACCGGTTATCCGCCGGCGGTGCGCGAGGGCTACATCGATGGCTGCGAGACGGCCAAGCGCTCCAGTTATGCCCGCAAGGATGCGGCCCGGTTTTCAGCCGATGGGCAGTATTCAATGGGGTGGAACGACGGCTTCGGAATCTGCGGGAAGAAGTAGCTACCCGGAGCGTTCCACGATCCATTGGGAGATCGCCTGCAGGATCTCCGGCACGTCGCCGATCGCGCTTTCCTGGCAGATCGGGATGTGAGGGTACAAGGCACGCACCGCGTCCAGCAGCCGGGGCACGTCCTGCTTGAGGTGCCCGCCCTGCGCCATGAACACCGGGAACACGGTGATCGCCGGGGCGCCCTGGGCCACCAGCGCCGCTACCGCGTCTTCCAGCGTGGGCGTCATCACCTCGAGATAGGCGAGTGCTATAGGGCACTCGGGGCGCTGCTTGCGCACGATGTCGCGGATGGCCTCGAAGGGCCGCGCCCATTCGGGATCGCGGGCGCCATGGGCGAAGAGGATGATGCCGCGCATTTCGCCTAGGCCTTTCCGGTGGAGCCGAAGCCGCCCGCGCCGCGAGCGCTTTCCTCGAACGACTCGACGACGTTGAGCTCGACATGCACTACCGGGACCACCACCATCTGCGCGATGCGCTCGAGCGGATTGATCACGAAGGCTTCCTTGCCGCGGTTCCAGCACGAGACCAGCACCTGCCCCTGGTAGTCGGAATCGATCAGGCCGACGAGGTTGCCGAGCACGATGCCGTGCTTCGCACCGAGGCCCGAGCGCGGAATGATCACGGCCGCAAGCGACGGGTCGGCGAGATGGATTGCGAGGCCCGTCGGGATGAGCGTGCTATCGCCGGGCTTGAGCGTGATTGCTTCATCGATGCACGCGCGCAGGTCCAGGCCGGCGGAGCCACGGGTGGCGTAGGCCGGCAGATGCGCACGGATTTTCTCGTCGATGATCTTGATGTCGAGTTTTTTCATTTTCTTCACGAGGTAGGTGGCAGTCAGTTGTAACACCGGGGACAGACCCCAGCGGGTGCACGCAGGTTGCGTGCACAAGCCGGGTCTGTCCCCGGTGTTACAACTCAGGAAACCTGCTTGAGCGATCGCACCTTGGCGCTCGGGCGCTCGCCGGCGAGGGCGATGGCGTGCGCCACGATGCCTTGCGCAATCCTTGATTTCGGCGCCCGTGCCAGCGGATGCGCGCCGTGGTCGTCGTAGATGGTGACTTCGTTTTCTTCCTTGCCGACGGCGTGTTGCACCAGGTTGGCGACAATCATCGGGATCTTCTTGCGCGCGCGCTTGGCCTGCGCGTAGGCGGCGAGGTCTTCGCTCTCGGCGGCGAAACCGACGCAGAACGGGCCATTCGCCAGCGCCGCCACGTACGCGAGGATGTCCTCCGTGGGCTTGAGCTTGAGCTCCATCGGCTCGGCGGTTTTCTTGAGCTTGCGGTTCGACGCAGCGACGGGTGTGTAGTCCGCCACGGCCGCCACGCTGAAGAAGAAATCGCTGCCCGCCACGTGGGCCTTCACCGCGTTGGCCATCTCGGCCGCGCTGGTCACATAGACAAAGTGCGCCTGTGAGGGCGGCGCGATCGCGGTCGGGCCGCTGATGAGCGTGACTTCCGCACCCAGCGAAGTGGCTGCTTCCGCGATGGCGTAACCCATCTTTCCGGACGACTGGTTAGTGATGCCGCGCACCGTGTCGATGGCCTCGAACGTCGGGCCCGCGGTCACGATCACCTTGCGGCCGGCGAGTTTCTTCGGCGCGAGGAATGCCAGCACCGCTTCGAGGATTTCCTCGGGCTCGAGCATGCGGCCCATGCCGACTTCACCACACGCCTGGTCACCTGCCGCGGGGCCGAGGATGGTGACGCCGTCATCGCGCAGGGTGGCCACGTTGCGACGCGTGGCCGGGTTGTCCCACATCTCGCGGTTCATCGCCGGCACCACGATCAGCGGGCAGTTGCGCGCCAGGCACGTAGTGGAGAGCGCGTCGTCGGCGAGGCCGTTGGCGAGTTTGGCCATGAAGTCCGCGCTGGCCGGCGCAACAAGAATGGCTTCCGCACCGCGCGAAATCTCGATGTGCGCCATGTGATTGGGGAAGCTCGCATCCCAGAGGTCGGTGACCACGTGGCGGCCGGTGAGCGCCTGGAAAGTGGCGGGCGTGACGAATTTAGTGGCGGCCTCGGTCATCGCGACCTGGACTTCCACGTTATTCCTTTGCAACAGCCTCGCGAGCTCGGCCACTTTGTAGGCGGCAACCCCGCCTGTGACGCCAAGGAGCAATCGGCGAACCGGGACTTTATCCATCAACACATTTTACTCGCGACCGAGGTTGGCATGTCCATGGCACGTTGGCCGCTTGCCGAGCGGCCCCGGGAAAGGCTTTTGGCGCAAGGCCCGGGCGCGTTATCGGACGCGGAGCTCCTCGCGCTTTTCCTCGGCACCGGCGTGCGCGGCAAAAGTGCGGTCCAGGTGGCCGGAGAGCTGCTTGCCCGCTTCGGCCGCGTTTCGATGGTGCTATCCGCACCGCGCGGGGAGCTCGGCAAGGTGCCCGGCCTTGGCGCCGCCAAGTGCGCGCAGATCTCCGCGGTGATGGAGCTCGCGCGCCGTGCTTTCACCGAGGAAATGAAGTCGCGTGACAGCCTTGCCTCGCCTGCGGCCGTGCGCGGTTACCTGCGGCTGCGCATGCAGGACCTGGGGCACGAATGTTTTTACTGCGTGTACCTCGATGCGCAGAACCGCGTGATCGCGGCGGAGGAGTTGTTCCGCGGCACCCTTACGCAAACGAGTGTTTACCCCCGGGAGGTCCTGAAAAGCGCTCTGCGCCATAACGCCGCGGGGCTGATCCTCGCGCATAACCATCCCTCGGGCGTTGCGGAGCCCAGCGTGCAGGACCAGGCGCTCACGCGAACACTTGCGGAAGCGCTCGCGCTCGTGGACATCAAGGTGCTCGACCATTTCATCGTTGCGCCTGGCGCGTGTCTTTCGTTTGCGGAGCGCGGGTTGATCTAGCGCTGCCGATTCATCCTCAGGAACGGCCGCTCCATGAAGTACTACGAGAGCGCGCTGACCAGGATGATCGGTGGCAAGGCCAGCAGGAGGAACA
>JBDSMR010000116.1:0-29774 GCA_039915735.1 Usitatibacter sp. | reverse complement strand
GCCGGGATGGTGCGCGACTTGAGTGCGACAACCACGGCGTCGACTTCTTCCGCCAGAGGGCCGGTGGGGACACCGATCGTCTGCACCACTCGCATTCCGGCGCGCACCAGGTTGTTGGCGAGATCGGTGGCGCCAGTGAAGTCGTCAGCGATGCAGCCGAGGCGGATGTTGGTCATTCTTTGCGGGCGGTCATGGCGAACAGGTCACGAAAATTTGGGCGCTGATTCTTTAACACAGAGGACACAGAGGAAAAGGCGAGGACACGGGGTAAAGACAAATCGATTGATCCGAGTTGTCGCCAGCAGCTTCCCGGACAATGGTCATTTTTTACCCTGTGTCCTCGCCTTTTCCTCTATGTCCTCTGTGTTGAAAACAAACCGTCGGAAGTTCACGCCGCCGCTCGTCATTTCGCCCCCGGCAGGTCGATCCCCGGGAAAATCTTGATCACCGCGGCATCGTCTTCCCGCCCATAACCCGCGGAAGAAGCCTGCATGAACATCTGGTGGGCGGTGGAAGCCAGCGGCAGCGGAAACTTCGAAGCACGCGCCGTATCGAGCACAATGCCGAGGTCCTTCACGAAAATATCCACCGCCGACAAAGGCGTGTAGTCCGCGGCAAGCACATGCGCCATGCGGTTTTCGAACATCCAGCTGTTGCCCGCGCTGTGCGTGATGACTTCATACAGCTGCGCGGGATCCGCGCCTGCGCGAATGCCCAGCGCCATCGCCTCCGCTGCCGCCGCGATGTGCACGCCCGCAAGCAGCTGGTTCACGATTTTCACCGTGCTGCCCGGTCCTGCCTTGTCGCCGAGTTTGTAGACGTTGGCGGCCATGTCCGAAAGGATCGTGCCGCACTTCTCGTACGCCCCAGGACTCCCCGCCGTCATCATCGTCATCTGCCCACTCGCGGCCTTGGCGGCGCCACCGGAGATCGGTGCATCGAGGTACAACAACCCCATGGCGTGCAGCCGCCCTTCGAGCGCGATCGACCACTTGGGATCCACCGTCGAACACATCACGAAGACGCTGCCCTTCTTCATCACTTCGCCCGCGCCGTTTTCACCGAACAACACCTGCTCGGACTGCTCGGCGTTCACGACAACGGAGACAATTACCTCGCAGGCACGTGCAACTTCAGCAGGGTTGGCGCAGGCCACGCCGCCTTCGGCGGCAAATGCCTTCGCAGCCTCGGCGCGCACGTCGCACACGTGCACCTGGTGGCCGGCGCGAAGCAACGACCCCGCCATACCGCGCCCCATCGCGCCGAGCCCCACGAATCCGATCTTCATTTGAGCGCGGCCGTGTCGATCTTGAAGATGTACGGGAAACGCGTCTCCCAGGCGAGATACTTGCGCGTGCCGGACTCCGAGAGTCCCCACAGCTGGCCCGATTCGTCGATGGTGAGGTCCTCAAGCCCCGGCGTCATCGCGTATTCGCCGAGCACCTTGCCCTGGCGATCGAGCTTGTAGAGCTTGCCCCACCTGCTGTTGCTGGCCGATACCCACAACGTGCCGTCCTTCGCAAAGGCCGCACCCTGCGCCTCCAGCGGAATGGTGATCGATTCGACCGCCCGATCTTCCATCACCGTCTGGCCATCGTAGTTGTCGAAAAGTCTCGGATCGAGGCGGAACATCTTCGCCACCTCCGGCTTGTCCTTGGTCCAGGTGCCGATCCAGAAATCCTTGCCATCCGTGGCCGCGTAGGAGCCGCGCAGCAGGCCGGTGATCTTCACCGCCTTCGAAGCACCCGCCGAAGTGCCCGAGGCCAGCGCCCTGGGAACGTCGATCATGAACACCTGGCGCGTGTCGGCAAGGAAGAGCTTGCCGTTGCCCATGTACGCCAGGCCCCCGGAGTGCGTGCAGGTGCCTTCGGGAATGTCGATGTGGCCCGCGGGTTTTCCGGTGGCGGCTTCGATGCGGAAGATACGGCAGGGGCCGGTGTTGGCCTTCAGGTCCGGCTTCGGCAGGTAGCTGCTCACGTAGAGGTAGCCCTCGCCGCTTGCGAGGCCCTGCGGGACATAGCCGTCATCGAGGCTCGGCGTGTAGATGCGATGCGAGAGCGCCGCGATGTTGGGCACGCTCTCGGTGTACAGGTCGATGTAGCTCGGCTTCGTGCCCATGATCGGCTGCGATACGCCGACGGTGGCGCAGCCGGCAAGTGCGAGTGCAGCGACTGCGAGCGGCAATTTCATTGCAGGGGATCCCTGTCTGGTCGGAAACCCCAATGGTAGTCGAATGAACTTCAGCGCAACTCCCGTAGCGAACGGGCAGCCCGCGAATCGGCGGGTATCTACTCCTTCACCGCGCCCGTCATCCCGGAGACGTAGTACTCGACGAAAAACGAGTAGATGACGGCTACCGGCAGCGAGCCGAGGAGCGCGCCCGCCATCAGCGCGCCCCAGTGATACACGTCGCCCTCGACGAGTTCGGTGACCACACCCACCGGAACCGTCTTCACTTCCGACGAAGAGATGAAGGTGAGCGCGTAGATGAACTCGTTCCACGACAGCGTGAAAGCGAAGATGCCCGCGGAGATCAGCCCCGGCACCGCGAGCGGCAGGATGATCTTCACCAGGATCTGCCAGCGCGTGGCCCCGTCGATCAGTGCGCACTCCTCCAGCTCGAACGGGATCGAGCGGAAGTAGCCCATCAATAACCAGGTGCAGAACGGGATCAGGAAGGTGGGGTACGTCAGGATCAGCGCCCATTTGGTATCGAAGAGGCCGAGCTTGAACACGATGGCCGCGAGTGGAATGAACAGGATCGACGGCGGCACCAGGTAGGCGAGGAAAATCGCGAGCCCGGTCTGCTTCGCTCCCTTGAAGCGCAGCCGTTCGATCGCGTAGGCGGCGAACACACTCGCGGCGAGCGAGAAAAACGTCGATACCACCGAGACCACGATCGTGTTCCACATCCACTCGGGATAGGGCGTGTGGAAGAGCAGCTTCTCGAAGTGCGCCAGTGTCGGCGCGACCACCCAGAAGGGATTGCCTTCGCGGGTCAGCAGTTCCGCGTCGGGCTTGAACGAGGTGATCACCATCCAGTAGAACGGGAACAGCAGCACGAAGACGAAGATGGCGATCGGCACGTAAAGCGTCACCACTCGCCGCGGCACCGATTCCAGGAACGTCATTCCCTCGCTGGAGGCCTTTTCGGTCACGCTCACTTGTCGTTTCCTCCCTGTTGCCACGCGCGCCGCTGCAACCCGAAATAGCTGAAGAGCACGGCCGCGAGCAGGAACGGGACCATGGCGGTTGCGATCGCCGCACCCTCGCCCAGGGATCCCCCGGAAATGGCGCGCTGGAACGATAACGTCGCCATGAGGTGGGTGGAATTGAGCGGCCCGCCACGCGTGATGACGTAGATCAGCTGGAAGTCGGTGAACGTGAAGAGCACCGAGAAAGTCATGACCACCGCGATGATCGGCGTGAGCAGCGGCAGGGTCACGAAGCGGAAGCGCTGCCAGGGCGTGGCCCCGTCGAGCGCGGCGGCCTCGTAGAGCGAGGGCGAAATCGTCTGCAGGCCCGCGAGCAGGCAGATCGCGACGAACGGGATGCCGCGCCAGATGTTCGCGGCGATGACCGAGAAGCGCGCGAGCCACGGCTCCCCGAGGAAATCGATGTACCTGTCGATCAAGCCCATCTTCATCAGCGTCCAGCTGACGATCGAGAACTGTGCGTCATAGATCCACCAGAACGCGAGTGCCGACAGCGCCGTGGGCACGATGAAGGGCAGCAGGATCACCGCGCGAAAAAACGACTTGAATGGCAGGTTGCGATTGAGGAGCATCGCAAGCCACAGGCCGAGCGCGAACTTGATCACGCTGGCGACGAATGTGTAGAACAGCGTATTGAAGAGCGCCAGGCGCGTGACCTCGTCACCCCAGAGGTACTTGTAGTTGTCCAGGCCCACCCAGACCCCCGCGCGCCCGACCTTGGTGTCGGTGAAGCCGAGCCAGGTGCCGAGCCCGAGGGGATAGGTGAGGAAAACCAGCAGCAACAGCCCCGCGGGCAGCATGAAGAGCAGCCCGAGGACGTTTCGGTTGTTGAGAAATCGTTGCATGTCGTGGTTGCCGGTTGGGCGGCTGTGGACCGCTCCAACCGGCGTTGGTCGCATCACACTTTGTAGTAGCGTTCCGCGCGGGCCTTTGCGCGCTCCATCGCCTCCTTGGGCGTTTTCGAGCCGGAGACCGCCTCGGCAACCATGTTCACCATGACGAAGTCGGCCATCGTTGCGGCCGACGCGAAGCCCATGGGGCCCGAGTAGCCGTTCGGCAGCATGATTTTCATCGAGTCGCTATAGGGCTTGTTCTTGGGATCCGAGCCCCAGAGCGGGTTCTTCTCGTACGCCTTGAGGGGTTGGGAGACATAACCGATGGCCGCCTGCTGCCACGGCTCGTATTGCTCCTTTTCCATCATGTACGCGAGGTACGCCTTGGCCGCATTCGGATATTTGGAATGCTTGAACAGCATCATCGGGAAAAACAGGTTCAGCTCCGTCTGCTTGCCGACCGGGCCGATCGGGAAGTTGGCGTGGCCGATGTCTTCCACCATCGCCTTGATCTTCGGGTCCGCAGAGGTCTTCGCCGCGTAATAGACCGAGATCCCGTTCGCAGTCATGCCGATCTGGCCGTCGAGGAAGGCCTTGTTGTTGTTCGGATCGAGCCACGACAGCGTGCCGGGTATGAAGGTGTCGTAGAGTTGCTTGCCGTAGTTGAGCGCGGCCTCGGTCTCGGGGCTCGAGATCACCACGTTGCCCTTCTGGTCAACCATCTTGCCGCCGTGCGACCACACCAGCCAGTGGCACCACACGTTTCCGTCTCCCGTGGCGTTGCCGAGAGCGAATCCCGGCGGCATGCCCTTGGCCTTGTACGCCTGCGCGAGCTTGAGGAAGCCGGCGGTGTCCTTCGGGAACTCGCTGAAGCCCGCCTCCTTCATCGCGCCGATGCGGTGCACGATGGCATTGCCCGCGCAGCCCATGGGAACCGCGATCCACTTGCCCTTCTCGACGCAGTAGTCCTTGCACACGTCGTACCAGCCGCCGTATTTGGCGCCGAGGTAGTTGCAGACGTCGGTCACGTCGACCAGCTTGTCGGGATACTGGTGCGCATCCTCGAAGGTCGAGATGATGATGTCCGGACCGCTGCCGACGTTGGCCGCGACCGCCGCCTTCGGGCGCACGTCCTCCCAGCCTTCGCTGTCGACCCGCACTTCGATCTTGTGCAGCGCGGCGAACTTCTTCGTATTGGCGAGCCACGCGTCCTCGTCGCCCTGCACGAAGCGCTTCCAGCGCAGCACGCGCAGCTTGGCGCCCTTCTCCGGCACCCATTTACCCAGTGCATGCGCTTCCGGCGCCCACAGGGCGCCACCAACACCTACTGTCCCCGCAGCCGCGGCGCCCGCCGTGGTCTTGAGGAAATCCCGTCTCGAGAACTTGGACATGCTGTTTTCTCCTCCGTTGTTGTGGGTCTGAAACCGGGTTTCAGGGTCCCGAGTTTTGACGCAACGACTTACCCGACTCAGCATCAAACAAATGCGTGCGCTCGTGGTCCGGCATCAGCCGCACTGCGTCACCCGCGCGGAACTCGTGGCGCTCGCGGAAGACAGCCGTGACGTCGGCGCCGCCCACCTTCGCGAATACCTGCGTGTCCGCGCCCGTTGGTTCCACCACGATCACGGTGGCCGCGAGTCCCGCGCCGCCGGTGGCGATAGCAAGGTTTTCAGGTCGCGTGCCGAACACGACCTTCTGGCCGTTTTCACCCGCGGCGCCAGGCGGAGCGGGCACCATCGTGCCTTCGGCGAGCTCCACCTGCGCGGAGCCGTTGGAGCGGCGCAGGGTACCCGGCAGGAAATTCATCGCCGGCGAGCCGATGAATCCCGCCACGAAGAGGTTCGAGGGCCGGTCGTAGAGCTCGAGGGGGCTGCCCTTCTGCTCGATCAGCCCGTCCTTCATCACCACGATCTGGTCGGCCATGGTCATGGCCTCGATCTGGTCGTGGGTCACGTAGATCGAAGTGGTCTTGAGTCGCTGGTGCAATTCCTTCAGCTCGGTGCGCATCGCCACGCGCAGCTTGGCGTCCAGGTTCGAGAGCGGCTCGTCGAACAGGAAGACCTGTGGATCGCGCACGATGCAGCGGCCCATGGCCACGCGCTGGCGCTGGCCGCCGGAAAGTTGCCGCGGGAAGCGGTCCAGCAGATCGCCCAGGCCGAGGATGCCGGCGGCCTTCTTCACGCGTTCGTCGACCTCGGCGCGCGAGCGCTTGGCGAGCAGCATGCTGAAGGCCATGTTGTCGCGCACGGTCATGTGGGGATAAAGCGCGTAGTTCTGGAACACCATCGCGATGTCGCGCTCCTTCGGCTGCATGTCGTTCACGACCCTGCCGCCGATCTCGATCTGGCCGCCGCTGATCTCCTCGAGGCCCGCGATCATCCGCAGAAGAGTGGACTTGCCGCACCCCGAGGGTCCGACCAGCACGGCGAACTCACCGTCTGCGATGTCGATGTCTACCCCGCGGATCACGTGGGTGCCACCGAAGTACTTCTGCGCGTTGCGGATGTGGACTGAGGCCATTTATTTTTCCTGGACTGGATCCCCGCCGGTGCGGGGACGCCCCGCCGCCATCGGGGCGCCTTCGGATACGACGTAGCGGGGTCGGCCGGTAGTGGCCCAGTCTATGAGGTTCTGCGTCGCCTTGCGGCGCAGTTCGCGCTCGCCCTCAATCGAATAGAACGCGGCATGCGGGGTGAGCAGCAGGCGAGGATGGGTGAGCATTGCGTGCCCGGCGGGCGGCGGTTCCAGCGGCAGCACGTCGAGTGCGGCGCCATCGAGGCGGCCGGAATCGAGGGCGGCAAGCACATCTTCCACCACCACCACTGCGCCGCGCGCGGTGTTCACGAGATACGAGCCCTTCTTCATGAGCGAAAGCAGGCGCTTGTCGACGAGGCCGCGCGTCTCGTCGTTGAGCGGCACGTGCAGCGAAACGATGTCGGCCTTGCGGAACAGCTCTTCCTTCGAGACGCGCGAGACATAGGCCGGAAAATCACCGTCGATGAGGTACGGGTCGCAGGCGATTACAGGGCCGAAGACATTGCGCGAGACGTACGACATGCGCTTGCCGATGCGGCCGAGACCGAGGATGCCCAGCGTGAGGTCCGCGGCGCGCACCACGCCACCAGTGCCGGCGTAGTTCCAGCGGCCCTCGCCTACCTCGCGCGAATACCAGGGAATGTGGCGCACCAGCGCCAGCGCCAGGCCCAGTGCATGCGTGGCAACTTCTCCCACGCCGTAGTCCGGCGAATTGGAAACCCACACGCCGTGCTCGCGAGCGTCATCGACATTAACCGTGTCGAAACCCGCGCCCAGGCGGCTCACGATGCGCACTTCCGGGCGGGCCCTGAACACCTTGGCATTCATCGGAGCGTATTGCGCAAGGATGCCCTGGCAGCCACGCGCCGCCTCGATCACGTCATCTTCGGTGCGGCACTGCGCGGTCACCACTTCCATCCCCGCATCCCGCATCAGCGCGAGCTCGAGTTCCACGTCCGCGAAATCGTGATCACTGATGAGGAAACGCGTCATCAGTGGTTGTCGCGCGGGACGGCCGAGCCGCTGCTGCCGACGAGGAAGTCGAGGTCGCAGCCGTCGCTCGCCTGGTTCACGTGGTCAACGTAGAGCTTCCAGTAGCCCCGTTTCATCACCGCCTTGGGCGGCTTCCACAACTTGCGGCGCTGCGCCAGTTCCTCGGCACTCACGTGAAGGTGCAGCTTGCGCTTGGCGACGTCGAGCTCGATCAGGTCACCGTTTTTCACCAACGCGAGCGGGCCACCCGCGGCCGACTCCGGCGCGGAGTGCAGCACCACCGTGCCGTATGCGGTCCCGCTCATGCGCGCATCCGAGATACGCACCATGTCGGTTACGCCCTTCTTCAGGAGCTTCTTCGGCAGCGGCATGTTGCCAACTTCCGCCATGCCGGGATATCCCTTCGGCCCGCAATTCTTCAGCACCATCACGCAGCTGGCGTCGATGTCGAGCTTCGGATCATCGACGCGCGCATGAAAATCCTCGATGTCCTCGAACACCACTGCGCGGCCCTTGTGTTTCATGAGTTTCGGCGTGGCCGCCGACGGCTTGATGATCGCGCCGTCGGGGCAAAGGTTGCCGCGCAGCACCGCGATGCCGGTGTTTTTCTTGAACGGCTTGGCGAACGGCATGATCACGTCCGGCCCGTCGTTGCGCGCCCCCTTGTTGTTTTTCCAGATCGTTTCACCGTTGGCCGTGAGTGCCTTCTTGTTCAGCAAGCCCTGCTCGCCCAGCTCGCGGATCACCACTGGAAGGCCGCCCGCGTAGCAGAAGTCCTCCATCAGGTACTTGCCATTGGGCATCAGGTTCACCAGCGTGTGCACGCCGCGGCCGAACTCATCCCAGTCATCGAGGTTGAGCTTCACGCCGATGCGCCGCGCAATGGCGATGAGATGGATCACGGCGTTGGTGGATCCGCCAATCGCGGCATTCACGCGTATGGCGTTTTCGAACGCCTCGCGCGTGAGGATCTTCGAAAGCTTCAAGTCCTTATCGACCATCTCGACGATGCGCCGTCCCGCCATGCGCGCGATCACGTTGCGGCGCGCGTCGACCGCGGGGAACGCGGCATTGCCGGGCAGGCCCACGCCGAGGGCCTCGACCATCGAAGCCATCGTGGAAGCAGTGCCCATCACCATGCAGTGGCCGTGCGAGCGGTGCATGCAGCTCTCGGCCTCGTGGAATTCGTCCTGCGTGATCTGGCCCGCGCGCAACTCCTCCGAAAGTGACCAGGTATTGGTGCCGGAGCCGATGCGTTCGCCCTTGTACCAGCCGGAAAGCATCGGGCCGCCGGAGACACCGATGGTGGGCAGGTCGACGCTCGAAGCGCCCATCAGCAGCGCGGGCGTGGTTTTGTCGCAACCCATCAGCAGCACCACGCCGTCGATGGGATTGCCGCGGATCGATTCCTCCACGTCCATGCTGGCGAGGTTGCGGTAGAGCATCGCCGTCGGGCGCATCAACGTCTCACCAAGCGACATCACCGGGAATTCGAGCGGGAAACCGCCGGCTTCGTAGACGCCGATCTTCACCTGCTCCGCCAGCGTGCGGAAGTGGCTGTTGCAGGGCGTCAGCTCGGAATAGGTATTGCAGATGCCGATGACCGGCCGGCCATCGAACTGGTCATGGGGAATGCCGCGGTTCTTGACCCACGAACGGTAAATGAATCCCATCTTGCCTTCGCGCCCGAACCACTCGACGCTTCGGCGTTTTTTTTGCGACGCCATGCGGGAATCTCCTCGTGGGCGGACATTAGGGGGTGAGGCGAGTTTGGTCAAGTGGTCAGGCCAATTCGGCGGTATGCTGGCGGCCGCGGGGCGCCAATAGCGTGCCGCCCATCCCCGCGCAGGCGGGGATCCAATTTGCGGAGGACTTGTGAATCAGCTTGATCTGAAAGGAAGAAACGCCGTCGTCACCGGAGGCGCCGCCGGCATCGGTTACGCCATCGCCACGCGCATGGCTCAATCGGGCGCCAAAGTGAGCCTTTGGGACCGCGATGACAAGGCGCTGGCCGATGCCTCCAAGGGTCTTGGAGGAGCGCACACGGCGAAACTCGACGTGAGCGACGAGATGCAGGTGCAACGAGCACTCGCCGAAACCGTGGCGGCGCTCGGCAAGGTCGACGTGCTGGTCTGCAGCGCGGGTATCACCGGCCCCAACCTGCCGGTCCAGGAATATCCCGTCGCCGATTGGAAGCAGGTGCTGGACGTGAACCTCACCGGCGTCTTCCTCTGCAACAAGGTGGTCGTGACCCACATGCGGCAGAACGACTATGGCCGCATCGTGAACATCGCCTCGGTGGCCGGCAAGGAAGGCAATCCCAACGCCAGCGCCTACAGCGCCTCCAAGGCCGGCGTGATCTCGCTCACCAAGTCGCTCGGCAAGGAGGTGGCCAGGACCGGCATCCGCGTCAATTGCGTGACCCCCGCCGCAGTCAAGACCGGCATGTTCGACCAGATGACGCAGGCGCACATCGACTTCATGCTCTCCAAGATTCCCATGGGGCGCTTCGGGCAGGTGGAGGAAATCGCCGCACTCGTCTGCTGGCTGGCGAGCGAGGATTGCTCGTTTTCCACTGGCGCCGTGTTTGATCTTTCCGGCGGGCGCGCTACGTATTGACGCTGAGCCTTACTACGGCCAAAGCGTGGCCGCGTAACGGGTTCTGAGATAATGCGTTCTGCCGTCCAGATCAGGAAAAGAAATGTCCCGAACCCGTGCCCTCGTCCTCGCCGCTACCCTTTGCATTCCCGTCGTCGCTCTCGCCGCGACACCGCCCAACGCCTGCGAGCTGGTAAAGCCCGACGAAATCAACCTCGTCTCCAAGAAAAAAGTCGAGCGCGTGCAGCAGCAGAAAAGCGGTAACCCCTCGGAGTGTGGTTTTCTCGAATCCTCACGCAGCTCGGTGCTCACGGTGAACGTGCGTGAAGTGCAATACGCCGTGAAGGACGAACTCTTCCAGGAGATGAGCAACCTGGAAAAGATCTACAAGTCCCGCGCCAAGCCGGTCGAGGCCGTGGGTGAAGGCGCCTATTGGCTGCCCGCCAACCACCAGCTGAGTTTCCGCAAGGCGAAGACCATCGTGACGGTAAGGTTCAGCGTGCCCAAGAACCAGAACGAGGCCGACACGGCGCAGATCGCGCGCGTGATCGAAAGCCGGCTCGGCAAGTAGGTGCGGCTCGTACCGGGCGGGCTTACGCTCGCCGAGCTGCACGCCTTCGCGCTCTCGCGCGAACCGCTGCAGCTGGATGAAGCCACACGCGCGAAGCTGGCGGAAGGTGCTGCCGCCGTCGCGCGCATCGTGGCGCAAGGCAAACCGGTCTACGGCATCAACACCGGCTTCGGCAAGCTCGCGCAGACCCACATTCCCGACGACCAGCTCGAGCTGCTGCAGAGGAACCTCGTCCTGTCGCACAGCGTCGGTGTCGGCGCGCTGCTCTCCGACGAAGTGGTGCGCCTGGTGATGCTGCTCAAGGTGGCGAGCCTGGCGCGCGGCTTTTCCGGCGTGCGCCCGCAAGTAGTCGACGCGATGGTTTCGCTGCTCAACGCGGGTGTCTATCCGTGTATTCCCTCGAAGGGATCCGTTGGTGCGTCGGGCGACCTCGCGCCGCTCGCGCACATGTCGGCAGTGCTGCTGGGCTGGGGCAAGTGCCGCCACCTGGGCGCCATCATGCCCGCCAGCCAGGGCCTCGAACTCGCCCGCCTCGCGCCGCTTACGCTCGGACCCAAGGAAGGCCTCGCACTCCTCAACGGCACGCAGGTCTCGACCGCGCTTGCGCTGACGGGCCTTTTTGCCACGGAGAATCTGTTTGCCGCCGCCGTTGTTGCGGGCGCGATGTCGGTGGATGCCGCGATGGGCAGCGATACACCTTTCGATGCGCGCATCCATGAGTTGCGCGGCCATGCGGGGCAGATCGAAGTGGCCGGCGCCTACCGCAAGCTGCTCGAGGGCAGCCGCATCCGCGCCTCGCACCT
This sequence comes from Usitatibacter sp., assembly GCA_039915735.1. Lineage (GTDB taxonomy): Bacteria > Pseudomonadota > Gammaproteobacteria > Burkholderiales > Usitatibacteraceae > Usitatibacter. Next base: position 18,226 of record JBDSMR010000116.1, on the reverse strand, counting down.
CGAAGGCGACGATCGCGTGCAGGATCCCTATTCTTTGCGCTGCCAACCGCAGGTGATGGGCGCATGCCTCGACGTGATGAATGCCGCCGCGCATACGCTGCTGATCGAAGCCAATGGCGTCACCGACAATCCGCTGGTGTTTGCGCAGACCGACGAATCCCTTTCGGGCGGCAACTTCCACGCCGAGCCTGTGGCATTCGCAGCCGACCAGCTGGCGCTTGCGATCGCGGAGATCGGCGCGCTTTCCGAGCGGCGCATCGCGCTGCTGATCGACGCTTCCATCAGCGGGCTGCCGCCATTCCTCACCTCGGCCTCGGGCGTGAACTCGGGCTTCATGATTGCGCACGTCACCGCCGCGGCACTCGCCTCGGAAAACAAATCACTCGCGCACCCGGCCAGCGTCGATTCGCTACCCACCTCCGCCAACCAGGAAGACCACGTCTCGATGGCAACCTTCGCGGCGCGCCGCCTGGGCGACATGGCCGACAACACCGCCGGCGTGGTTGCCATCGAGTTGCTTGCCGCGGCGCAGGGCGTGGACTTCCGCCGGCCGCTGCGGTCATCGACGCGGCTGGAACAGGCCCACGCGATGGTGCGCGAGGTCGCACCGCACCTCGACGGCGACCGCTACCTCGCGATCGACATCGAAGCGGTCACGCCGCTGGTGCGCGACGGCGCCTTCCGCAAACTGGTGTCAGACACGACTTTTCGCCTCGGGAAGCGCGTCCTCTGAGATGAGGTGGCGCTCGAGCTTGCCCATCGGATTGCGCGGCAGGCTCGGCACTTCGAGGTAGCGGATCGGCGCGGTGAGCTGCAGGCGCTTCAACGCGAAGTCCTTGAGTGCTGCCCAGTTGAGTGGCCCCGACGGCACGATGGCCGCCGCCATGCGCGTGGACCCGCTGGCGTCGGTCACCGCGAATACCGCAGCTTCACGCACACCCTCGAACTCCATCAGTACCGACTCCGAGTACTCGGGGGAAACCTTGAGGCCACCCACGTTGATGATGTGGTCAATTCGCCCCTCGATGTAGAGCATGCCCTCGGGCGACATGTGGCCGCGATCGCCGGGGTAGAACCAGCCGTCGCGGAAGCGCGTTTTGAGGCCGGCGTCGGGACCATGGTAATCGGTGGGTTGCCCGGGAATGTGCACGCGGATCTCGCCCTCCTCGCTCAGCTCCAGACGCACGCCGGGTTCGAGCACGCCGCAGGAGCCCGGCTCCGAGATCACCATCTCGGGCAGGGCCATCGACACCAGGCCCACTTCGCCCAGGCCATAGGGCACGTAAACGTGCGGCGAGAACTTGGTGCGCGCCAACTCGAGCACCTGGCGAGTTGGCGTGCTGCCCACGAGGCGCAGGTGTTTCACGCCCGGAAAGGCAGGCGTGGTCCCCGGAAGGTCCACCAGCAGCAATGCAAGGTTCGCGGGCGGCAGCGTCACATGCGTCACGCCGAACATGCGGATCGCGTCGAACAAGCCGGTGTTGGAATAGTTGCGCGGAATCACTACCGCACCACCCTTGCAGAGCGCGTGCATCGCCAGGTTGATCGAGATGGTGATGTGCATGCCCGGCGGCAGGATACGCGGCACGTCGACCAGGTCGCAGTGCATGCGGTCCATGCGCTCCTCGAACGCGGCATGGGTCTGCACCACACCCTTGGGCAGCCCCGTGGTCCCGGTGGTGACGGCGAGGCGCAGTGGTGTATCCGCATCGAAGCCGCGCTCGCCCGCCTCGTCCATATTCTCCGTGCCGCGCGCACCGATGCCTTCGATCTGGATCAGGCGGCAACCGGCGGGCACGACTTCGAGCGTCATCGCGATGAGCGCGCGGATATCGAACTTGCGGATCATCTCGTTGCGATCGGACTTGCGCAGGTTGGGCGCCAGCGGAACCATCATCGCGCCGATCCACCCGAGCGCCATGAAGAGGATCGGATATAGCGGGTGCTGCGGGAGCGCAAGACCCACGAGGTCGCCGCGCTTCACACCCTGCTGGCGCAAGTGCACCACGGCGCGCGCGAGGATCGCCCGCGCCTGCAGGTAGGTGATCGGCTTGTCGTTGAAGAAAAACGCGGGCGAATCGGGCGCGCGCTCGACGGATTGGAGGAAGCGGTCGATCAACATGGCAACGAACTTGTGGAGGTACCAGGGCGCCTATTATGCGGCTGGCTTCTTCCTCGCCTGCAGGACCGGCCGGGGAGCCGCGTGATGCCCATGGCCATGGCGGCGCGCGAGCCTTGCGCAACCGACCCACGCAAGCAGGAACAGCAGCCAGGTCGACACACCCACCGCCAGCGCAAACAGCAGCGCCTCGGGCGCGAGGCCGAAAGAAGGCGAGAACGTCGCCCACGTGGCGCGCGCAAGCTCCGGATCTGCATTGGTAATCAGGTATCCGAACTGCCGCCAGAGGCCGGCGCTCAGTCCCTCCACCGCCGCGCGCAATGCCTGTGCCGCATCCACCATCGCCTGGATGGCATTGCCTTCGGCGTGGAATGTGGCGTCGGTGCTGCGCAGGTGATGGTCGATCAGTGCGCGGATGTCGCCACCATGGTTGCGGTTAGCGATTTCCTGGAAGGGCGCGAGGTCACGCAGCACCTGGTCCAGCCGCCCGCCGAGCCGCTGGCGATACTGCGCGATGAAACTCGGGATGCAGGCGGCGCCCAGCACGGCGGCCAGCAGGACAAGACGGTCGAGGATTCCGCGCAGCAACATGGGTCAGCGCCTCGTTTCGTAGACCAGTGCCGGGCCGCCCATCAGCTCGATCTCTTCCACCATCGCCGCGCCGAGTTTTTCAGCGACGCGGATGGAGCGCGCGTTCTCGGGGCGGATGACGCTGATCACCCGGTCGCGGCCCATCTCCTTGAACGCGTAGTCGCGCGCGGCCGTGGCCGCCTCGAGCGCGTAGCCCTTGCCCCAATGCTGCGGCCCGAGTACCCAGCCGAGCTCGAATCCGGGCCAGCCCGGAGGATCGAGGAAACCCGCGCGGCCCAGCAGTTGGCCCGTGGTCTTGAGCTCGATCGCGAACATGCCGTAGCCCAGCAACTTCCAGTGGCCCAGCATCGTCGCCATCGCGCGCCAGGTTTCGGTGCGCGTGAGGGTCACGCCGGTGCCGAGGTAGCGCATCACCTCCGGGTCCGCGCACATCGGCGCATAGGCCTCCAGGTCCTCGTTGCGGAACTGGCGCAGCAGCAGGCGTTCGGTCTCGATCGTCGGGTCCATGGTTCGCAAGGTTACTCCGGGTTTGCGCGATAATCGGCCATGACACATCGCAGCCTTGGCGACACCTCGCGCATCATCCGCGCTCCTCGGGGCACGGAGCTGTCCTGCCGCAGCTGGCTCACCGAAGCCGCCTACCGGATGATCCAGAATAATCTCGATCCCGACGTCGCCGAAAACCCCGCGGAGCTCGTGGTCTACGGCGGCATCGGGCGCGCCGCGCGCAACTGGGAGTGCTTCGACGCCATCCTCGCCACGCTCAAGAGGCTGGGCGATGACGAGTCGCTGCTGGTGCAGTCGGGCAAGCCGGTCGCGGTCTTCAAGACCCATCCGGATGCGCCGCGGGTGCTGATCGCAAATTCGAACCTGGTGCCGAAGTGGGCCACGTGGGACCACTTCAACGAGCTCGATCGCAAGGGCCTGATGATGTACGGCCAGATGACCGCGGGTTCGTGGATCTACATCGGCTCGCAGGGGATCGTGCAGGGGACCTATGAAACCTTCGCCGAAGCGCTGCGCCAACATTACACCGGGGACAGACCCGCTTTCGCTCAAAATTTGAGCACTGCTCAAAAAATAGGCGAAAGCGGGTCTGTCCCCGGTGTTACAAGATGGATCCTGACTGCCGGCCTCGGTGGCATGGGCGGCGCGCAGCCGCTGGCCGCGACGATGGCGGGCATGTCGATCCTCGCGATCGAATGCCGCCAGTCGCGCATCGACATGCGGTTGCGCACCGGTTATCTCGACAGGCAGGCCGGCTCGCTCGATGAAGCTCTGGCGATTCTCGAGGAATCGAAGGCGCCCGTATCCGTTGGCCTGCTGGGCAATGCCGCCGACATCGTTCCGGAAATCGTGAAGCGCGGCATCCGCCCTGACCTCGTCACCGACCAGACTTCCGCACACGACCTCGTCAACGGCTACCTGCCCGCCGGCTGGACGGTGGAGCAGTGGGAGCGCGAGCAGAAAACCAATCCCAAGGCAGTGGAAGCGGCGGCGCGCAAATCGATCGCCGTCCACGTGAAGGCCATGCTTGCACTACATGCGCAGGGCATTCCCACCGTCGACTATGGCAACAACATCCGCCAGGTCGCGAAGGATGAAGGCGTGGCCGATGCATTTGCATTCCCCGGGTTCGTGCCCGCGTACGTGCGCCCGCTCTTCTGCGAAGGCAGGGGGCCGTTCCGCTGGGTGGCGCTCTCGGGCGATCCCGAGGACATCTACAGGACCGATGCGAAAGTGCGTGAGCTGTTTCCCGACGACGCGCACCTGCACCGCTGGCTCGAAATGGCGCGCACGCGCATCAAGTTCCAGGGCCTGCCCGCGCGCATCTGCTGGCTGGGCCTCGGCCAGCGCCACAAGGCGGCGCTTGCGTTCAACGAGATGGTTGCCAGCGGCGAGCTCAAGGCGCCGATCGTCATCGGGCGCGACCATCTGGATACCGGCTCTGTCGCCAGCCCCAACCGCGAGACCGAATCGATGCTGGATGGATCCGATGCGGTGAGCGATTGGCCGCTGCTCAATGCGCTGCTCTCCACCGCGGGCGGAGCGACGTGGGTCTCGATCCATCACGGCGGTGGTGTCGGCATGGGGTATTCGCAACATGCGGGCGTCGTGATCGTGGCCGATGGCACGCCCGAGGCAGCGAAACGCCTCGAGCGTGTGTTGTGGAACGACCCTGCGATTGGTGTCGTGAGGCACGCGGATGCGGGCTATGAAATCGCTCAACGCGTTGCCGCCCAAATGAAGCTGGATCTACCGTTGGCTGGATCCCCGCCTTCGCGCCGATGACAGATGTTCCTTTCTGAGAAAACCGTCTGGCCGTACCGCTACACGCGCGGCACCTCGCCGCTGATCGTTTCATTCCCGCACGTCGGCACTTTCATTCCGCATTCGGTGGGACGCGCGCTCTCCGATTGCGCGGCCCAACGTCCCGACACCGATTGGCACCTGCCGCTGCTCTACAACTTCGTCCACGAGATGGGCGCCACCACCATCACGGCAAATTACTCGCGCTATTACGTCGATCTCAACCGGCCGCCCGATGGTGCCAACCTTTACCCCGGAGAAGACACGCCGCGGCTCTGCCCGATCGACACCTTTCATTCGGAGCGGCTTTATCGCGACGGCGGTGAACCGCCGGACGATGAGGTCGCGCTGCGCCTGGCCACCGTGTGGCAGCCATACCACCGCCGGCTGGCCACGGAAATCGCGCGGGTGCGCGAGGAACTCGGCGCGGTGCTGCTGTGGGACGCGCATTCGATCGTCGCTGAAGTGCCACGGCTCTTTAAAGGCCGGCTGCCCGACCTCAACCTGGGCACGGCCGACGGCACGTCCTGCGATTCCGGGTTGGGCGAGGCGCTGCTCCTCGCCCTCAAGCGACACGCGGGCTACAGCTCGGTATTGAACGGGCGATTCAAGGGAGGATTCATCACTCGCAAGTACGGGAATCCGGTAAATCGCGTGCATGCGGTCCAACTGGAGTTGGTCGAGGCCACCTACATGGACGAAACCAGCCCCTACGCCTGGCGCCCGGACCAGGCCGAATCCATCCGGCCGGTGCTGCGGGAGGCCCTGGAACTGGCCCTGGCATGGGTCAACCGGCGCACGGGCCGGCGCGTTATTGGTCGCAAGAACGCATCGCCCTGAAAGCAGAAAGGCGCGAACGCATCGCCGGAAAAGAAGTCAAATACCACAACAACGGACGCCAATTCCGCATCCCAACCCTCGAGACACTACCAGGCCCATGAAAAAACTCGCCCTCATCATCGCTTCCCTCATGACCGCCGGCAGCGCCATCGCCGCGGAACAATTCAACGACCAGGCGCGCGTGCTCAACGTGCGCCCCATCCAGGAACGCATCCCGGTTTCGCGCGAAGAGTGCTGGAACGACACGGAGCGTGGCTACCAGGAGCGCCGTGTCACCCGTAGCGACACCGGCGCCTCCATTGGCGCGGGCACGGTGCTCGGCGCCATCGTCGGCGGCGTTCTTGGTCACCAGGTTGGCGGCGGGCGCGGCAAGGACGCGGCCACCGCGGGCGGCGCTGTCGTCGGCGGCCTCATCGGCAACCAGGCGGACCGCAACAACCGTGGCGACAGCTACACCGAGATCGAGCGTGTTCCGGTGGACCGCAATGTCGAGCGTTGCCGCACCATCAACGAAGTGCGCGAAGCCACCATGGGCTACGACGTCGAGTACGAATACGGCGGACGCAGCTTCGTTTCGCGCATGGACCGCGATCCGGGCCGCGAACTGCGCGTGAGCGTCAGCGTGCAGCCCATCGAAGGCAACGAGCTGCCTCCGGGCCGCCCGGGCCGCCCGGGCCGTGGGCCTGGCGCGCCGGTATATCGCCCGTAGTCCATTTCATTGTTGTGCCAGGACGGCGCCCTCGGGCGCCGTTCTTGTTTGCGCAGGCGTGACGCCCTCACACCCCGATTCGCTGAAAACGGGGCTTGCGCCCGGCGATGGTCCAGGAAAGCTCCGCCGGCACTTCGGCATCCCACACCACGAAGTCCGCTCGCTTGCCTGCTTCCAGCGTGCCCCGGTCGTCCAGGCCCAACGCGCGCGCCGCGTGAATCGTCGCCCCGGCAAGTGCTTCTTCCGGTGTCATGCGGAATATCGTGCAAGCCATGTTCATGGTCGTGAGCATCGATGTATTCGGCGAGGTGCCGGGATTGCAGTCGGTCGCGACTGCCATGGGCACGCCGTGTTTGCGCAGCGCATCGATGGGCGGCAGCCTCGTTTCACGCAGGAAGTAATACGCGCTGGGCAGCAACACCGCGACCGTGCCCGCCTTCGCCATCGCGGCGACACCTGCTTCGTCGGCGTATTCGAGGTGGTCGGCGGACAACGCGCCGAATTCCGCCGCAAGCGCCGCTCCGTTGAGATTCGACAGCTGGTCTGCGTGCAGCTTTACGCGAAGGCCGTGGGCGCGCGCGGCCTCGAACACCCGGCGCGTCTGCTCCGGGCTGAAGCCAATGCCTTCGCAGAATGCATCGACGGCATCGGCGAGGTTTTCCCGCGCTGCTCGCGCAATGAGCTCGTTGCAGACCAGGTCCACATACGCATCGGCCCGCCCCTTGAATTCCGGCGGGACCGCATGCGCGGCCAGGAGCGTGGTGACAACACGCACGTTGCGTGACCCTCCAAGGAGGCGCGCGACGCGCAGGCATTTGAGTTCGCCCTCGACATCGAGCCCGTATCCCGACTTGATCTCCACCGTCATCACGCCTTCAGCGAGCATTGCATCAAGGCGCCGGCCAGCTTGTTCGATCAGCTCAGCTTCGCTGGCTGCTCGCGTCGCTTTCACCGTCGAGAGAATTCCTCCGCCTTCGCGCGCGATTTCCTCGTAGGTCGCGCCCTGCAGGCGCCGCTCGAACTCGCGCGCGCGATTGCCGGCATAGACGAGGTGCGTATGGCAGTCGACGAGGCCCGGTGTCACCAGCGCTCCTTGCGCATCGATGACTTCCGCGGAATTGTCATTACCGGGTTGGCGGGAATCCAGCCCGGCTCGCGGACCCACAAACGTCACCACGCCATCGACGCATTCCATCGCCTCGACCATCGAATATCGTCCGCCACGCATCGTCGCGATGCGGGCATTCACGACCAGGATGCGCGCCATGGCCGGTATCATATCCGCGATGCCAGCCCTTCACGCCCAGGACGCTTTGCTGCCCACCGGCTGGACACGCGACGTGCTGGTCGAATGGAACCTGGACGGATTGATCACTCGCGTCCAGACCGCCGCAAGTCCCGAGGGCCACGTCCGCGCCGCCGGCCCGCTGCTGCCGGGCATGCCCAACGTGCATTCGCATTCATTCCAGCGCGCCATGGCGGGCCTCGCGGAAGTGCGTGGACATCCCACCGATGACTTCTGGACCTGGCGCGAGCAGATGTACCGGCTGGTGCGCCTGCTGGAGCCCGAGGACATCGAGGCGATCACCGCGCATCTGTACATCGAGATGCTCAAGCACGGCTACACCTCGGTGGCCGAGTTCCACTACCTCCACAACAACCGTGACGGCAAGCCGTACGAGGACCGCGCGGAGCTCGCCAACGCAATCGTGACCGGCGCGAGTGCCTCGGGCATCGCGCTCACGCTGCTGCCGGTTCTCTACGCGCATGGCGGCTTCGGGCACAAGCCACTGTCACCGGCGCAGCGACGCTTCGGCAGTGACCCCGCCGGGCTCATCGACCTGCTGCGCGAGCTGGCACGCTGGCACCTGCCCTCGCCATTGCTGCGCTTCGGCATCGCACCTCACTCCGCGCGCGCCGTTGATGCGCTTCTTCTCACCGAGATGGTCGATGCGGCAACGCGGCTTGATCCGACGATGCCGATCCACATGCATGTTTCCGAGCAGGTGGCCGAGGTAGCCGACTGCATCGCAACCCATGGCACTACGCCGCTTGCTTGGATCGCGGACCTCGTGGACCTTGACTCGCGCTGGACGCTGATCCATTCCACCCACCTCACCGCGCTCGAAATGCGCACTGCCGCGAAAGCCGGCGCCTGCGTGGGACTCTGCCCGGTGACAGAAGCCAACCTTGGCGATGGAATCTTCGACTTCGTTCCGTGGTTCGAAATGGGCGGGGCGTGGGCGATTGGTGGTGACAGCCACGTTTGCGTGAGTCCCTTCGAGGAACTGCGCCAGCTCGAATACAGCCAGCGCCTGCGGCTGCGGGTGCGCAATGTCGCCTCCACGGAAGACATGCCCGATGTCGCGGCGAACCTCTGGAATGGCGCCGCGGCCGGTGGCGCCCAGGCCCTCGGCCAGCCGGTGGGAGCCATCGTTCCGGGGCGGCGCGCGGATCTCGTGGTTCTCGATGGGAAGGACGTGGATTTCGAAGGCCTGTCGGCGGTCTCGGCCCTGGGGACGGCAATGTTTTCCGGCACGCGCAATCGAGTGCACGACGTACTCGTCGCCGGGCGCCCTGTGATCGAGCAAGGCAGGCATCCGGACGAGGATTACACACGCGAGGCCTTCCGCCACGCCTTGAAACGGCTGCGTTGCGCTCCATAGGCGGCACCAATCGCGCGCATCGGTACAATCAATTGGACTCTTCAACCCGGGGAGGAATAACCTCGGTCACACGACGGCAATCGCAGTCAAGCTCGTCGTCCGTACACGGATCAATCTGGAGGCAGACATGCAACTCAAAGGCACCAAGACCCACGACAACCTCAAGGCCGCGTTCGCCGGCGAATCGCAGGCCAACCGCCGTTACCTCTATTTCGCAAACAAGGCCGACATCGAAGGCCAGAACGACGTGGCCGCCCTGTTCCGCTCCACCGCGGAAGGCGAAACGGGCCATGCCCACGGACACCTGGATTACCTTGCGCAAGTGGGTGACCCGGCCACTGACCTCCCCATCGGCAGCTCGCGCCAGAATCTAAAGGCTGCTGTTGCCGGCGAAACGCACGAGTACACCGACATGTACCCGGGGATGGCGAAGTCGGCTCGTGGCGAAGGCTTCGAGGAAATCGCCGACTGGTTCGAGACGCTGGCGAAGGCCGAGCGCTCTCACGCCAATCGTTTCCAGAAGGCGCTTGACGCGCTGGCGGATTGAGCTTGCGCTGACGTTCGAAAACAAATGGGGCCTCACGGCCCCTTTTTGTTCAAGCGTGGGTCCGCCGATGAACGCAGATGAACGCAGATAGGTAAAGGCATATTTGTTTATCTGTTGTCGCACCGCGTCCAAGCTGGCGCCAATAAACGCGATTGCCGCTTTCGCCTTTATCCGTGTTCATCTGCGTTCATCGGCGGACCAACTTCTTCCTTCGCCCGCATAACTCACCGGCCATCAAATGAGCAATCGAGAAGGCAGCCTGGAAGCCCCCACGCGCCACCCGATCGAGTGGAAGAAACCCGAGTACCTCGATGAGACGAAGATCCTCGCGGAAATGGAGCGGGTCTTCGACATCTGCCACACCTGCCGCCGTTGCGTGAGCCTGTGCAACACGTTCCCCAAGCTCTTCGACTTCGTCGACGAAAGCGCGACGATGGAGGTCAACGGGGTGCCGAAGGAGAAGTACTGGGAAGTCGTCGACCAGTGCTACCTCTGCGACCTCTGCTACGTGGTCAAGTGCCCGTACGTGCCGCCGCACCCGTGGAACGTGGACTTCCCGCACCTGATGCTGCGCGCGAAGGCGTATCAATTCGAGAACAACAAGATGACGCACCCGGTGCGTGATCGCGCGCTCTCCGCCACCGACCGCAACGGCAAGCTCGCGACGATTCCCGTCGTCGTGCAAGTGGTCAATGCTTCCTCGAAGTCCGCTGCCCTGCGCGCGCTGGGCGAAAAGGTGGCGCATATTTCCAAGGATGCGTGGGTGCCTGAATTCACCACCCGCAAGTTCCGTTCGCATGCGTCGCAGAGCAAGGCACATGTGGTGAAGGACGGCGAGCGCACGCCCGGCAAGGTCGCGATCTTCTCGACCTGCTACGTGAACTACAACGAACCCGGCATCGGGCACGACCTGCTCAAGATCCTCGACCACAACGAAGTGCCGTACGTGCTGCTGGAGAAGGAAGCCTGCTGCGGCATGCCCAAGCTCGAGCAAGGCGACCTCAAGGCGGTCGAGGAATTGAAGAACAGGAACATTGCGCAGCTGGTGAAACTCGCGCGGGCGGGCTACGCAATCGTGACGCCGATCCCTTCGTGCACGCTGATGTACAAGCAGGAGTTGCCGCTGATGTTCCCGGATGAGGAGGACGTGAGTGCCGTTCGCGACGCGATGTTCGATCCGTTTGAATACCTGATGGCGCGCCGCCGCGACGGCCTGTTGAAGACCGAGTTTCCGAAGGCGCTTGGCAAGGTGGCCTATCACGTGCCCTGCCACTCACGCGTCCAGAAGATCGGCCTGAAGACCCAGGAGGCGCTGGAAGCCGTGCCGGGCACCGAGGTGCTGACGATCGAGCGCTGCTCTGGGCACGCCGGCACCTGGGGCGTGAAGGCCGAGTTCCATGAAACCGCACTCAAGATCGGGCGCCCGGTCGTGCGCCAGATAGGCGAGTTCAAGCCCGACTATTTCGCCTCCGACTGCCAGCTCGCTGGCCACCACATCGAGGAAGGCCTCGAGCGCGGTGAGCTCAAGGGCAAGGCGGAACTGCGTCACCCCCTCACCCTGCTGAGAATGGCCTATGGCCTCCCCGACTGAAATGCAGAAACTCACCCGCGATTCAATGATGACCCTCGAGGCGTATGCCAAGGCCCGCAAGGATTTCCGCGCCCAGGTGATCGCACACAAGAAGCCTCGCACCGTGCACCTCGGCGAGCACCTCACGCTCATCTTCGAAGACGAGCTCACCATCCGCTACCAGGTTCAGGAGATGCTGCGGATCGAGAAGATCTTCGAGGAGCAGGGCATCCAGGACGAAATCGATGCCTACAGCTCGCTGATTCCCGACGGCAGCAACTTCAAGGCGACGATGCTGATCGAATACGAAGACCTCGAGGAGCGCCGCGTTGCGCTGGAGAAGCTGCGGGGCGTGGAAGACCGCGTGTACATGCAGGTGGAAGGCAGCGCGGCGGTGTACGCGATCGCCGACGAAGACCTCGAGCGCGAAAACGACCAGAAGACTTCCGCCGTGCACTTCCTGCGCTTCGAGATGACCAAGGAGATGGCAGCTGCGCTCAAGTACGGCGTGGCGCTTTCAATGGGCGTCGACCATCCCAGCTACGCCGCGAAGCTCGATCCGCTCGGCGCCGAGGCTCGCGCCGCGCTCATTAAAGACCTGGACTAATCGGGTGTCAGACACGACTTTTGCGTTTGGGCAAGCAAGCCCAACAGCAAAAGTCGTGTCTGACACCAGTTTTTTGCTCAGGCGGCCTTGGAGATTTTGCGGGTCGGCATCTTCAACGAGCGGATGGCCTCCGCGAGCAACTCCACGACTGCGGGCCGATCGAAGCTCTGCCGCCACGCCAGCGCCACCTTGCGCGAGGGGATCGGCGCCGAGAACGGCACCACCTTGAGAAGCCTGCTCGCATAACGCGGCGTCAACGCGCTGCTGGGCAACACACTCACGCCCAGCCCTGAGGCCACCATGTTGCGGATGGTCTCGAGCGAGCTGCCGGCACGTCCCTCGGGCAACGCGGTGTTGGACTGCCCCGGGCAGGCCTCGAGCACCTGGTCGCGGAAACAGTGGCCGTTATTGAGGACCAGCAGGTTCTCTTCCGACAGCTCGGAAGGTTTTACGCCCTTGCGCGACTGCCAGCGGTGCCCTTCGGGAACCACCACGCTGAACGGCTCCTCATACACTACGTCCGTCTTCACGCCGGGAAGGGAAAAAGGCAGGGCGATGACAACCACATCGAGCTCGCCATCGCGCAGCATTGGCACCAGGCTGCCGGTGAGGTTCTCCTCGATGATCAGCGGCATCCGGGGCGCGCGCCGGCGCAGAATGGGCACCAGTTCCGGCAACAGGTACGGTCCGATGGTCGGGATCACGCCCAGGCGCAGGGCGCCGGAAAGCTGGTCCTGGCCACCCCGGGCCATCTGGGGAATTTTCCCGACTTCATCGAGGACGCGCCGGGCCTGCTCCACGATCTGCTGGCCGCGGGGCGTCACCAGCACCTCGGTCTTGTTGCGTTCGAAAAGCTTCAGCTCCAGCTCATCCTCGAGCTTCGCCAGCGCGAGGGAAAGCGTGGGCTGGGTCACGAAACACTTCTGCGCGGCACGCCCGAAATGGCGTTCCTGCGCCAGTGCAACAACGTACTTGAGCTCGGTCAGGGTCATGCTGGCTCCATGGAGGCAACGGGCGTCGATTGAGGTGGCCTATCGAAAGTATAACCACAATCAATTGGCCCTTTCAATCGAATACCCCTATATTCACAGGTATACGCAATCAATTCCATCAACCATCGTCCCAGAGAGGTTCCACATGCTCCCCAATTCCGAAGGCAAACGCGTTCCCGACGTCACTTTCCGCACCCGCCAGGATGGCAAGTGGGTCGATGTCACCAGCAACCAGGTCTTCAAGGGCCGCACCGTGATCCTGTTCGCCCTGCCCGGCGCGTACACGCCCACCTGCTCCACCACGCACCTGCCGCGCTACAACGAGCTCGCCGCCACGTTCTCCAGGCATGGCGTCGACGACATCGTCTGCCTGTCGGTCAACGACGGCTTCGTGATGAGCGAGTGGCAGAAGGACCAGAACGCCCCCAACATCACCTTCCTGCCGGACGGCAACGGCCAGTTCTCGGAGAAGATGGGAATGCTGGTCGACAAGACCGACCTCGGTTTCGGCAAGCGCTCGTGGCGCTACTCCATGCTGGTCAAGGACGGCGTGATCGAGAAGCAGTTCATCGAACCGGACAAGGAAGGCGATCCGTTCGAGGTCTCCGATGCCGACACGATGCTCAAGCACATCGCGCCGCGTGAACAAGCCCCGCAAGCCGCGGTGATCTTCAGCAAGCCTGGCTGCCCGCACTGCGCGCGCGCCAAGGAAATCCTGGATCGCAACGGCGTAGTCTACGAGGATGTCTCGCTCGGCAAGGGCATCACGTTCTCCACCATCCGGGCGGTTTCAGGGCAGGGCACGGCTCCGCAGGTGTTCATCGGCGGAAAACTGATCGGCGGCGCCGACGAAGTGGAAGCATTTTTCGCCAAAGGCCAGAAGAAGGCAGCGTAATGACCAAACCCACTCCCGGCCCCTCTCCCAAGGCTGGGGGAGAACTTAGCGTGGATGTCGCCGTCATCGGCGCCGGCACGGCGGGCCTCGCGGCCTACCGTGCGGCCCGGGAGGCGGGTGCGCGCGCGGTCATCATCGAAGGGGGTGCCTACGGCACCACCTGCGCGCGGGTGGGCTGCATGCCCTCCAAGCTCCTCATCGCGGCCGCCGAAGCTGCACACTCGATCGAGCGCGCGCCACGGTTCGGCGTGCATACCGATGGCGCCCCGCGCATCGCGGGAGAGGAGGTCATGGCGCGCGTGAAGCGCGAACGTGACCGCTTCGTCGGCTTCGTGATCGATGGCGTCAACAACATCCCCGAAGCCGACCGAATCCGTGGCTTCGCCAGGTTCGCCGATGCGCATACCCTCGAAGTCGAAGGTGGCCCGCGCATCACCGCGCGCTCCGTGGTCATCGCCACCGGCTCGCGTCCATCCGTGCCGCCGATGCTCGCGGGCCTGGGCGACCGGCTTGTCATCAACGACGACGTCTTCGATTGGGACACCCTCCCGCGCTCCGTCGCCGTGTTCGGCCCCGGCGTGATTGGCCTCGAGCTTGGCCAGTCGCTGTCTCGCCTCGGCGTGCGCGTCGTGGTCCTGGGCCGCGGCGGAAGGCTGGGCCCGATCACGGATCCATTTGTGCTTCGCGCGGCGGTAAAGGCGCTGGGCGCTGAATTCACGCTCGATCCTGACGCACACGTGACGCGCGTGGAGCGCAAGGGCAACGAGGTCGAGATCGAATACCGCGGGCTCGAAGGCGAGCCGCGCACCGAGCGTTTCGAATACGTGCTTGCAGCTACCGGGCGGGTCGCCAACGTCGACCGGCTTGCGCTGGAAAACACCGGCCTCGAGCTGGGCCCCCTCGGCGTGCCGGTTTTCGACACCACCACGATGCAGGCGGGCACGAGCTCGATTTTCATCGCCGGTGACGTCAACAACGACCTGCCGTTGCTGCATGAAGCGGTGGACGAAGGCCGCATCGCCGGCGGAAATGCCGCGCGTTTCCCGCAGGTGGCACCCGGACATCGCCGCACGCCGCTGGGCATCGTATTCACCGATCCCCAGATCGCGATCGTGGGACGTGGCTTCGCGGCATTGAAGACGCACGCACTCGCGGTAGGCGAAGTTTCGTTCGAAGACCAGGGGCGTGCACGCGTGATGCTGCGCAACCATGGCCACCTGCGCGTGTACGCGGACCCTTCCAACGGCCGCTTCCTCGGCGCCGAGATGGTGGGACCGGATGCCGAACACATGGGCCACCTGCTAGCGTGGGCCCTGCAGGCGCAGATGACGGTTTCGCAGATGCTCGACATGCCGTTTTATCACCCGGTGGTCGAGGAAGGCCTGCGTACCGCGCTACGCGAGCTCGATGCGAAGGTGCGCGCTGCGAACGAGCGGGCCGCCTGACCGTTTCGTGCGGGGGCAAGTCGGCGCCCGTGGCCGTGGCAGTACTCTGTGCCCTCCGCCTTTCCTCTGTGTCCTCTGTGTTAAAAACGGCGCCAAAAACTTCCCGGGCATCAAACCAGCTGCGGAAATCGCTCAGCAAATTCCTTCAGGTTGTCCGTAAAAATCCCATCCGCCCCCGCAGCAAGGATCTTCTCCGCGATCGAAGCTTCGTTCACGGTGTACAGCAGCACACGGTAACCGCGCCCCTGCAATTCCGGGATGCGCTGCGCCGGAAATGTCTTGTAGCTGGTGTGCATCGAGACCGCTTCGAGTTCTTCCAGCCGCAACCAATCCTCGTCGGCAAACTCCTTTGTAAGCCAGCCGCGCGGAATTTCCGGCGCAGCCGCCTTCGCCGCCATCAGGGCCTGGAACGAAAAGGAAGAGAACAGCGGCTTCACCGGCGCGTCCTTGAACAGCTCGCGTGTGAGCAATGCCACGCGTGTGCCCGTAGCCGCATCCAGGCCCGGCGTCGGCTTGATCTCGATGTGCGCCATGGTGTCCTTCGAATTGAGCAGCTTCGCAGCACCTTCGAACGTCGCGAGTGGCTCGCCGCGAAATTCCGGTGAATGCCATGCCCCCGCGTCCAGTCCCTTGAGCGCTTCCCAGTTCATGTCGGCCGCCCGCCCCTTGCCGGAAGTCGTGCGCTCCAGCGTCGCATCGTGCAGGAGGATGGCGACATCATCCTTCGACAGCTTCACGTCGAACTCGTGAGCGCGATAGCCGAGGGATTGCCCCAGCCTGATCGCGGCCAGGGTGTTCTCAGGCGCAAGCGATCCGCCGCCGCGATGCGCCACCAGGCGCGGATAAGGCCAGTCCTTCATGCGAGCTCCCTCAGTAGTTTGTAGCCGCCGACGTAGAGCAGCATCACCACCGCCCCCGCGTACGCCGCGGCGATGATGTCATCGAACATGACGCCGAAGCCGCCCTTCAACTGGCGATCGAACTGGCGGATCGGGAATGGTTTCCAGATATCGAACAGGCGGAACAGCAGGAACGCCACCAGCTGCATCCACACGCTGTAGAAACACATCGCCACCAACGGCAGGAAAGCCACGATCTCGTCCCATACCATGCTGCCGTGGTCCTGCACGCCGAGGTCGCGCCCGGTCTTGTCGCAGGCCCAGACGCCGACGAAAAACAGCGGCACCGCGAGGAACGCGATGAAGATGGGCGCGACGAACTGCGCGAGCCCCCAGTAGAGTGCCCAGCCTGCCAGCGTGCCGAAAGTGCCGGGCGCCCGGGGCGCGAGGCCTGACCCGAATCCGAGGGCGATGAAGTGCGCCGGATGCGAGACCAGGAAACGCGCGTCAGGCGCCCTTGAAATGGTCGTATCCGCGGCCGTCGATCTTGACGGGTTTGCCGTCCGGGCCCAGCAAGCTCACGCCCTTGCCGCGCTTCACCTGGCCGATGCGCGTGATGGGAATGCCGAGCACCTCCGTCAGGTCCTGGATGCTCTCGCGCGAGTTCGGGTGGGCGGTAAAGCAAAGCTCGTAGTCGTCACCACCCGCGAGGATGGCATTGCGGCCTTCATCGGTGTGGATGTGTTTGGCGCCGATCGAGGAATAGGGCACGGAACCGAGGTCCACCGTGGCACCCACGCCGGAGAGGCGGCAGATGTGCGTGAGGTCCGCAAGAAGGCCGTCGGAGATGTCGATGGCCGAAGTGGCAAGGCCTCGCAGTGCCTGGCCAAGTGTCACGCGCGGCGTCGGCTCATAGAGGCGCATCACCGCCTCGTGGTAGTCGGACGCATCGAGGACGATCTTGCCGTAGCGATGGGCCACGGCGAGTGCGGCGTCACCAATGTTGCCGGAGACCCACACGTCGTTGCCCGCCTTGGCGCCGCCGCGGCGCAGCGCGGCACCGGCTGGCACCTCGCCCATGATCGTGACGGTGAGCACGAGCGACGGTCCGCGAGTGGTATCGCCGCCGATCAGCGAGACGTTGTACTCCTGAGCGAGATCGAAGAATCCCTTGGCAAAGGCCTCGAGCCAATCGTGCTCGACCTTGGGCAGCGTCACCGCGAGCATTGCCCAGTAGGGCATCGCCCCCATGGCGGCGATGTCCGAGAGGTTCACGGCCAGTGCCTTGTGGCCGAGGTTCTCGGGGTTCACGTCCGGGAAGAAATGCGTGCCGGAGACCATCGTGTCCGTCGATACCGCCAGGTCCATGCCGTTGGTGACGTCGACCAGCGCGCAATCGTCGCCCACGCCCAGCACCGCATTGGTGGCGGGACGCGTGAAGTATTTCGCAATGACTTCGAATTCGGGGGAGCTGTTAGCCATTTCTCGCCTGCCTCTTCCTTGCGACTTCCTCGGGGCGGACCGATCCGGCCAGCTTGTCGAGGACGCCATTGACGTATTTGTGCCCGTCGGTACCACCGAAGCGCTTGCCCAGCTCGATTGCCTCGTTGATCGTGACCTTGTAGGGAATCTCCGGGTTGTGGACCAGTTCCCACGCCGCGATGAGCAGGATGGCGCGTTCCACGGGACTTACCTCATCCCATTTGCGGTCGGCCAACGGTGCCAGCAGTGCGCGCAAGCCCTCGAATTCCCCGATCGTGCCGCGAAGCTGCGCGTTGAGGAATTCCGCGTCTGCCGTCTTGAATCCCTCCATCTCGGAGAGGTTCTTCAGCACCGTGGCAGCGGTGGCTCCGGTGAAGAGCCACTGGTAGACCCCCTGCATCGCGAATTCACGCGATACACGGCGCGGCGAGGTTTTCATCCGGTGATGGCTTTCAGCGTATTGGCCATCTCGACCGCGACACGCGCAGCCTCCGCGCCCTTGACCGGTGCGCGCTCCATCGCCTGCTTCTCGTCATTGGTGGTGAGCACGCCGTTGGCAACCGGCACGCCGGTTTCCAGCTGCACGTCGAGGATGCCGCGCGCGCTCTGGTCGG
>JBDSMR010000103.1:0-31440 GCA_039915735.1 Usitatibacter sp. | reverse complement strand
TGCCGAGCACGTCCTTGTTGCCACCCGCGTCGATGCCGAGGGCCAGATACACCGCCTTGTTCTTGACCGTTCCATCGTCGCGGATCTTGAGCCGCAGCGCATCGAAGTAGACGATCGGGTACATCGCCTTGGCAGCAGGTTCGGTCATTCAGAGGCTCCTTCAGCACAATGATGACCTCGCACACAGAATTCCGGATAGGCCCCGAACTACTCGAATTCCGTTCAGCCTTTGGTTCTCCTCTTGTGTTGCCTCTGTGTCCTCTGTGTTTCAAGGTTTGCGGCCAGCGCAGCGCAACGCAACGCAACGGCGCCGGTCTGTCGTAAACTCATTGCTCCACGCAGCAAATGAAATCCCGGAGGAAAAATGAGCCGTTTCGCCGCGACGCTATGCGCCGCAATGCTTGCAACGTTGTCCACGCAGGCATTCGCGCAGTTCCCCACCAAACCCATCAAGATGATCGTGCCCCTCGCCGTGGGCGGCACCGGAGACACGCTGTCGCGCGCCATCGGCGAAGGCATGTCGAAGGTGCTGGGCCAGCCGGTCGTGATCGACAACAAGCCCGGCGCGGGTGGCCTGGTGGGCACGGAGATTGCGGCCGCATCGCCCGGCGACGGCTACACGATGCTTTCGGTAAGTCCGTCACACGTGATCAATCCGGCGCTGCACTCGAGCAAGAAGACCTATGACCCACTCAAGGACTTCGAGCCGATCACCGTCATGGCCAACACGCACCAACTCATCGTGGCGCACCCCTCGGTGCCGTTCAACGACCTGAAGGGACTGATCGAATACGCGAAGAAGAATCCCGGCAAGCTCAACTACGGCTCGGCCGGAACCGGCTCGGCCACGCACCTCAACATGTCACTCTTCCTGCAGATGGCGGGCATCGACATCGTGCACGTCCCGTACAAGGGCAGCACGCAGGCGCGCCAGGATGTCGTCGGTGGCCAGGTGCAGCTCGCGATGGATGGCCTGCTGCCGGTGCAGGGGCTCCTCAAGGACGGCCGCCTCAAGGCAATCGCCCTCACCAGCAGCAAGCGTTCCCAGACCAACCCGGAAATCCCGACCATTGGTGAGGTCCTGCCCGGCTATGCGTCGGACACCTGGTACGGAATCCTCGTCCCCGCGGGCACACCCAAGGACGTGATCGCCAAGTTGCATGCGGCCGCCGTCACGGCGATCGCGGACCCCGCCGTGCGAGACCGGCTGAGCAAGCTCGGCGCGGAGCCGGTGGGCAACACACCCGAGGAATTCCGCAAGCTGCTCGAGTCGGAGCAGAGGATCTGGACCAAGGCCGTGAAGGACACCGGCGCCAAGGCGGATTGAACATGCGAGCCACGACGCAGCTGCGCAAACTGCTGGCCCGCGGCCCCACGCTCTACGCGCCGGGTTGCTACAACGCCATGAGCGCACGCGTGCTCGAGGAAGCGGGCTTCGAAGCGATCTACATGACGGGTTACGGCACGTCGCTTTCGATGACCGGACTTCCGGACGTCGGCCTCACCACGATGAGCGAGATGGTGGCCAACGCCCGCTACATCGCCAACGCGGTCAGGATTCCGCTGCTGGCAGACGCAGACACGGGTTTTGGCAACGCGGTCAACGTGATCCGAACCATCCGCGAATACATCACCGCCGGCGTGGCTGGCGTCCACATGGAAGACCAGGTGAGTCCCAAGCGCTGCGGCCACGTGGCCGGTCGGATGGTGATTCCCTTCGAGGAAGCGGTGGGCAAGGTTCGCGCGGCGGTTGATGCGCGCAATGAATTCGATCCGGACTTCGTCATCGTCGCTCGTACGGACGCGCGTGGCGCCTCTGGTGGCTCGCTCGATGAGGCCATCCGCCGCGCCAACGCCTTCCTCGCAGCAGGTGCGGACCTGGCGTTCGTGGAAGGCCCCACCACGATCGAGGAAGTGAAGCGCATCCTCGCCGAGGTGAAAGGCCCGGTTTTCTACAACCAGACCGGCGTCTCGCCGCGGTTCACGCTGGAGGAGATGCGGGCGATGAAGATCGCCATGTGCATCTCACCCAACGCGATGCTACGTTCCGCTCTGGCCGCCATGTACGACCTTGCGCACGCCATGAAGGCGGAGGGACCGGCGGCGGAGACAAGGTTCATGGAAGGGTTCAGCAAACATCCGCTGGGTGACCTGCACACCTTCGCGGGATTCGACCGCATCCGCGAATACGAGCGCGAGTACCTGGGCGAGGAGGCGATGAAGAAATACGCCGATTCCGTCGGGCACGTTCCGAAGTGACGCCGGCAGGCGTCATCCCCGCGGAGGCGGGGATCCAATCTCCATGAAAACCATCTACGAGAAGATCTGGAACGCGCACGCCATCGCGAGCGGCCCCGGCGGCCGCACGCTGCTCTACGTCGACCGGCACCTGATCCACGACGGCGCGTTCCATGCCTTCACGGTGCTCACGGAAACCGGGCGCAAGGTGCGCCGGCCCGACGCCGCCTTTGCCACGCCGGATCATTACGTGCCGACGCGGGGCCGCCAGCATATTGCGGACCCGGCGCTGCGTGAAAAGGTCGAGGCGCTACATGCAAATGCGCGCGCCAACCACATCACGCTGTATCCGCTGGGAGATGACCGGCAGGGCATCGTGCATGTGATCGGCCCGGAACAGGGCATCACCCAGCCCGGCATCACCTTGGTCTGCGGCGATTCGCATACCTCCACCCATGGCGCGCTGGGCGCGCTCGCCTTTGGCATTGGCGCCTCCGAAGTGGCGCATGTGCTCGCCACGCAGGCCCTCTGGCAGGCACGCGCGAAGACGATGCGCATCTGCGTCGCCAACCGGCTGGGCGCTGGTGTGTATTCCAAGGACATCATCCTCGCGCTGATCGCCAGGATTGGCGCCTTCGGCGGCACCGGCTACACGTTCGAATACGCGGGCGAGGCCATCCAGGCGCTGTCGATGGAAGCGCGCATGACGATCTGCAACATGTCGATCGAGGCGGGCGCGCGCAGTGGCCTCATCGCGCCCGACGAAACAACGTACCAATACCTCGCCGGCCGGCCGATGGCGCCGAAGGGCGCCGATTGGGACCGCGCGCTCTCTCGCTGGAAGCTCCTTCCCTCCGACGCGGACGCGCGCTTCGATCACGAAATCGAGATTGATGCCGCCGAGCTCACGCCGATGGCCACCTGGGGCACCAGCCCGGAACACGGCGTCGAAGTGGGCGGCACGGTCCCGGATCCCGCGCTGGAGATGGACCTCACGCGCCGCGCCAGCATGGAGAAGGCGCTGCGCTACATGGGCCTCGCGCCCGGCCAGCCGATGGAGGGCCTCGCGATCGATCGCGTCTTCATCGGCTCTTGCACCAACAGCCGCCTCGAGGACCTGCGGGCCGCCGCGGCGGTGATCGGCGGGCGCAAGGCGCGGATCCCGGCATTGGTCGTTCCGGGTTCGGGGCTGGTCAAGCGCGCCGCGGAAGCCGAAGGGCTCGATCGCATCTTCATCGAAGCGGGTTTCGATTGGCGCGACGCGGGCTGCTCGATGTGTGTCGGCATGAACGGCGACCTCGTGGATGCGGGCCAGCGCTGCGCGTCGACTTCCAATCGCAATTTCGAAGGCCGGCAGGGCAAAGGCGCACGCACCCATTTGATGAGCCCCGCGATGGCCGCGGCCGCGGCCGTCACCGGACACCTGACGGACGTGAGGAAACTGCTGTGAAACCGTTCACCACGCTGACGGCGGTAGCGGTGCCGCTGGATATCGTCAACGTCGACACGGACCGCATCGTGCCGGCGCGTTACCTGCGCCATCCCCGTTCGGCCGGATACGAGAACTATCTCTTCCGCGATTTGCGTGACAGCGATCCCACGTTCCCGCTCGACCGCCCGGAATACCGCGGCGCACAGATCCTGGTCGCGGCCGACAACTTCGGTTGCGGCTCCTCGCGGGAAGGCGCGGTGTGGGCCTTGGCAGGCTCGGGCCTGCGCGCGTGGATCGCGCCTTCCTTCGGTGACATCTTCTTCGAGAACTCCTTCAAGAACGGCGTGCTCGCAATCGTGCTGCCGCAGGCGCGCGTGGAAGCCCTCCGCGAGCAACTCAAGCAGAAGCCGGGCTCCACGATGAGCATCGACCTCGCGGCGCAGACAATCACGTTACCCGATGGGAGCATGGAAGCCTTCGTGGTTGATCCCTTCCGCAAGGAGTGCCTGCTGCAGGGCCTGGACGAGATCGACCTCACGATGCGCCATGAAGCGGCCATCGCGGCCTACGAAGCGCGCCAGCGCGAAGAGTCGCCGTGGCTGGCGGCGCCGAAGCCAGGCTGACTCCGCAACGCAAAGCTAGACGAGGACGACGTACCTCAGGAAGCCGCTGTGAGGCGTGTACTTGTCGTAGAGGCCGCGCGCGCGGTAGTTGTTTTCCCGGGTATTCCAGTAAACCCGCGACCAGCCCTTTGACTTCGCCTCGGCCAGCAACCAGTCGATCATCTTGGCGCCTACGCCGCTGGCGCGCACCTCCGGGTCGACGAACAAGTCCTGCAGGTAGCAGACCGGGGTTGCTGTCGAAGTGTTCTCGTGGATGATGTAGTGCGCGATGCCCGCCACGCCCTGGCCGCCCACCTCGGCCACCACGCAGTGGACCGGGGAGGCCGGATCGAAGAGGCGTTTCCAGAGGTGCCGCGTGAGTTCTTCGTTCGGCTCGCGCTCGTAGAAGCGGGTGTAGGCGTCCCAAAGCTCGCGCCAGCGGGGCTCGTCGGACTGGTCCAAGTTGCGGATGGTCGCGGTCATCGGGGCATTGTAAGGTAGGCGAGGGAGCCCCCAGGGATACGACAAAAATGAAGTTCCGTGCCTTGTTTGTAGCGCTACTGGCCACCGCGGCCGTGGCCCACGCCGGGAAGCAGACGGTCTGCACCGTCACGGTCAACTCGCCCGACGAGCGCGACATCTTTCGCGAGTACCTGCCTGCCGATCGCTTCGACTTCGTCGAGCTCGTGGAGAACGGCCGTTCCGACTGGCTCGCGTCGTCCTGCCGCAAGGGCGTGAAGTGCGACGTGCTCCTGGTTTCCGGACATTTCGCGGGCACCGAGTTCTATTCCTCGCGCCTGGCCAACAATGAAACACTTCCTGTCGACGAGATCGAACGCGTCGGCTGCAGCGAATCGTGCCCCGGCCTTTTCTCGGAGCTGAAGGAGGTCTACCTCTTCGGTTGCGACACGCTCAATTCGACCCCGGCTCGCAGCGTCACGCCGGAAGTGATTCGTTCGCTGGAGCGCGAAGGACTTTCACCCGCCGACGCCGCGCGCCGCGCCGCCGAACTGGGCGAGCGCCACGGCGAAAGCGCGCTTGAGCACATGCGGCGGCTTTTTCCCGATGTGCCGGTGATCTACGGGTTCACTTCCAAGGCGCCGTACGGCAAGGTTGCGGGACCGATGCTGCGCCAGTTGTTGCAGGCACCTGAAGACGTCGCGGTGGGCAGCGGCGTGGTAAGCGAGAAGCTCTATCGCATGTTTGCCCCCGCCAGCATGACGGTGACGAACGGCCTTCGCATGGACGAGCCCAATGCCGATTACCGCGCGCAGGCGTGCCGCTACTTCGACGATCGCCTCACGCCCGCGCGCAAGCTGCGCGAGATCCACGCGACGCTGGTCAGGAGCATGGCGGAGGCGCGGCTGTCGCTCGACCAATTCGAGAAGTTCATGGCGACGAGCGGGGAGTCCGCCCACGACGCCGGCTTTTCCGCGGCGCTGGCGGAGATCGCGACGGACATCGCCCTGCGCGCGCGTTTCCTCACGTTGACGCGCGATACACCGGATCCCGCAGTGCGCGTTCGCCTGATCGCGCTCGCGCAAGGGTTTGGATGGCTCACGCCCGCCGAGCAACGCGCCGAGACAATGCGCATGGTGGGCGACCTGCTGGCCGAGAGCAGCACCGACTTCGGCGAAGTGGACCTGATCTGCACGCTCAATCGCGATGGCAGCCTCGGCCAGGCGCTGGATCAGCTGCGGAGCTTTCCGCTGCGTGCTGGCAGGGCGGCCGACGCGGCAATGGCGTGCCTGGGAGATTCCGGCAGCCGCGCGCGCATCCTCACGGCACTGGCCAGCCGCGACGAGCGCGAGGTGCGCATCGCGCAGGCCTACCTGCGCCACCAGCCGATTGTGGATGGCGACGAGTTGCGCGGCGTGGCGCTCGGCGTGGCGAAGATGCAGGGGTCATCCGCGCAGGCGCGCGCGATCGAGACGCTGGCGCGCAGCCGCGTGACTGACGCCGCGGTGTTCGACGAATTCAAGCGGCTCTACGTGCGCGCGGGATCACTCGCCGTGCAACGCGCGGTGGCCGAGGCATTCATCCGCTGGGACTATCGCGACAACGGCTTGGCGCAGGTGTTGCGCAAGTATCGCCTGCGCTCACCCGACGGCGCCGACGTGATCGATACCCTGATCGGGCGGCTCTAGGCGGGGACGACGTCGAAGGCGACGGACAGGCGCTGTCCATCGCTGGTGAACGGCTCCACGCCATGCCACATGTACGCGGGAAACAGCACCAGCAATCCCGGCTCCGGCTTCACATGGTGGTCCGCCCTGATCGCGGGTAGTGTCGGTATCGGGGGTTGCCCCAGGCGCAGCCAACCGGCGCGACTGTTGCCTCCCGCGCCCACGCCTTCCGGCAGCGAGATATAACAAGCCGACGAGATCCAGCCCTGCGGGTGCACGTGGTCGGTGTGGTGCCCTCCGGATCGAAGGCGAACGCTCCAGGCGCCGCTGAAACCGAATTTGCCGGTGTTGCGGGCGCGCAGGATATCGGCGCCCGGCCCCAGTGCCTGCAGGTGGCGTTGCACCGCGGCCGCAATGCTGCCGAAGAGCGCGCCGATCAGGGGCCGCGCGATCTCCGCTTCCTGGATGTGCAACTGGCTTCCGCCGCGCACCGATTGCTGCAGCGGATGCGCCTCGAAGGCGTGCAGGTTCTCGAGCTCCACCGTGAGTGCGAGGAGGAACGCCTCGAGGCTTTCGAAGCCCGGGGGGGTGTCCAGCTTCTGCGCCTGGACCATCGTCTTGTAGTCGCACATCGCGGCGTAGCGCTTGTCGCCGCGGATGCGCCACGTGGTGGCCTGCAAGGCGAGGGCGTACTGGTTGCCGGGCAATGCCTTCACGATGGCTTCGGCGGTGGCATCGGCCTCTTCGATTCGCCCGGCCGCGAGCAGCGCTTCGCAGCTGGTGATCATTTCCGGAACGGAGTTGGGCCGCGCGAACTGCGAGGCGCGCTGTGCCAGCGTCATCGCTCGGGGCGTATCGCCGGATTCGAGGCAGAGGTGCGAGGCCTGGCGCAGAAGTGCCGTGTCCTTCGGCGCCTGCGCGATGCCGGCGTCGGCGGCCGCGATTGCGCCGGGGAGATCGCCTGCGAATTCAAGCACGATGGAACGGATCAGGTGCAGCGAGGGATCCGCGGGCGCTTCGGCCAGCGCGGCGTCGAGCGGCACAAGCGCGGAAGCGGTATCACCGCCGCGCATCCAGATCAGTTGGGCCAGGTCGCGGTGCGCGTCGGCATAGGCCGGCCGCAGCGCAATGGCCTCTTCGAAAACGCGCTGCGCATCGTCGAGCCGCCGCTGGCCCTGCAGTGCGCGCGCCAGCACCAGGCGCGTCTCGGGAGCGGTGATGCCGAGCGCGATGGCGCGGCGCGCGGCTTCCTCGGCTTGTATCAGGCGACCGAGATCGCCCTCCGCGGAGGCGAGGTTATGCCAGGCGACGCGATCGAGGGGGTTCCTGGTTACTGCGCCACGAAAGTTGGCGGCGTCCTGCGCGCGGGTAGTCACACCCGAATTTTGCCCTAACTCTCGCCGCTGGCGACAAGGCGGTAGCCGATTCCCGTTTCGGTCAACAGGTACTGCGGCTGCACCGGGTCTATCTCGAGCTTGTCGCGCAGCTGCTTCATGTAGATGCGCAGGTAGTGTGTGTCTTCGGCGTGCGAGGGACCCCAGACTGCGGTGAGCAGCTGCCGGTGCGTGGCCACGAGTCCGAGGTGCCGGGCGAGGGCGGCAAGCAGGCGGAATTCGATGGGGGTGAGGCGTACGTCGTCGCCGTCGCGAGTCGCCAGGCGCGCCTCCAGGTCGATGCGAGTGAGACCCAGCATGAGGACGCGTTCGCCCGAGGCGCTTCGAACGGAGTGGCGCAGGGCAACGCGCACGCGCGCCAGTAATTCGCCCACTGCGAACGGCTTGGTGACGTAGTCATCGGCGCCGGCGTCGAGTGCCTCGATCTTGGATTTTTCGTGCGAGCGCGCAGACAGGATCAGGATCGGCATCGCCGACCACTCACGGATCGTGCGAATCACCTGGATGCCGTCGAGGTCCGGAAGCCCCAGGTCGACGATTGCCATGTCGGGCTTGTGAGTTGCGGCGTCGATGGTCCCGCGCCGCCCGCCCGACGATTCGGCAACGCGGTATCCCTCGGCGCCCAGTGAAGCTCGCAGGAAGCGGCGGATCTCGGGTTCGTCCTCGATTACCAGTATCGTGGCGCGCGGCTCGCTCATGCAGGCTCGGGCGGCATTGGGGGCGCGGGTTCCAGTGGCACGCTGAACCGGAATACCGTACCCCCCGAGGGCACGCGCTCGGCCCAGGCGCGGCCACCATGCAAACGCACTATGGCGCGCGCGATCGCGAGGCCGAGGCCGATGCCACTTCCGGCGCCTTCGACCTTGCCGTGGTGGAATTTGGTGAATACACGATCGACGTCGCATTCGGCTAGCCCGCCGCCATAGTCCTCAACCGAGACCACGAGTTCGTTGCCCGAAGTACGGGCGCCCAGGCGTACCACCGTGCCCTCGGGGGTGTGGCGAGCCGCATTCTCGAGGAGATTCGTAAGCGCCTGTTCGATGAGTCCCGCGTCCACGCGGATCAGCGGGAGATCGGCGGGAATTTCGACAATCAGGCGATGGGTGGCGAGGCGTTCGCGCAGGCGCTCGATCACCGCTCCCGCGATTTCGACGAGGCTCGCCCAGTCGCGCCGCAGCTCGATGGAGCCGCCTTCCAGGCGCGTCATCTCGAGGACCTTGGCGACGTGATCCGCCATCTCCCGCGACTGGCGGAAGACACTCTCGGCGAGGGCCTGGCGTTCAGCCGCGGTGAGTTGCTCGCCCTGCTGGGCGAGGCTCGATGAGGCGCCCGAGAGGACCGCCAGCGGCGTGCGCAGGTCGTGAGAGATCGAGGCGAGCAGGGTGCTGCGAATGCGTTCGGTCTCCGCCTCGATTGCGAGTTGCGCCTGGGCGTGCGACTTGCGCCGTACGTCCTCCATGAGCCGCGAGATCACCAGCGCGACTGCGACCATGATCGCAAACGTCAGCAGGTACTGCGCGTCATCGACGGTAATCGCGCCCACAGGTGGCACGAAAATGATGTCCAGCGTCACTACGCACAGCAGCGCCGTCGTTACCGCCGCGCCGCGCGAATGCCGCAGCGCGACGAAGACCACAGCGAGCAGGTACACCATCGCGATGTTGACCAGGTCGAAGCGCGGCCGCATGGCGAGCGCCACCAGCGTGCACCCGGCCGTGGTGCCGGCAGCCCACAGGTATCCGTCCCAGGGACGTTGCTTCTCCATGTACGCACTGTAAACCGGCGCCCATAAAGAACCCGTAAGGATTCGGGTCCTGGATGCCCCCGCGAGTGGCACGAGGCCGCATGCTGCGGCGCATGAAATCCGACCGCAAGCCCCACATCGCAGCACTCACGCTCCTCGCCCTTGGCGTCGTCTACGGCGACATCGGCACCAGCCCGCTCTATGCGGCGAAGGAGACCTTCAACCCGCAGCACGGCATCCCGCTCACCCCGGCCAACATCCTTGGCGGGGTCTCGGCGATCTTCTGGACGTTGATGATCGTGGTGTCGCTCAAGTACGTGACGCTGGTGCTGCGCGCGAACAATCGAGGCGAGGGCGGCATCATGGCGTTGCTGGCCCTTGCAACCGCATCGGTACGCAATCGGCCTCGCCTGACATCGGTCCTCACGATGGTGGGAGCCTTCGGCGCCGCGCTGTTCTATGGCGACGCGGTGCTCACGCCTGCGATCTCGGTGCTTTCAGCGGTCGAGGGCCTGGAGGTCGGCACCATGGCATTCAAGCCGTACGTGGTGCCGATCGCGGTTGGCGTGCTGGTGGCGCTTTTCATGATCCAGCGCCATGGAACAGCCCTGGTCGGCACGTTGTTTGGACCGGTCTGTGTGATGTGGTTCCTGGCGATCGGTACGTGTGGCGTCGTGAACATCATCAAGGAGCCCTCGATCCTCGGGGCGCTCGATCCCTCGCACGCATTCCGGTTCGCCACCGCCCATGGCTTTGCGTCGTTCGTGGTGCTCGGATCCGTCCTGCTGGCGATAACGGGGGCCGAGGCGCTTTATGCGGACATGGGCCACTTCGGCAAGCGCGCGATCCGCATCGCATGGTTCGGCCTGGTGGCGCCGGCGCTGGTGCTCAACTATTTCGGGCAGGGCGCGCTGCTGATCGCGAATCCGAAGGCGATCGAGAATCCGTTCTATCTCGCCTTTCCGTCGTGGGCGCTGTACCCGATGGTTGCGCTGGCGACCGCGGCCACCGTCATCGCGTCCCAGGCGACGATCTCGGGGGCGTATTCGATGACGCAGCAGGCGATCCAGCTCGGCTTCCTGCCGCGCATGGCGGTGCGTCACACTTCGGCATCGACCCAAGGGCAGATCTACATTCCGGCAGTGAACTGGATCCTGCTCGCGGTCGTGGCGGCGGCCGTGATCGGCTTCGGCTCTTCATCGAAGCTGGCTTCCGCCTATGGAGTCGCAGTGATGGGCACCATGCTCGCCACCACGCTGCTCACGTTCTTCGTCCTGCGCAACGGTTGGGGTTATCCGCTCTGGCTGGCGGTGCTGGCCACCGGCCTCTTCATGGTGGTTGATACGACGCTGTTCGCCGCGGCGATGCACAAGGTGCTCGACGGCGGCTGGTTCCCGCTGGCGCTGGGCGCTGTGGTATTCGCCATCATGACGACGTGGCGTCGTGGCCGCGCGCTCCTGATGCGCCAGTTGCGCGGCTCTTCACCGCCACTCGTGCCGTTCCTGGGATCGCTATTTTCGAGCCCGCCGCAACGCGTCGAGGGAACGGCGGTGTTCCTCAACTCCGCGCCCGAAGCGACGCCCCACGCGATGCTGCACAGCCTCAAGCACTACAAGGTGCTGCACAAGCGCAACGTCTTCATGACGGTGGAGTTTGTCGACGTGCCCTTCGTCGAGACTGCCGATCGCGTGGCGTGCGTGCCGTTGGGTCACGATTGCTGGCGGGTGGCGGCGCGCTACGGCTTCACGGAGTCGCCCGACGTGGGCCTCGCGCTGGAGCAATGCGGGCCGCTCGGCCTGCAGCTGGAGCCGATGGACCTTTCCTACTTCCTTTCGCGGGAGAAGGTGGTTCCCGGCGCCGGAGGCAAGGGCATGGCGCCGTGGCGCGATCGCCTGTTCGCGACGATGGCTCGCAATGCGGGCGGCGCCACGGACTTCTTCAACATCCCGCCCAACCGGGTGGTCGAACTGGGATCCCGGGTGGAGATTTAGTTCCGGTAGCCAGGCAGTTCCCGGTCGCACACCCGCATCATCGCCTCGAAGAAGAGGCGCTCGCGCTCCTCGCGAGAATGGGTCTCGAGTTCCGCCGGCGCCAGCACGCGTGCGACGATCTCGTCGGACAGCACTTCGAGTGGCTTGCCGGTGGAAAGGGCCAGGATCTGCGTGCGGCAGACGCGCTCGAGCTTGTAGAGGCGGCGGTAGGCCTGGGCCACGGACTCGCCGGTGACAAGCACGCCATGGTTCTTCATGAAGACGAACGATTTGTCGCCCATGAGCGCGGCAAGGCGATGGCCTTCCTCCGGGGTGTCGGCGGTGCCGGCGTAATGATCATCGTAGGCGATGTCGTTCGCCATGAAGGCCGCAGTCTGGCTGGCCGCCAGCAGGCGGTTGTCCTTGAGCATGTTGAGTGCGACCGCCCATGGCTGGTGCGTGTGCATCACAACCCTGGCACCGCTGATGCGATGGATCGGCGCATGGATGCAATACGCCGAGAGTTCGACGATGCCTTCGCCTTCCAGCGTGTGGCCGGCTTCGTCGAACTGGATCATGTGGCTCGCGCAGGCCTCCGACCAGTGATAGCCGAAGGGCAGGATCAGATAGCGATCCGTGTGTCCCGGCACCGTCACCGTGAAGTGGTTGTCGATGCCTTCCTCGAGGTCGTGGAGCGTCGCGAGGCGGTGGGCGGCGGCGAGGTGGATCTTCGCCAGCTGGACGGGATCGGTCGCGCGGGAGGTGGTGAGCGAATGGACTGTCATGGCTTTATCGTACTCCGCCAGGTTGGCAGGAGATCGCCAAGGTTGGGATGCCGGTTTTTTAACACAGAGGACACAGAGGTCCACAGAGGAAAGCCAAAGCAAACTGGAAATATGTCGTGCCCGTCGCATTGAGCACGAAGCAAACAGCCATTTGCCTTACTCGCTTTCCTCTGTGGACCTCTGTGTCCTCTGTGTTGAAAAATCAGCGCCTCAAACTCAGTCGCTGCGTCAAGTGATCGGCGCGGGATTGAACAGCGTCAGCGAGTTGCGCAGCTGCCAGTGTTCCGCCCAGGTCTTCTTGCGGCCGCTGGCGACTTCGAGCATCAAACGGAACATCTCCCAGCCCACCTCCTCGATGGTGGCGGTGCCGTCGGCGATGCGGCCGGCGTTTATGTCCATGAGGTCATGCCAGCGGCGCGCGAGGTCGGTGCGCGTGGCGACCTTGATGACCGGCACTTCCGCCAGGCCATAGGGAGTCCCACGCCCCGTGGTGAAGACATGCAGCGTCACGCCGGCGGCCACCTGCAGCGTGCCGCAGATGAAATCGCTGGCGGGAGTGGCGGCATAGACCAGGCCCGACTTGATGCCGCGATCGCGCAATGACTCGCCGGGAGACAACACGCCGCTGATGGGCGCGGTGCCGCTCTTGATGATCGAGCCCATCGCCTTTTCGACGATGTTCGAGAGCCCCCCCTTCTTGTTGCCGGGAGACGTATTGGCGCTGCGGTCGGCGCCGCCGCGGGCGAGGTAGGCGTCGTACCACGCCATCTCCTGGATCATCGACTCGGCGACTTCCGGCGTGGATGCGCGCGAAGTGAGCTGGTCGATGCCGTCGCGCACCTCCGTCACTTCCGAAAACATCACGGTCGCGCCGACTCGCACCAGCAGGTCGCTGCAGAAGCCCACCGCGGGATTCGCCGTCACCCCGCTGAAGGCATCGCTGCCGCCGCATTGCACGCCGACTACCAGCGCACTCGCAGGCACCGTTTCGCGGCGGCGCCTGTCGAGGCGCGCCAGGTGCACTTGGGCCGATTCGACGATCGAATCGATCATCGCCATGAAGCCCACGTGGTTGTTGTCCTGCAGCACGATGGTGTCGGGAGCGCCGTTGGCTTGCACCGCCACGTTGATTGGGAAGGAGCCCGCCGGAAGCAGCCTGGAAGGCTGCAGCTTCTCGCAACCCAGGCTCACCACCATGACCTCGTTGCCGAAGTTGGGGTTGAGCGTGATGTTGCGCAGCGTGCGGATCGGCACCTTCGCATCGGGCGCGTCGATGGCCACGCCGCAGCCGTAGGTGTGCTCGAGCGCGACCACGTCATCGACGTTGGGGAATTTCGGCAGCAGCTCCGACTTGATCCGGCGCACCGCATGGTCGACCACGCCCGAGACGCACTGCACGGTCTCGGTAATGGCGAGGATGTTGCGCGTCCCCACCGAGCCATCGGCGTTACGGTAGCCCTCGAAGGTATAGCCCTCGAGCGGCTCCAGCGGCGTGGGGTGCGCGGTGGCGATGGGAAGCCCTTCAAGCGAGCGCGCGGGCGGCATCTCGAGCGTCGATTCGTTGACCCAGCCGCCCGCCGGGATGCCGCGTGCGGCACAGCCGATCACCACGTTGTAGCGCAGCACCGGATCACCCGCGGCCAGGTCGGTGAGCGCAACCTTGTGGCCCTGCGGCACGTTGTCGACCAGCGTGAGCCCATCGGGAAATACCGACCCCGCGCGAAGGTCACTCGCCACGATCGCAACGTTGTCGCGCTCGTGCATGCGGATGTAATGCGGGCTCATGCCGTGATCGTGGCGCGGTCGACGGTCCACGCGCGCGCCTGGCCGCTCAGGCTGAAGCCGATGCCGGGGCGCGTGGGCACCATCGCGCGGCCATTGCGCATCTCGAGGCGCTCGTTGAAGAGCGGTTCGAGCCAGTCGAAGTGTTCCAGCCACGGCTCGCCTGGATAAGTAGCCGCGAGGTGCACGTGGATTTCCATGGCGAAGTGCGGTGCCAGCTGCAGTCCCTGGCGGTCGGCGAGCGCGAGGATGCGAAGGAACTGTGTGACGCCGCCGACGCGCGGGCAATCAGGCTGGATGAAGTCGCAGGCGCGTTTCTCGACCAGCTGCGAATGCTCGTTGTAGCTGGTGAGCATCTCGCCGGTGGCGATGGGCGCGTCAACCGCATCCACGAGTGCGGCATGGCCCTCGAAGTCATAGGCGTCGAGCGGCTCCTCGATCCAGACCAGGTTGAACGGCTCGAACGCGCGGCACATGCGCATCGCCGCGGGCCGGTCCCACTGCTGGTTCGCATCCACCATCAGCGGGAAGGTGGCGCCGAGGTGCTGGCGCACGGCACTGACGCGTTTCATGTCCTCGGCCGCGTCTGGATGGCCGACCTTGAGCTTGATGCCGCCGATGCCGCTCTCGCGAGTCCTGGTGACGTTCTCGAGCACCTGCGGCAGCGGCGTGGAGAGAAATCCTCCCGACGTGTTGTAGCACTGCACCGAATCGCGATGCGCGCCGATGAGTTTCGCCAGCGGCAACCCGGCGCGTTTCGCCTTCATGTCCCAGAGTGCGAGATCGAACGGCGAGATCGCCTGCACCGCCATGCCGCTGCGGCCCATGGAGGCGCCGGCCCAGAGCAGCTTGTCGAAGATTTTCTGGATATCGCTCGGATCCTCGCCGATGAGGTTGGGGGCGATCTCCTTCGCGTGCGCATACATGCCAGGGCCGCCGGCGCGCTTGGAGTAACCGAAGCCCATGCCGGCGGCGCCGTCGCGCGAGGTGATCTCGGCGAACACGAAGGCGACTTCGGTGAGTGGTTTCTGGCGGCCGGTGAGCACCTTCGCATCGCTGATCGGCGTGGCCAGCGGCAGGAAAGCGAGCGAAAGCTCAACGCGTTCTATGCGGTCTGCGGTCATAAGCTCCAGTTTAGCGCGGGCCGAAAGGCGATAAGATTCAAGGCATGAAAAAGCCCGAAGAGCTTAGAAGCTACCGGTGGTTTGGCAAGGAATCGATGCGGACCTTCAACCACCGCTCACGCATGGCGCAGATTGGTTGGGAAGCGGACGACTACCGCGGCAAGCCGGTGATCGCCATCCTCAACACCTGGAGCGACATCAATCCCTGCCACACGCACTTCAAGCAGCGCGTGGAAGAGATCAAGCGCGGTGTCTGGCAGGCAGGCGGTTTTCCACTGGAGATGCCGGCCATCTCGCTCGCCGAGCCGTTCCAGAAACCCAGTCCGCTGATGTACCGCAACCTGCTCGCGATGGAAGCCGAGGAGTTGCTGCGCTCCTATCCCTGCGACGGCGCGGTGCTGATGGGCGGCTGCGACAAGACGACACCTGGCCTGATCATGGGCGCGATTTCGATGGGACTGCCTTTCATCTACATGCCCGCGGGCCCGATGCTGCGGGGCAACGCTTCAGGCAAGGTGCTCGGATCGGGTAGCGACCTCTGGAAGGGATGGGCGGACCTTCGCGCCGGCGCCATCAACAACGACGAATGGGAAGACGTCCTCTCAGGCATCGCTCGATCGCCGGGCCACTGCATGACCATGGGAACCGCCTCGACGATGACAAGCGCCGCGGAGGCGCTGGGCCTCACGCTGCCCGGCGCGGCTTCGATTCCCGCGCCGGATTCACGCCATGCGCAGATGGCCACCCAGACGGGCAAGCGCATCGTGGGCATGGTGTGGGCAGAGCTCGTGCCCGAGAAGATCCTCACCAACGATGCGTTTGACAACGCGGTGACCACGGTACTGTCGCTGGGCGGCTCGACCAACGCGCTGGTGCACCTGATCGCGATGGCGCGCCGCGCGGGCTCGACGCTCGACCTCGATCGCTTCGATGAGCTGGCACGCAAGGCGCCGCTGATCGCCAACATCCGTCCCGCGGGCAAATACCTGATGGAGGATTTCTACTATGCGGGCGGGCTGCGCGCGTTGATGGAATCCATCCGCGGCATGCTGCATGCCGATGCTCTCACCGTGAACGGCAAGACCTTGGGCGAAAACATCGCGGGCGCTAAGATCTTCAATGACGACGTGATCCTGCCCGCGGAAAAGGCGCTCTACCGGGACGGCAGCCTCGCGATCCTGCGCGGCAATCTCTGTCCCGATGGAGCGGTGATCAAACCCGCGGCGTGCGAGCCGCGCCTGCACAAGCACAAGGGCAAGGCGGTCGTGTTCGAAGACTATCCTGATCTCCATGCGCGTATCGACGATCCGGACCTTGAGGTCGACGAGAACAGCGTGCTGGTGCTGAAGAACGCGGGGCCTCTCGGCGGTCCTGGAATGCCGGAGTGGGGCCAGCTCCCGATCCCGAAGAAACTCTTGCAGAAGGGCGTGCGCGACATGCTGCGCATCAGTGACTGCCGCATGAGCGGCACCAGCTATGGCGCGTGTGTGCTGCATGTAACGCCCGAGTCCTTCATTGGCGGGCCGCTTGCGTTGGTGAAGACCGGTGACCTGATCGAGATCGACATCCCGGCACGCAGGCTGGACATGCTGGTCTCCGACGAAGAACTCGCGCAACGGCGCGGCCAGTGGAAAGCGCCGCCGCCGCGTTATGCGCGCGGCTACGGCGCGATCTTCGCGCAGCACGTGACGCAGGCCAACGAGGGCTGCGATTTCGCCGTCCTCGCGGACCGCAGCCGCATCCCGGAGCCCGACATTTTCTAGGGTTAGACTGACTGACGAATCCACAAGGAAAATCTAATGCCCGCTCCCGGTGATAAACCCCAGCAGGACAACAAGGCCAAGCCCAAGGTCACGCAGTCGGCGGCCGAGCTGCTGGTGCGTTGTCTTGAGAACGAGGGGGTCCAGTTCATCTTCGGAATTCCCGGCGAAGAAAATATCGACGTCATGGACGCGCTGCTCTCCAGCCCCATCACTTTCGTGACCTGCCATCACGAGCAGGGCGCCGCCTTCATGGCCGACGTCTACGGGCGGCTCACGGGCAAGGCCGGCGTCTGCATGTCGACCCTCGGCCCGGGTGCAACCAACCTGATCACGGGTGTCGCCGATGCCAACATGGACCGCGCGCCCATCGTGGCCATTGCCGGGCAGGGCGCCACCACGCGGCTGCACAAGGAAAGCCACCAAATCCTTGATCTGGTGAACCTTTTCAAGCCAATCACCAAATACAGTACGCAGGTTCTCGATCCCGGCATCACCCCGGAAATCGTGCGCAAGGCCTTCAAGGTGGCGCAGACGGAGAAGCCGGGCGGCGCGTTCATCGACTTTCCCGAGAACATCGCGGAGATGCAGGTCGACAAGAGCCCCATTCCAGTGCAGACGGCTTATTCGCCCGCACCGTTGCCGGCGAAAGTGGAGTTCGCGGCCAAGCTGATCAACGAAGCGAAGAACCCCATCATCCTGGCCGGCAATGGCGTGATCCGCCAGGAAGCCGCCGATGCGTTGGTGGAGTTCGCCACCAAGACTCGCATCCCGGTGGCCAATACGTTCATGGCCAAGGGCGTGATGCCGTTCACCAACGAACTCTGCCTCGGCACCATCGGGCTCAAGGCGCGCGACCTGCCGTGGATCGCCTTCGAGAAGGCTGATGTCGTGATCTGCGTTGGCTACGACATGGTCGAGTACCACCCGGACATGTGGAACCCGGACAACGACAAGACCATCATCCACATCGACGCGCAGCCGGCCGAGGTGGACGCGAACTACATCGTGCGCGTGGGCGTACTGGGCGACATCGCGCTTTCCCTGCGGGAGATCGCCGGGAAGGCCACGCCTCGCAAGGAAATGGGTTTCCGCGACGTGCGCAAGATGATCGCCGACGATCGCGCCGAATATTCGAAAGACACCGGCTTCCCGGTCAAGCCGCAGAAAATCGTGTGGGACGTGCGCGAGTGCCTGGGACCGGAAGACATCGCAATCTCCGACGTCGGCGCGCACAAGATGTGGATGTCGCGCATGTACCGGGCGGAGCGGCCCAATACCTGCATCATCTCCAACGGCTTCGCGTCGATGGGAATCGCGGTGCCGGGCGCCGTCGCCGCAAAGCTGGCGTATCCCGACAAGAAAGTGATCGCGGTCACCGGTGACGCGGGATTCATGATGAATTCCCAGGAAATCGAGACGGGAATGCGGATGAAGACCCCGTTCGTCATCCTCATCTGGAACGACTCCGAATACGGACTCATCACGTGGCACCAGCTGCGCCACTTCGGGCGCCCGAGCCACATCGATTTCAAGAACCCGGACTTCGTGAAGTACGCGGAGAGCTTCGGCGCCAAGGGTTACCGCATCAGCAAGACCGAGGATCTGGCGCCGACGATCAAGCGCGCCTTCGAGGACAACACGGTGGTGATCATCGACTGCCCGGTGGATTACCGCGAGAATATGAAGCTCACTGCGCGCCTGAAGGCCCTGGCCGCGTCCAGCAATGCAACAGTCCCGGAGAAAATCATTTGAAGGTTCGCGCCGCCGTACTCAACGCCATGGGGGCCGAGTACCCCTACGCCAAGTCGAAGCCCCTCACCATCGAGACGGTGGAACTGCGCGATCCCGGCCCGGGCGAGGTGCTGGTGCGCATGGGCGCCGCCGGCCTGTGCCACTCCGATCTTTCAGTGATCAATGGCGATCGTCCGCGTCCCACGCCGATGGCGCTGGGCCACGAGGCCGCGGGCGTGGTGGAGAAGCTGGGCCCGGGCATCAGCGACCTCAAGGTCGGCGACCACGTCGTGCTGGTCTTCATCCCGAGCTGTGGTCACTGCAATCCGTGCGCGGAAGGGCGTCCGGCGCTGTGCGAGCCCGGTGCCGTCGCGAACACCGCCGGCACGTTGCTCACGGGCGAGCGCCGCATCTTCAGGGATGGCAAGCCGATCAACCACCACATGGGCTGCTCCGCATTTGCGGAGGCCGCCGTGGTCTCGCGCCACTCGCTGGTGAAGGTCACGCCCGATTTGCCGCTCGATGAAGCAGCCCTCTTCGGCTGTGCGGTGCTCACTGGCGTGGGCGCAGTGGTAAATACTGCGCAGGTGCGCGCCGGAAATACCGTGGCCGTTGTCGGCCTCGGCGGCGTGGGCCTGGCCTCGGTCCTGGGGGCGGTTGCCGCCGGCGCTCGCGCAACGGTTGCGGTGGACCTTTCGGATGAGAAGCTGGCGCTGGCGCGGGAGCTGGGTGCGACCCATACATTCAATGCTGCCGATCCCGACCTGATCGCCAAGGTGAAGGAAGCCACGCAGGGAGGCGTCGACTTCGCGATCGAGATGGCGGGCTCCACGCGCGCGTTCGACACGGCTTACAAAATCACGCGCCGTGGCGGCACCACGGTCACCGCGGGCCTGCCGCCGCCGACCGCCACCTGGGCCATGCCGTCGACCAACCTCGTCGCCGAGGAGCGCACCATCAAGGGCAGCTACATCGGCACTTGTGTCCCCTCGCGCGACCTGCCGCGCTATATCGCGCTCTACCAGGGCGGCAAGCTGCCGGTGAACAAGCTGATGAGCGGGCGCATGAAGCTGGAAGACATCAACGCAGGCTTCGACCTCCTGCACGAAGGCAAGGCGGTACGCCAGGTCGTGGTGTTCTAGAGATCGAATGCGCATGAAACCCTCTGACCAGGCAGGCGATTGGCTCAAGTTCTGGAGCGACAACCAGAAGAGCCTCTTCCAGGCCTGGGCGGAAGGCATGCCGCCGCCGTTCGCCTTCCGCGGCGAGCCGCCCATGGATGGGGACCCGCGCAAGGCAGCGGACCAGATGACGCAGCTGATGAAGACCTCGATGGAGCAGTGGGCCGCGTTCGCGAAGCAGGGCTGGCCCAAGCCCGGCGCTTTCGATGCGGAAGCGATGAAGCAGATGTTCGACCCGGCGGAATGGAAACGCGCCGGCTCGCAGTTCGACCTCGGGCTCGAGAAGCTCACCGAGGGGCCTACGTACGCCACGCTGTGGGATCTCGATCGGAAGATGCTCAACGTCCAGAAGCTGTGGATGGAGAGGTCACGCGACGTCGAGAAATACTGGGAAGTGGTGCAGGGCGCCTGGAACCAGGCCCTCGGAGCCTTCATGAAGTCGCTGAACGATCCCAAGGGCGAGCCCATCGCCACCGGCCGCCAGATGCTCGACCTGTGGCTCGCCAGTGCCAACAAGGCGCTGCTTGCGATGCACCGCTCCGAGGAGTTCCTCGAAGTGCAGCGCCGCATGACGCGTTCCTCCACGGAATATCGGCTGGCCGAACGCGAGATCGCGGAGGCCTTCTGCGAGATGCACCACATCCCGACGCGCACCGAGATGGACGAGATGCAGCGGGCGGTGATTGAGCTCAAGCGCGAGATTCGCGCGTTGAAGAAAGCTGCGGGCAACTGAGCATGCGAGTCAAGGTCGACGCCAACGACGCCGCGAAGGAGCTGACGGACTTCACTCGCCGCATCCAGGCCGGGCGCGAGCTGCTCGACAAGACTCGCGATCGCGACGTGCAGATCGCCACCACGCCCAAGCGCGAGGTGTGGCGCCAGGACAAGACCGTCCTGTATCACTACGTGCCGACGGCGAAGACGAAGTCCGTCAAGACGCCGGTGCTGATGGTCTACGGCTTGATTGGCCGCTACACCATGGCGGACCTGCAGGAGGACCGTTCACTGGTGCGCAACCTGCTCGCACAGGGTGTCGATCTCTATGTCGTCGACTGGGGCACGCCCACGCGCAGCGACCGCTGGCTTACCCTTGAGGACTACATCGACGGCTATCTCGCCGAATGTGTCGATTTCATCCGCGCGAAGCACCGGATTCCCTCGGTCTCGCTGCTGGGCATTTGCGAAGGCGGCGTCTTCACCACTTGTTATGCCGCGCGCGAGCCGAAGAAGGTGAAGAGCCTCGCGCTCACCATCACGCCGATCGATTTCCATGCGGTCGCGAAGAATTCTCCGCCGCACCACGGCCTCATAGGCCTGTGGGCGCGCAGCATGTCGCATGCCGATGTCGACCGGCTCATCGAGGCCAACGGCAACCTGCCTGGCGAACTCATGAGTTTCGTCTTCTCGATGATGACGCCGGTGAATGCACTCACCAAATACAACCTCGGCCTCTTCGACGTGATGGACGACGAGAAGAAGCTGCTCAATTTCCTGCGCATGGAGAAATGGCTCGCCGACCGCCCCGACCACCCGGGGGAAGCCGCCAAGCAGTGGCTGAAGGACCTCTACCAGGACAACCAGCTGGTCAAGGGCACCTTCAAGCTCGCCGGAACGAAGGTGGACCTGAAGAAGGTGACGATGCCGGTGCTCAACGTATTCGCGCAGGAAGACCACATCATCCCGCCACACAGCTCGCAGGCACTTCGCAAGCTCATCGGCACGAAGAACTACACGGAGCTGCCGCTGCCCGGCGGGCATGTGGGTGTCTTCGTGAGCGGAAAGTCGCAGGGCATCCTCGGCAAGAGCATCTTCGCCTGGCTCAGGAAAAACTCCTGAAAGCGCGTCCATGGCGGAGCTGACCCCGCGGTTTGACGAGGCAATGGCCATGGGGCCGCACGGGCTCGTGCGTGTCGCCTACACCGAGTGGGGCAGGCGGGATGCAGAGCAAGTGGTCCTCTGTGTCCACGGACTCACGCGCAACAGCCGCGACTTCGATTACCTCGCGCGCCGCCTGGTCAACAAGGGCATGCGGGTGGTGGCGCCGGATCTTCCAGGCCGCGGCCGCAGCCAGTGGGCAGAGCCCGCTAGCGACTACGGCACGCCGTTGTATCTCGCCGCCACGGCTGCGGTGATCGCGCGCACAGGCGCAGCCGAGATCGACTGGGTGGGGACCTCGCTGGGCGGCCATGTGGGCATGGAGATGGCGGCCCTCGATGGCGCGCCCATCCGACGCCTGGTGCTCAACGATTTCGGCGCGCGCGTCTCGGGAGCCGCGCTGCAGCGCATCGGCACCTACCTGCGCAGCAAGCGGCATTTCGAGGACATCGAGGCGATGGAGCAGCACCTGCGCCAGATCCACGAGCCTTTCGGCAAGCTGAGCGATGCGCAATGGCGCCACCTGGCTGAGAACAGCGCGGTGAAGACCGAGGACGGTGACTACCGCCAGCACTATGATCCAGCCATCAGCCGAGCCTTTTCGTGGCCGCTGATGGTCGACATCGCTCTCTGGAACGTCTGGGACCGGGTGTCCTGTCCCACGATGATCCTGCACGGCGAGGATTCGGATTTGCTGCACGCATCCACCGTGCGCGACATGACCAATCGCGGCGCGGCCGCCAAGGCGGGCCTGGTGCGCTCGATCGTAGTCCGTGGCGTGGGCCATGCGCCACCGCTGATGAACGATTCGCAGATTTCGCTGGTCGAGGAGTTCCTGCTGACGAATTACAAGAGCAGCCCAAAAGCCAAAGCCATTGGAGGAGCTCGATGAAATGCCTTGCTGCGGCAGTATTCGCACAGGCTTTCGCTGCGCTTGCGGCTAAAGATGGGTAGAAGCCGAAGACACGGGCCGTAGTGCACTGAAATGAAAAACAAGATCGTTTCGGCAGCAGACGCAATCGCCATCATCCGTGATGGCGACACGATCGCATTCTCGGGGTTCGTGGGTACCGGCACGCCCGACGAGCTGATCCTCGAGCTCGAGCGCCGTTTCCTCGAGACCGGCCACCCCAGGGACCTCACGCTCGTCTTCGCCGCCGCCCCGGGCGACGGCAAGGACCGCGGGCTCAATCACCTTGCGCATGCAGGCCTGGTGAAGCGCGTGGTCGGAGGCCACTGGTCGCTGGTGCCGAAGCTGGGCGCGATGGCGGTGGCCAACGAGATCGAGGCGTACAACCTTCCTCTTGGCGTCATCAGCCATTTGTTCCGCGACATCGGCGCCCATCGCGCAGGCGCAATCACCAAGGTGGGCCTGCGCACGTTCGTCGATCCACGGCTGGGCGGTGGGCGGCTCAATTCAAAGACGCGCGATGCGTTGGTGCGCGTGATGCAGATCGAGGGCGAGGAGTGGCTGTTCTACAAGGCCTTCCCGATCACGGTGGCCTTCATCCGCGGCACCACTTCGGATGCCAACGGCAACCTCACGATGGAGCACGAGGCGCTGATCCTCGACAACCTGGCGATCGCCACGGCGGCCAAGAACTCCGGCGGCTTCGTGATCGCGCAGGTGGAGCGGGTTTGCGCGCAGGGCGCACAGAAATCCCGCGAGGTGATCGTGCCCGGCGTGATGGTGGATTGCACGGTGGTCGCCAAGCCGGAGAACCATCACCAGACCTACGGCTCGGTCTACAACCCGGCGTTCGCGGGAGAGTTCCGCGTGGCGCTCGATCGGCTGGAACCGCTGCCGCTCGACGAGCGCAAGATCATCGCGCGGCGCTGTGCCTTCGAGCTGCCGATGGGCGGCGTGGTCAACCTTGGCATCGGCATGCCCGAGGGCGTGGCCGCCGTCGCCAACGAGGAGAAGGTGCTGGGCCACGTGACGCTGACCGCGGAGCCCGGGGTGATCGGCGGCGTGCCGCAGTCGGGCCTGGATTTCGGCGCGGCGGTGAACACCGAGGCGCTGCTGCACCAGAACCAGCAGTTCGACTTCTACGATGGCGGTGGCCTCGACATGGCCTGCCTCGGCATGGCCGAGACGGACACCGAGGGTAATGTGAACGTGAGCCGTTTCGGGCCGAAGCTGGCGGGGGCGGGTGGCTTCATCAACATCTCGCAGAGCGCGCGCAACCTGGTATTCGCGGGAACCTTCACCGCGGGTGGCCTGCGTGTGGAGATCGACGGCACGGACCTGGTGATCGTGAAGGAAGGGACAAAGCGCAAGTTCGTGAAGGCGGTGGAGCAGATCACGTTCAGCGGCGCCTACGCGGCCGAGAAGGGCCAGTCAGTCCTGTACGTCACCGAGCGCTGCGTGTTCCGCCGCACGGTGGATGGCATGGAACTGGTGGAGGTGGCACCGGGCATCGACATCGAGCGCGACATCCTTGCGCAGATGGACTTCAAGCCGATCGTGCGCTCGCCCAGGATCATGGACGCCCGCATCTTCGCCGATGAGCCCA
Source organism: Usitatibacter sp. (assembly GCA_039915735.1). Classification (GTDB taxonomy): domain Bacteria; phylum Pseudomonadota; class Gammaproteobacteria; order Burkholderiales; family Usitatibacteraceae; genus Usitatibacter. The sequence goes on along the minus strand of JBDSMR010000103.1, from coordinate 7,177 downwards.
TGCACCTCGACGAAACGCTGCTGGGCCTGGGGCTCGAACAGCGGGTCAGTTATGACCAGGAACGCAACATCCTCTTCGCCAACTGGGAGGGGATGCACGTGAAGACCCGCGATGACGTGGACCGCATCCGCCGGGTGATAGAAGACCGCATCCAGACCATCGGGCGCAAGGTGGCGCTGGTGGCGAACTACGACCAGTTCGAAATCGACACGGGGGTGAGCGAAACCTTCATGACCATGCTGCGCTACCTCGAGACGCACTACTACACCACCGCCACCCGTTATTCGACGAGCGCCTTCCTGCGGGTGAAGCTGGGGGACGCGCTTTCGCGCCGCCAGATGAAGCCGCACATCTTCGAGACCCGCGACGAAGCCCAGAAGTACCTGGAGGAGGCGGGCGGACTCGATCCGGAGGGTGACTGAATAGCTGTCAAAACAACGGCATAGGTAAATTGGTGCGATGCAATAAATTAGAGGGTCAATTTGCTTGACGGTAAGCTAATTGGGCGTACAATTGGTTTTGTGCAGCGCAGCAATTTTGCGCCTTAAACCATTCCCAAGGAGTCCCCATGATCAAGACCGACCAGTTCGCCGCCGCCAACGAAGCCGCCATCGAGCAGTTCACGTACTTCGCCAAGCTCTCCCTTTCCAATGTCGAGAAGTTCGCCGGGCTCGGCCTCGAAGCCGCACGCGAATCGGTGATGCTCGCCACCAAACACGCTCAGGCCCTGGCCGGGGCGCGCGACGTGAACGAAGTCGTCGCCCTCAACCAGGCCGCCCTGGAGCCGTCGCTCAAGCGCGCCTACGCGTACTCGCGCACTGCCTTCGACACCGCCGCTGAAACCAGCAACGAAGTAAAGCGCGTCCTCGAGAAGCAGAACGCGGAAGTGCAGAAGGCCGCCGTGGCCGCGCTCGAAGAGGCGTTCAAGTACGCCCCGGCCGGCAGCGAAACCGTGGTCGCCAACGTGAAGTCCGCGATGGCCGCCGCCCAGAGCGCCTACGACAACCTCGCGGCGATCCAGAAACAGATCTATGACACTGTTGGCAAGACGGTCGAGCAGAGCGTCGCCACCGCGCAGGCCGCTTCGAAGAAAGCTGCCCCCCGCCGCAAGTAATTCGCGCGGCAGCAGCACCCTCAGGGCCCCCGGCGCTAGCCGGGGGCTTTTCTATTTCCCGGCCGTGCGGCAGGCAAGATGTCGTCGAAGGGTCAGTCTGGCATGAACCTCCCGCCAAGGTGGCGGCATGAGCGTTCCGATTTATCATGCTGGTATGAATGTGATCGGCATCGCGGGCTTCAGCGGCAGCGGCAAGACGACCCTCATCGAGAAGGTGGTTCCGCTTCTCGTCGCCCGGTCCCTGCGCGTGTCGCTCGTGAAGCATGCCCACCACCAGTTCGACGTGGACCAGCCGGGCAAGGACTCCTACCGCCATCGTCACGCGGGGTGCAGCGAGGTGCTGGTGAGCTCGTCCAGCCGCTGGGCCCTGATGCACGAGCTGCGCGGCGCGCCCGAGCAGTCCCTGCAGGAAGCGCTCAAACACCTGTCGCCCTGCGACCTGGTGCTGGTCGAAGGCTTCAAGGCCGAACCCATTCCAAAGATCGAGGTGCATCGCAAGTCGGCCAACGCGCCGCTGCTGCATCCCGAGGATTCGCACATCGTGGCCGTGGTCACGGATGAGCCGCTGCAGACGCCGCTGCCGCAATTGCCGCTCGACGATGCCGAGGCGGTCGCGCGATTCATCGTGCAGCACCTCGGGCTCAATCGCGCCCGGCTGGTGGTCTAAGCCATGGTCACGCTGCTGTATTTTGCGAGCCTGCGAGAAACGCTCGGACTCTCGACCGAGAAGGTGGAGTTGCCCATGGGCACATCGTCGGTTTCCATGCTTGTGGCGGTACTGCACGCTCGCGGAGGCAAGTGGACGCAGGCTCTCGCCGAAGGCAGGCCCTGGCGCGTCGCCGTGAACCAGCAGATGGCCGATGCCTCGACGCCGGTGAAGGCGGGCGACGAGGTGGCATTTTTCCCTCCGGTCACCGGCGGCTGAGCATGGCGCGCGTTCGCGTCCAGCAGGAAGACTTCGATGTGGGCCGCGAGCTCGATGCGCTCGCCCGCGGCAACAATGATGTCGGGGGCCTTGCGAGCTTTGTGGGCCTGGTGCGGGATGCCAACGACGGTTCCAACGTCAGCGGGATGACGCTCGAGCACTATCCCGGCATGACGGAGCGCGCCCTGGAAGACATCTGCGCGCAGGCCGACGCACGTTGGAAGTTGCTTGGCCTCGTCGTCATCCATCGATTTGGCTCCCTGGTTCCGGGAGATCGCATCGTGCTGGTGGGTGTTGCGAGCGCGCATCGCGCGGACGCATTCGAGGCCTGCGAATTCATCATGGATTTCCTCAAGACTCGCGCTCCGTTCTGGAAGCGCGAGGACACGGCGACCGGCTCGAGGTGGGTGGAGGCGAAAGCCTCGGACGATGAGGCGGCGGGCCGCTGGAAATGAAAACTGGTGTCAGACACGACTTTCGCAATTCGAAAAGTCGTGTCTGACACCAGTTTTCAGTTGCTGCAGAAGATTTCCCGGGTGAGCGCGATCATCTTCGTCACCCGCGGGTCGCTGATCCGGTAGAAGACCTTGTTGGCTTCCTTGCGTGCCTCCAGGATCTTGTGGTCCCGAAGCAAGGCGAGGTGCTGCGAGACGTTGCTCTGCGTGGTGCCCACCGCGTCCACGATCTCCAGCACCGAGAGTTCCTGGGTACACACCAGGCACAGGATCTTCAGCCGCAGCGGATGGGCGATCGCTTGCATCGCCGCACTGGCTTCGCGAAGGCAGTCGCTGCGGCCGATGAGTTCGAAGATATCTTCGGAGACTTCGGCGACGGGCTCGGGCGGGGTGACTCTCGGCATTGTCTGAATGTAGGACGCATATTAGGCGCCGTCAATATTAGGGTTGACTTATATTAAGTGGCTTCCTAAACTCGCCCGAATGACCTCAGCAGGCAAATGCAAGCGTGCGCCAGAGAATTTCCTCGTCCCGGAGCAGATTCGCGAGGTGCAGGCGGGACGGCGCGATTTCCTTCGCGCGGCATTTCTCGCAGCCGCGGGATCAACCCTGGCCGGCGCCACCGTGCCAGCGGTTGCGCAGGCGCCAGCTGGCGATCCAGCCATCCTCAACCTGCCCGAACACAGCACAGGCCTCGGCCAGCCGGTCGTGACTCGTGCCTACGGTCTGCCTTCAAAATACGAGGCCAATCTCAAGCGCCGCGAAAGCCCGGGCCTCACGCGTGTCGGCGCCTCCTCGGTTTCGTTCGCGCCGTTGCAGGGCTTCTTCGGAGTCATCACACCCAATGGCCTGCATTTTGAGCGCCATCACCAGGGCTGGTGGGACATCGATCCCCATCGGCACCGCCTGATGGTCATGGGCATGGTGAAGCAGGCCAAGGTCTACACGATGGAAGACCTGATGCGGCTTCCGTCGATTTCGCGCATGCATTTCATCGAGTGCGGCGCCAACACCGGAATGGAGTGGGGCAACGTCGCGGTGCCGACGGTGCAATACACGCATGGCATGTTGTCGTGCTGCGAATTCACCGGCGTGAAGCTCTCCACCCTGCTGGACGACTGCGGCTTCGATCGAAAAAATGGCAGGTTCATCCTTGCCGAGGGCGCTGACGGATCCGGCATGACGCGCACGATCTCGATGGATCGGGCGCTCGACGATTGCATCGTCGCCTGGGCGATGAACGGCGAGATGCTGCGCCCGGAAAACGGATACCCGCTGCGCATGGTGGCTCCTGGTTTGCAGGGCGTCTCCTGGGTGAAGTGGCTGCGCCGCATCGAAGTCGGCGACCAGCCCTGGGCCACGAAGGACGAGGCGATCCACTACATCGACCTCATGCCGGATGGAACGCATCGCCAGTACAGCTCCATCCAGGAATGCAAATCGGTCATCACCACGCCATCGGGCGGGCAGGTGCTGCTCGACAAGGGCTTCTACAACGTGACCGGCCTCGCGTGGTCCGGGCGCGGGCGTATCAAGCGCGTCGACGTATCCACTGACGGTGGCCGCAGCTGGCGCACGGCACGCCTCGAGGGCGCAGTGCAGCCGAAGTGCCTGACGCGCTTCAACATCGACTGGTTGTGGGATGGCAGCCCGGTGATCCTGCAATCGCGCGCGATCGACGAAACCGGCTACGTGCAGCCGAAGATCAACCAGCTGCGCGAGGTGCGCGGCCGGCGTTCGATTTACCACAACAACGCGATCCAGTCGTGGCGCGTGGCCGAGACGGGTGATGTGAGCAATGTCCAGGCTTATTGATTCGGCACCCGCCTTCGCGGGTGTGACAGCCTTGCTCCTGCTCGTCCTCCCAGCGCAGGCGGGGACCCAATTTCCTGGTGTCGGGCGTACCGCCACCCCCGCGGAGATCAAGGCATGGGACATCGACGTGCGGCCCGACTTCAAGGGATTGCCGCCGGGGTCAGGCAGCGTCTTGAAGGGCCAGGACATCTGGGACGGCAAGTGCGCCTCGTGCCACGGCACCTTCGGCGAATTGAACGAGGTGTTCACGCCGCTGGTGGGCGGCACGACGGCCGCGGACATCAAGACCGGCCGCGTGGAGTCGCTGACCGCGCCCGACATGGCGCGCACGACGCTGATGAAGGTCGCGACCATCTCGACGCTCTGGGACTACATCAACCGCGCGATGCCCTGGAACGCGCCGAAAAGCCTCACGCACGATGAGGTTTATGCGGTCCTCGCCTACATGCTGAACCTGGGCGACATCCTGCCGTCCGACTACGTGCTCTCGGACAGGAACATCGCGGAGGTGCAGGCGCGCATGCCGAATCGCAATGGCATGACCCGTAAGCACGGGCTCTGGGACATCAAGGCCCGGGGCGACGTGGCGAATGTGGCGTGTATGAAGGATTGTCCGACGCAGGCGAAGGTGGCTTCGCAGCTGCCCGAATACGCCCAGGATTCCCATGGCGACCTCGCTGCGCAGCAACGATCGCTCTCTGCCAAGGCACCTTCGCAGCGAGAAGCCGCGCTGACAAGATCCGACGTGATGGAGCTGGCGAAGTCCAGGTCCTGTCTGGTCTGTCATGCGGTGGATCGCAAGGTTGTCGGGCCCGCTTTCAGGGATGTCGCCGCGAAGTACAGGGGGGAAGCCGGTGCGGAAGCAAAGCTGATGGCCAAGCTGAGGAGCGGCGGCAGCGGCGTTTGGGGGGTGACGGCCATGCCGCCGAACTCGAATTTGTCCGATCACGATGCCAAGGCGTTGATTCAGTGGGTGCTGGGCCAGGGGTTATAATTTAACGTTCAAATTGCTGGGCGCAAGGGCGGCCGAATCCGCCACTCGGAATTGGGGCATTTTGCAGGGCGCCAACGCGGACCGAAGAGCTGCGCAACGCCCCAACAGCGGTATCTCAGAGGAGTCGCGAAATGAACAGCAGTCGCAGGAGCGCGCTCAAGAGCGCGACCGTGATGGGCCTGGCTGTCATGGCCGGTCTCATCCGCCCGGGCAGCGCCTGGGCACAGAACTGGAACAAAGCAGCCTTCGACACCAAGACGCTCAACGAAACGGTGAAGGCCCTCGGTGGCGCGTCCGCCGCCGAAAGCAAGGACATCCAGTTCGTGAACACGCCCGACATCGCCGAGAACGGCGCGGTCGTCCCGTTCACGATCGTCAGCAAGATTCCCAAGACGGAGTCGATGTCGCTGCTCGTCGAGAAGAACCCCAACACGCTCGCCGCGAGTTTCAACATTCCGGATGGCACCGAACCGTGGATCAACACCCGCGTGAAGATGGGCCAGAGTTCCAACGTGTTCGCGCTGGTAAAGGCGGACGGCAAGTACTACTACGCCACCAAGGAAGTCAAAGTGACCCTTGGCGGATGCGGAGGCTGACATGGCAGACCCGATGAAAATTCGCGCCAAGATGGAAGGCGACAAGGTGGACGTGCGTGTGCTGATGAGCCACGAGATGGAAACCGGCCAGCGCAAGGACGCAAAGGGCGCCCTGGTGCCGGCCTGGTTCATCCAGAACGTCACCGCGACCTGCAACGGCAAGACGGTGCTGTCGGCGGAGTGGGGCCCGGCTGTTGCTAAGAACCCGTTCCTCGCATTCAAGTTCTCAGGCGGCAAGGTGGGCGACAAGGTCATCGTCACCTGGACCGACAACAAGGGTGACAAGCGCACCGACGAAGCGGCGATCGCCTAGTGTCGTTCCCCGTGCGGTCGGGGCAGCGGCAGTGGCCTGCCTGCAGTCGCAGGAAGGCTGCTCGCGCACCAAGCCCCTAGCTTCTACAAACCATAATAGCCAGGAGAGACCCGTGGATCTGAAATATCGGGGCGCCATCGCACTGTTTGTCCTATCGGCCCTGGGCGCCAGCGCCCAGAAGCCGCTCACCACCGTCGAGGAGATCGAGCGTTATCGCGCCGCCCTCGGCGACGGCAATCCCGCCGAACTGTGGGAAGCTCGCGGCGAAGACCTGTGGAAGCAGGCACGTGGCCCGAAGAAGGCCAGCCTTGAGAAATGCGACCTCGGGATGGGCCCGGGTGTCGTGAAGGGCGCCTACACCGTGCTGCCGAAGTACTTCGCGGACACCGACAAGGTGGAAGACCTCGAGAGTCGTTTGGTGACCTGCATGGTCACGCTGCAGGGTTTCACGCCAGCGGAAGCGAAGAAGGATCCATTTGGCGGACCCGGCAAGAAGGTCCCGATGGACGCGCTGGTCGCCTATGTGACGTCCTCTTCGCGCGGCATGAAGATGAACGTGGCGGCTAGCCACCCGAAGGAGCAGGAAGCCTACAACGTCGGCAAGGAGATTTTCTTCTGGCGTGGTGGACCGCACGACTTCGGCTGCGTCACCTGCCATGGTTCGGACAACCAGCGCATCCGCCTGCAGGACCTGCCCAACCTCACCAGGACGTCCGATGCGCAGAAGGCCTACACCACGTGGCCGGCCTATCGCGTGTCGCAGGGTGAGGTGCGGTCGTTCCAGTGGCGCTTGAACGACTGCTTCCGCCAGCAGCGCTTCCCGCAGCTGGAATTCGTATCGCCGGCTTCGATCGCATTGACGATGTATCTCGCGAAGAATGCCAACGGCGGTACGTTCGATGCCCCCTCGATCAAGCGCTGACCGGAGACCGATATGAAAAAGACCAGGATCCTCACGCTTTCCG
>JBDSMR010000070.1:0-32696 GCA_039915735.1 Usitatibacter sp. | reverse complement strand
TCGGAGTTGGCCTGCGCGAACATCATCAGCTCGACGTCCGTGGGGTTGCGGCCGATCTTCGCGAAGTTCTCCACTAGATAATCGATCTCGTCGGGCGCAAGCGCCAGGCCCATCGAGCTGTTGGCCTGCACCAGTGCCTCGCGTCCGCCCGACTGCAGGTCTACGGTTGAGAGCGGTTGCGGCTGCAGGCGTTCGAACAACTTCGCGGCATCGTCGAAATCCATGACGACGGTTTCCGTCATGCGGTCGTGGATGGCGCGATCGAGCGCGCGGCGCGAACGCTCCGACAGCGGACCTGGATCCCTCGCGGTGATGTAGTACGCGACACCACGTTCCACGCGCGAAATTTTCGCAAGGCCGCAGTTATGCACGATGTCCGTGGCCTTGGAGGACCAGGGCGAAACGGTTCCGAAGCGCGGCAGCACCAGCAGCAACACACCCTGCGGCGCGGCGGTTGCAGCGGCTCCGTAGGTGAGGAGCTTTTCCAGCGTCTGCGTTTCCGCGGCCTCGAGCGGCGCATCGGCCGCGACGAAATGCACGAAGCGTGTGTCGATCGTGATGGCTTCGGCGAGGGGCGCAGGGAGCGAGGCGAGCAGCTTCTCGACTCGGAAGGGCGAGAGTGCAACAGCGCCCGGCAGCGTGAGGAATTGCCGCATCGGCGCGTCTTGCGAATTCATCCTGCAATTATAGCGAATTGGGGTCAGGTTACCTTTTCCGCAGGAAGGAAAAGGTAACCTGACCCCAGCTACAGCTACTTCATTCCCAGCTGGTCCATCAGGAACGCGTAGGAGTCGGCGTATTCGTCGATGCGCGTGCCGAGCGCGGTGCCTAAGCCGTGTCCCGTGTCAGGACTGATACGAAGCAGCACCGGCCTGCCGGATGTTGTCGCCGCCTGCAGGCGCGCGGCCATCTTGCGCGAGTGGTAGGGATCCACGCGCCCGTCGTTCTCACCGGTGGCCAGCAGGACTGCGGGATACGCGGCGCCGTCCTTGACGTGATGCAGCGGTGAATAGGCGTAAAGCGCCTGGAACTGCAAGCGGTCCTTGACGGTGCCGTATTCGGTGACGTTGAACGCGCCATTGGGCGTGGTCTCGACCCGCAGCATGTCGAAGACACCCACCTGCGCCACGATCGCGCGGAAAAGCTCGGGGCGCTGCGTGAGGATCGCGCCCATCAGCAGGCCGCCGTTGCTGCCGCCCATCGCCGCGAGTTTCTCGCGCGAGGTGTACCCGCGGGCGATCAGGTGCTGAGCCACGCCGATCATGTCGTCGAACACGTTCTGTTTTTTGGTGAGATTGCCCTGCAGGTGCCACGCCTCGCCGAATTCGCCGCCGCCACGAAGGTTCGCCACCGCAAAGATGCCGCCATGATCGAGCCACACGCGCTGCGAAAGCGAAAACATCGGCCGCATGCTGATGCCGTAGCCGCCATAGCCGTAGAGCAGCAGGGGGTTGGAGCCGTCGCGCTTCGTGCCTTTTTTCATCAGGATGTTGACCGGCACCCTGGTGCCATCCTTGGAGGGCACGAACTCGCGCACCATTTCCACGTCGTCGAAATTCACCTTCGGCTTCGCATCGAGCGGCAGCTTCTCGAGCGTGTTGCCATTGGTCGAGTATCGGAACCACGAAGGCGGAGTCAGGTAGCTCTGGCTGCCGACCAGCAGGTCGCCACCCTTGAGCGCCGCCCCCACGGAAACACTCGATAGCGGCTGCGTCGGCACCTTCGCAACGAACGTCCCCTTGCGGTCGAACACGCGCACTTCCGAAGGACCACCCACCATATAGGTCACGAAAATACGCCCGAGCGTGGGGGTGAGCTCGAGGATGGTGTCCTCACCCTCCGCGATCAGCACCGTGGCCTCGGAGAGCTGCGGCTTCACGAGCGGCATCGACAACACCTTCCCGCGCGGGGCGCCGTTGCGGGAGAGCAGGAAGAGGCGGCCGTCGCGGCCGAGTTTCGCTTGCTTCACGTTGTCGGCGAAGTCCGCGACGCGCTTCCAGGCGCCGTGCGGATCCCGAAGGTAGAACGCATGTTCGCCGCCATCGCCATTGCTCACCGTTGCGAGCAGGTACCGGCCCTCTCGGGTAGCCGAAAGGGCGACCTCCGCGATGCGCGGGAACTCCTTGCCGATGACATAGGTGTCGGCACTCACGGGCGTGCCGAGCCGATGGAACCAGACCTGCTGGTAGAAATGCGCGTCTTCCGGCGGCCTCTCATTTCCCTGCGGGTAGCGCGTGTAGTAGAAGCCCGAGGACCTCGCGTCCCACTCGATGCTGCCTCCCGCCGTCGGATAGCTCACGCGCGGCACCACATCATCGAGCCGCTTGCCGGACGCCACATCGATCACGAAGGCGGAGCCGTCCTCGCTGCCGTTTTTCGAGACAACCACCGCCAGGTAGCGCCCGTCGAGCGAGGGCACGTAGAAGTCGATCGCCGTCGCCCCCTTCGGATCGTCGACAAGCGGGTCGTAGACCAGGCGCTCGTCCTTTGCCAATTCGGGTGAGCTCATGACAACGATGGACGGCTGGTTGCGCGGCGGCTGGCGCTTCATCGCGAAGAACACGCCGCGCTCGTGGAACTTGTAGTAGCTGACGGGCGCGTTCGAGAGGATCTCGCGGAATCTCGCCTGCAGGGGCTTGCGCAGGGGAATGGCGTCGAGCGCCGCACGCGTGAGCGCCATCTGCGCTTCGCTCCACGCCTTCACCGCGGGATCGCGCTCCTCCAGCCAGCGATAGTTGTCGGTCACCTGAGCGCCGAAATATTCGTCGACAACCGGCTTCAGCGGGGACTCCGGGTATTTCAGCGGCTGTGCCAGGGCTTGCACGGAAAAGAAAACGATTCCGGATGCGAGGACTTTGAGCATTTGTTTCATCGGCTGCCAGAGCGAACTGCAAGGCCCGTTATGCTACACGCCATGACCTCATTCGATCTCGTGGTGGTGGGTGCCGGCATCGTGGGCCTGGCCCATGCGCTGGCCGGCGCAAAACGCGGGCTGCGCGTCGCGGTGCTGGAGCGCGATTCGCGGGCATCGAGCGCTTCGATGCGCAATTTCGGTTTCGTGACCGTGAGTGGCCAGGAGGGCGGGGTTACGCGCGCACGCGCCCTGCGGTCCCGCGAGATCTGGATCGAGGCGGCGCGCGACGCGGCGATCGATGTCCACCAGCGTGGGGCTCTGGTGGTAGCACGGCGCTTGTCAGCGCTCGCCGTCCTTGAGGAATTTTCCGCAAGCGAGATGGGTGTGGGCTGCGAGATGCTCACGGCGCAGCAGGCCCGTCAACGGTTGCCGCAACTTTGCCCGACCGCGGTTGGCGCCCTGTCCAGCATCCACGAACTGCGGGTGGAAGCCCGGCAGGCCTTGCCCCGCCTGGCCGACTGGCTGGAACGGCGCCACGGCGTGACTTTCATGTGGGATACCGCGGTGCTCGGCTTCGAGGGCTCTACAGTTCGCCACGCGGGCGGCGAGTTGCGCGCCGATGCCGTGGTGATCGCCCCCGGTGCGGCCGTGGCTGCGTTTGCGCCCGGGCTCGCGCGCGAGGTGAACCTGCGCCAGTGCAAGCTGCAGATGATGCGCATCGCCTCGCCGGGTTTTACGCTCCCCGCAGTGGTGATGACGGACCTCAGCCTGCTTCGTTATGGCGGTTTTGCCGCGATGCCTTCCGCCGCGCGGCTGCGCGAGGAACTCGAACGCGACTGCCATCGCGAGCTCGAAAACGGCGTGCACCTGATCGTGGCGCAGGCAAGTGATGGATCACTCGTGGTCGGCGATTCGCACCACTACTCCACGGCGGCCGATCCCTTCTCCTCCACTGAAGTGGATTCGCTGATCCTCGGCGAGCTGCGCGCGCTTCTTGATATTCCACCTCCCGTCGTCACCGAGCGCTGGCTGGGCTACTACCCAACCGCCGACGTGACGCCAGTGTTGAGTGAATCCCTCGCCCCCCGCGTGCGGCTGGTGAGTGTGACCAGCGGCACCGGCATGAGCACCGCCTTCGCCATCGGCGAAGAAACCCTCGCCGAACTTTTCTAAACCGAAAACCAGGGACAGACCCTGTTTTTCCGCCGAACCGAAAACCAGGGACAGACCCTGTTTTTCCGACGGCTAGACAGGGATTTCTCCTGGGCCAGCCACATCATCCTTGCGCGGTCGCCCCGGCGGGCGTGGAGCCGCACGATCACCAAAGAGGCCGGCCATGACGGAAACAAAGACCTCGCCCCCCAGCGGCCGCCCCAATCGGGTCGCATGCCGAATGCGCTCCAGCTTCATGGCCGACAGGGGCTCCTGAAAGAGCGCCCGGTAGTTCTTTCGGCGCTCGCCCTCGCTTGATCCCAGCGCGATGAAGAGCTGGTGCGGACAAACGATCTCCGACAGAGCCGCCTCGGCGTTTGCGCGATAGCTTGACCACCGATACTGACCGGGGAAATCGACCAGCGCCGCCCTCACCGGATTCATCTCGATGTAGCGTTGGCAGATGAAGAAGTAGTTTTCCGAATCGACCAGACTTGAACGGAACCGCCCTTCCCAAAGGGAGCCTGTGCGCTTCCGCTTGCGGTTCACATATTGGACGTAGCGCTGGTTTACTCCCTGCATGAACGTGCTTGCGCTCTCCACGTGACCGGGTGTCAGCAGGAGATGAACGTGATTCGGCATCAGGACGTACGAATGGACCTGGCAATTGCTTTCCTTGCTCAGCTCGGCGACCAGGCACAGATAACGGTCGTAATCGGATGAATCAACAAAACAGGGCGCGCGATTGTGCCCTCGCTGGACAACGTGGACAGGAACTTCAGCTAGGCGCAGGCGCGATGTACGAGGCATGGTTTCCCTAACGATTGAAAGCGCCACCGGGTTGTCGAAAAACAGGGTCTGTCCCTGGTTTTCGGGTCCCCGGTTTTTGGGTCAGGACCAGCGGAGCAGGACGCGCAGGCGGCGGAAATCCTCGCGGGACAACATGTCGGGCACGATCAGGACCGTGTAGTCGAAGCGCGCGCCCGCCGGGCGCCAGCGGATGACGGTGAGCCAGGGCGCGACGAACGAGCCTTCGCGCAGCAATCCGGCGCCGCCATCGAGCGAGATGGCGCCGTCGCGGCCGAGCGAAAGCGAACGCACGCCTACCCCGCGGCGCACGGCATCCAATCCCACGCAAACGGCCCAAGTGGCCAGCAGCAGCGTGATGGCCAGCGGCAGCCGTGCAGACACCAGGAGCGCCAGCGTGAATCCCACGCCCAAAGCCACCACGGCGGGTAACACGCGTGAACGGGACAGGACGGCATCAACCACCCCGCTATACTTGTCATCCGCCGCAACTGTTCCCACCTGCACTCCATGTCGTCGCAAGCACCCACTCCCGAAAACCCCTGGACCGCTTTCCTCGCCGGCCGTGGTGCGGTCACGCAGGGCGATCGCACGGCGAACTTCGGCGACGCGCCGGCGGAACTGCTGGCCGCACGCGACGGCACCATCGTCGCGGACCTCTCCCATAACGCGCTGATCGCGATCACGGGGGACGACGCCACCAGTTTCCTGCACGGCCAGTTCACCAACGATGTGGAAGCCCTCATTGAGGGCGCCGCGCAGTGGAACGGCTGGTGCTCGGCCAAGGGACGGCTGCTGGCCACGTTCCTGCTGGTCAAGGTCCCGAACGGCTACCTGATGATGCTGCCGGCGCAGATCGCGCCCTCGATCACCAGGCGCCTCGGGATGTTCGTGCTCCGCGCCAAGGTGAAGATCCGCGACGCCTCGGCGGAGCTGGTGCGCCTCGGCTTCGCCGGCAAGGCGGCGGCGATGATCGTCGCGCGGCACTGGGGCCACACACCGGAGCCGATGCGCAGCCTCGAGAAGCGGGGAACACGCGTGGTTGCGCTCGACGAGGTGCGCTTCGTGATCATCGCGCCGGTCTCCGATGCACAGGATGCCTTCGACACACTCGCGGAAGACGCCACACGTGCGGGCGCGGATGCCTGGGAATGGACCTCGATCAACGCCGGCATCCCGACCATCGTCACCGAAACGCAGGAAGCGTTTGTGCCGCAGATGGCCAACTTCGAATTGCTCGGTGGCGTGAGCTTCAAGAAGGGTTGCTACCCGGGGCAGGAGATCGTGGCGCGCACGCAGTACCGCGGCATCCTCAAGCGGCGCATGGCACTGGCTCACGTCCTGGATGGTGCATCACTCAAGCCCGGCCAGGCCGTCTACAGCCCGAGCTTCGCGGACCAGGCGGCTGGCGAAATCGTCAACGTCTGGCCGGCACCCGGCGGCGGCGCGGACCTGCTGGTCGTGGCACAGGTGGAAAGCCTGCGCCAGCGCAACCTGCACCTCGAATCTCCCGACGGCCCGCCAATCGAGATCCGCAGCCACCCGCCGATCGATCCGGCACAGTCGTGAAGAAGGCGGGTTCCGCCCCGATCGCCGCCCTGGTGGCGATGGTGCTCGTCTGGGGCTACTCGTGGGTGGCGATGAAAATTGCGCTGCGGCATGCGCCTCCCCTCGATTTCGCCGCGCTTCGCATGGCCATCGGCTGCACCTTCCTCTTCGCGATCGTGAAATTGCGTGGCCGCACGCTGCGCCTGCCCACCTACCGCATGGCGATTTTCCTCGGACTGACCCAGGTCGCGCTGTTCGTCGCGCTCTCGCAATTCGCGTTGCTCTACGCGGGGCCCGGCAAGACCTCGGTGCTGGTCTTCACCATGCCGTTCTGGATGATCATCTTCGCGCACTTCATCATCGGCGAACACATGCGTGGCGTGCAGTGGCTGGCAGTGGGGCTCGCTTTCGTGGGGTTGGTGCTGATCGTGGCGCCTTGGCAACTCTCCAGCGTCACCGGCAGCCTGCTCGCGGTGGCCGCGGGTGCCGTCTGGGCGATTACCTCGGTGCTGTCGAAGAAATGGCCGGTCGCGGCTTCCGACCCGCTACTTTTCACCGCGTGGCAGCTCTTCTTCGGCTTCCTCGCACTGGCCTTGCTGGCGTTCATCAATCCGCAAGGCGCGATCCAATGGAACGCGGAGTTTGTCTGGGCATTGTTGTTCTCCGCCATCCTCGCCACCGCAATCGGCTGGTGGTTGTGGACTTACGTCTTGGCGACGACGCCTGCGGGCATCGCGGGCCTCAACGCGCTCGGCATTCCGGTGGTTGCGGTGGTGAGCTCCGCGATCCAGCTGGGAGAGCGGCCACCGGCGCCTGAGCTGGTGGGCATGGTCGCAATCGGCGTAGCGCTCGCCCTGCTGGCCTGGCTAGGGATCAAAAACCGGGGACGCAAAAACCGGGGACGCACCCTACTTTCGAAAACCGGGGACGCACCCTAATTTTGGAAAGTTAGGGTGCGTCCCCGGTTTTCGCGTCCCCGGTTCTAGCGGCAGAGCGGCAGCGAGACGGCCTGCAACACTTCGCCGGTCTTCACGTTCTGCACGAAGGCGGCCACGGACATGTTCTCGGCCTTCCAATCGGCCTTCGGCTTGAAGGTTGCGGACGCCTTGCCCAGGCCGCGCGAAACCGAGAGGTCGCGCACCACGAAATCATGCGCGAGTTTCTCGCCGCGATTCTCCCCCGCGGTGACCTTGCTGCCGAGGCCGTTCTGGGTGATCGCCGTCACCAGCGCGAGATCCGCCGCCGGCAATGTCGATTTCCCGGAAGCAACAACGTCCGCGACAACGGTTCGATCAGCCGCAACACGCAGCGCCATCTCAATCGAAACAGCCGCCGGCTTCTTGCCGATGGCGGTGAACGCCGCCGACGAGGAGCGCGCGCTGCTCCATGAAGGGAAGTCGCGCCCCGCCAGCACCACCTGCGGCGTGTAGACGTAACGGGCACCCACGGCCGAGGCGAACTCGCGCTGCCTTTCGGTATAGCGCGGATCGGCGAAGGCATCCTTCCAGCCGATGTAGTCCCAGTAACTCACGTGGAAGGCGAGCGGCACCACGTCGCCATTGGCCACGACCGGGGTGAACGCGGAGAGCCAGCGATCCGCCGGCGGGCAACTCGAACAGCCCTCGGAGGTGTAGAGCTCCAGCAGCGCAGCGGTATTGGGCCCCGATCGCACCGAGCATTCAGCAGCCGCAGTGGAAAAAGGGATCGACATCATCAGCAGGGCAAGTAGTCTCATGCCCGAAGTTACGCTCCTGAGGCGCGACTGGATGTCACTTCTTCTTGCGCGCCACCGGCTTCTTGTAGCGGCGCACGCCAGCGCGGATCTCCTGCTTCGCCTCCTCCGGACTGCCCCAGCCCTCCAGCTTCACCCACTTGCCGGGCTCGAGGTCCTTGTAGTGCTGGAAGAAGTGCGTGATCTGCGCGATCGTGAGTTCCGGCAGGTCGCGCACCGTCTCGATACTGCGGTAGAGCGGCGTGAGCTTGTCGATCGGCACCGCCAGCAGCTTGGTATCTTCACCGGCTTCGTCGGTCATCTTGAGGATGCCGATCGTGCGGCAGCGAACCACCACGCCCGGCATCAGCGCGAACGGAGTGATCACCAGCACGTCGCAGGGGTCGCCGTCGCCGGAGAGCGTCTTCGGGATGTAGCCGTAGTTGCACGGGTAGTGCATCGCGGTGGACACGAACCGGTCCACGAACAGCGCTCCGGTCTCCTTGTCGACCTCGTATTTGATCGGGTGGGCGTTCATCGGGATCTCGATGATCACGTTGAAGTCGTTGCCCAGGTCCCGGCCCGCCTGCACAAGGTCCAGACTCATGTATGCCACCTCTCGCTTGAAATTTGGTAAATTGCTCCAGCAGTATCATCCAAGTTAGCGATTTGACTGGCAAAAGATCCAAACATGGCTCGCAGCCTGCCTCTCATCCTCACGCTGGACCAGCACGGAGTGCCCCACCGTTGGGTCACCTGGCAGCAGGCGGTCTGGTATTACGCCAAGGAACGCGTGGCCTGGGAGCTGGGGCGCGAGGATTTCACCTTCCTCGGCGGCCGCAGCCACCTCACCGGCGAGCGTTCCAGCATCACCGCCAACTCGATCATCGCCATCCGCGGCAAGGCGCTCGCGATCAAGGGCTTCAACGCCGTCCCGCCGCTCAACAACCGCGAGCTCTTCAATCGCGACAAGTTCATGTGTGGCTTCTGCGGCGGCGACTTCTCGCCCTATCGCCTCACCTGCGACCACGTGATGCCGATGTCGCGCGGCGGGCGTGACACCTGGATGAACGTCGTCACCGCGTGCCGCGCGTGCAACCAGAGGAAGGGCAACCGCACGCCGGAAGAGGCGCACATGCAGTTGCTCTACGCGCCGTACGTGCCCAACCGCGCGGAATTCCTCATCCTCGCCAATCGCCGCATCCTCGCTGACCAGATGGAGTTCCTGCGCCAGCACGTCTCGGCGAACTCCCGCATCAGCCGCAGCTAGTCCTCCGGTTTCAATTCGCGCTGCAGCCAGTCGACGAACTGGCGCACTTCCGGGCGCGTGCCGGCGTTCTTCGCGAACACCGCATGGAATGCGCGGCTCACGCGCTTGGCCTGCCCGAAGAGCGCCACCAGGCGCTTTTCCCTGATGTATTGCTCCGCCAGCGTCATGCGGCCGAGCGCCACGCCCTGCCCCAGGATGGCGGCCTGCACCACCTGGTCGTACTGGTCGAAGGAGAGCGTGCCCTGCGGGACACAGTCTTCCACCTTGCGCGCCTCGAACCACGCCGCCCACGAAAGCCAGGGCCAGCGGCCCTTGGGGTCGTGGAAGTTCAGCAACACGTGGTGGCTGAGGTCTTCGGGCTTCACCAGCGGGCGCTTCTGCGCCTTCGCCTCCTTGAGGTATGCGGGCGCGCACACCGCTGCCAGCTGCTCGCCGACGAGATAGACGGCACCCGCTGGTACCTGGTCGAGCTGGCAGTCGCGGATAGCCAGGTCGATGCCTTCGCGCTCCATGTCGACCACTTCGTGCGTGGCGGTGATGCGCACGTCCACGCGCGGATGCTCCTTGCGGAAACGCGCCAGGCGCGGCACCAGCCAGATCGAGGCAAACGAAACCGTTGTTGTGACGGTGAGCACGTGGCCGGTGCGCGATTCGCGCAGCCTGCGGGTGGCATCACGCAACTCGTCCAGCGCCGCAGCTACCGTGCGGTAATAGACCTGCCCTGCACCCGTCAGCGCCAGCGCCTTGTGGCGGCGCTCGAACAGCGGCACGCCGACGAACTCCTCGAGCGACTGGATCTGCCGACTGATGGCGGACTGAGTGAGGAACAGCTCGGCGGCCGCGCGGGTGAAGCTCAGGTGACGGGCCGCGGACTCGAAACCGCGCAGCAGGTCCAGCGGCGGCAGGGACCGGTGGGCGCTAACCATGCGTGTGGATCATGCAAGACATTCGCGGTTCTCGTTTGCCGGCGCCCCTGACCGAGGGGAGACTGCAAGGCGCCGGTAACGCATTTTGCATGCACCAGCCGCATACATCAAGGGAGACACCATGAACCTGACGATTGACCGCCCCACCCTGGCCCTCGAGGAGGGGCAGGTAGTGAGCCTCGATGACATCGCCGGAACCCGCATTTCGGCCCGCGCCGGGACGTTGTGGATCACCTGCGAGGACAGCCGGCGCGACGTGATCCTGCACGCAGGGGAGTCGGTGGTGGTCACCCGTGGCGGCCGCACCGTGCTGCAGGCACTTCAACCCGCCTACGTTTCGCTTCAATAGTCCCATCGAAAGAGAAGGAAACATGAATTCCCTCCCCTCCGCCTGGTATGCCGAAGGTCTACGCTGGATCGCCTCGCTGTTCAAAGGCGCCGCCGACTACCTCGACAAACCTTCCATCGCGCCCGCGCCGCTCGAACCCGGTCCGGCCAACCTGCCGGTCGAGGAGCACCTCCTCGACGTGCGCCACCGGATGACGACCCGCCTGTAGAAAACTGGTGTCAGACACCACTTTTCGGGGTGTCCGGCATCGGGACGATTATTGGCGCTCCAATAACATCGCATCGCCGTAGCTGAAGAAGCGGTACTTCGCGGCGACCGCGTGTGTGTAGGCGCGGCGGATGTTCGCACTCCCCGCAAAGGCGGAGACCAGCATCAGCAGCGTCGAGCGTGGCAGGTGGAAGTTGGTCACCAACCGCTCGACCACCCTGAATTCATATCCCGGTGTGATGAACAACCGCGTCTCCCCGCTGCCCGCGTGCAACCCATCGGGCCCAGCCGCGGCCGACTCCAGCGCACGCAATGCCGTCGTGCCCACTGCCACGACGCGCCCCTTCCTCGTCCTGGCCTGCGCGATCGCCTCCACCGTGCTCGCGGGGATCGTGTATCTCTCGGAATGCATGACGTGGGAGGAGACATCGTCCACCCGCACCGGCTTGAAGGTGCCCGCGCCCACGTGCAGCGTCACTGAAGCGAACGCAACGCCTCGGCCCTTCAGCTCCGCGATCACCGCTTCGTCGAAGTGCAACCCCGCGGTGGGTGCGGCAACCGCGCCCGGCTCGCGCGCGTATACGGTCTGGTAACGCGCCTCGTCCTCGCCCGCGGCCGCATGCGTGATGTAGGGCGGCAGCGGGACCTCGCCATGCGCGGCAAGCACGTCGAGGACATCCGCCTCGAAGCGCAGCTCGAAGAATTCGTCCTGGCGCCCCAGCACTTCGGCAACGATGCCCTCACCAAAAATCAACGCGCGCCCTGCCTTCGGCGGCTTGCTGGCCCGCACCTGCGCCAGAGCGCGCCGCTCATCGAGCACGCGCTCCACCAGCACCTCCACCTCACCGCCGCTGTCCTTGCGCCCATGCAGGCGCGCCTTGATCACGCGGGTGTCGTTCACCACCATCAGGTCGCCAGGCTGGATGAGGGTCACGATGTCGGTGAACTTGCGGTCCTCGAGCGCGCCGGTGCGGCCATCCAGGTGCAGCAGGCGGCTGGAAGCACGCTCCGCGGCCGGATGCTGGGCGATGAGTTCAGGGGGGAGCTGGTAGTCGAAGTCGGAGAGCTTCACCAAGCGATTATAATTTCGGAATCCTCACCTCCCGTTGAAGAGCGGGAAAGACATTTGAGCGGACTCAAGCCGCTCAATGTCGGCAGGCAGGTCGATTTAAATTGGCCGGGATGGCGAAATTGGTAGACGCACGGGACTCAAAATCCCGCGGTGGCAACATCATGCGGGTTCGATTCCCGCTCCCGGCACCAGCTCAAATGAAAACGCCCGCATCAAGCGGGCGTTTTCGTTGACCGTTGCCGGCTATTTCGAAAGCGCGCGCTCCTCCGGCTTGCGTCGCACCGACAGCCCCGGGATCAGCAGCTCCGAGTTGCCGAACGAACCTTCGTCCGCATAAGTGTGGCAGCCGATGCAGTTGGTCAGCGTGCGCACCTTGATCTTCGCGCGGCGGTCGATCACCTCGAGGATGATGCGATGCATCTCGCGCATGGTCGGCACCTCCAGCAAGCGGTACGGGGTGCGCTCCTTGATGCGCTCCATGAAGGCCACCGAGCCGTCATAGGGCGACTTGTCGGCCGCGTTGTCCATGAGGTACTTCTGCACCGCGCTCATTGCGGCCGGCGGCAGGTTGAGCGTCTCGCCGAAATGTTTGTCGAGGCGCTTCATGTACAGCTCCCACGAGCGCGCCGGCAGCAGGCCGGGTGAATACGGGAAGTGGCAGGAGCCACACTCCTTCACGTAGGTCGGGTCCTTGGCGGCCAGGAAGCCGTTCATGCTGCCCGGCACTTCCTTGTAGAAACGCTCGCTCGCGGCCTGCGCGGCGAGGCTCGAAAGCGCGAAAGCGGCTACCGCCACTTGCAGCAGGTTCATCATTTTTACCGCACCTCCTCTTGGGGCAAATCTTGTTTTTGTGTGTTCAGTGCGGCAGGTGCAGGTATTTGCGGACGTTGTCCACGTCCTCGCCGGCGGCCTCGATCGCGGCGCGCAACTCCTTTTCGCTCACCCCGAGCGACATCGTCCAGATGCGGACGTCGTCGGGATCCCGTACATCGATGCGGTTCCGCCCCCGGACCCGCTTGAAGGGAATGTGCTCGCTCAACGTTTGTCTCCAGCCGTCTCAGGCTCCCAAAATGACGGAGTTGGCTTACGGCACCCTTACGGGGATGGCAGGAGCCCCGCGTCAAGGCCCGGATAGTAAACTGCGGGCTCCAGTCGGCCATTCGGGAGTCTCGGTGCGTAAAGTCCTTTTCATCTTCAGCGTGTTGAGCGATTCGGACGTCGAATGGCTGGCGCAATCGGGGGAGCGCGTGCACCTCGACCCGGGAACGGTCCTGATCCCCGTTGGCGCGCGCGTCGACAAGCTCTATTTCGTGCTCGATGGCAGCGTTGCGGTGAAGGCCCGCAACGGCGAGCGCATCGCGACCATGGGGTCTGGCGAGATCGTGGGTGAGATGTCGCTGGTGGACCCGGCGCCGACGGCCGTTTCGGTCGAAGTGCTCTCGCCCTCCACCGCGCTGGTCATCTCGTCGGCCACCGTGCGCGGCAAGCTGGAATCGGACCTCGGTTTCGCTTCGCGCTTCTACCGCGCGCTGTGCGTCTTCATGGCCGACCGCATGCGCCAGACCACGCAGCGCTTCGGCTACGGCAAGGCGAGCGACGACGCCCAGATGAACGACACGAAGGACGAACTCAACGACGAGCTGCTCGACACCGTGCACCTGGCGGGCGCGCGCTTCGACCGCATGCTCAAGCGCCTGGCAGGCTGAGCGTTGTCGCGCGGCGATTCCTCCATCTTCCGCAAGGCGGCGCTCGACCGCCTCGCCTCGCCCGAGCGCCTCGATGAGCGCCTGGCGCTGCCGGTCTACCCGCGATTGCTGGTCGCCGCGCTGATCGCGCTGCTGACGCTGGTCGCCTTCTTCGCTGCATGGCTGCTGTCGGCTCGCTGAAGCCGCATCCCTCCGCACGTGAACCGCAGCCGCCGCTGCCGGACGCGGCGGTGCACCGCACGCCCACGATCCTGCAGCTGGAAGCCGTCGAGTGCGGCGCCGCGGCGCTCTCGATGGTGCTGGCCTATCACGGCCGCCACGTTCCGCTCGAGCAGATGCGCGTCGACTGCGGCGTGAGCCGTGACGGCAGCAAGGCGAGCGGCCTGCTGCGCGCCGCGCGCGGCCACGGGCTCACGGCTCGTGGCTTCCGCAAGGAGCCGCGCGAGCTCGCGGAGATGCCGCTGCCGGCGATCGTGTTCGTGAACTTCAACCACTTCGTGGTGCTGGAAGGCTTCCGCGAAGGCCGCGCCTACGTGAACGATCCCGCACGCGGACGACGCCGCATCGACGCCGCGGAATTCGACCAGGCCTTCACCGGCGTAGTCCTCACGTTCGAGCGCGGGCCGGAGTTCGTGCCCGGCGGCCATCCGCCTTCGATCTTCCGTTCCCTCAACCAGTACCTCGCGAATTTCCGCGGCGCAATCGCCCTCGCCTTCTTCGTGGGCCTGGTGCTGGTGCTGCCCGGGCTGGTGATTCCCTACCTGCTCGGCCGCTTCGTCGACGAGGTATTGGTGGAGCAGTTGCCTGGCGTGGCGCTGCCACTGCTGTGGGGATTGGTGCTCGCGGCACTCACGCGTTCCGCGCTGCTCGCGCTCCAGGCCAGGTTCCTGATGGACCTCTTCGGGCGAGCGGCGCGTTACTCGGCGCGCCTGTTCTTCTCGCGCGCCCTCGCCTTGCCGATGACGTTCTACTCGCAACGCTCGGCGGGCGAAATCGCCGCGCGCGTGGACCTGAACGAACGCGTGGCCGAAACCATCTCGCGCGACCTCGCGACGCTGGCCCTCGACCTGCTCACGGCCAGCTTCTTCCTGGTGCTGATGGTGCGCATGGATCCGCGCCTCACGCTGATCGTCGCCTGCTGCATGGCGCTCGAGCTGGTGGTCTGGCACGTCCTCGCGCGCCGTACCGGCGAAATTTCGCAGGAGCTTTCGGTGCAGGGCGGCAAGCTCGCCGGCATGGCGACCGGGGGCCTGGCGAATATCGAGAGCATCAAGTCGGGTGGGCAGGAGACGGCGCTGTTCCGCAAGTGGCTTGGCCTGCAGATCCAGTTCCTCAATGCGTCGATCCGCGCGCAGCGCATGACGCTGTTGCTGGGGCAGGCGCCGGCGCTGCTCGGCCTCATCGCGCACCTCGCGGTGCTGGGCATGGGCTCGTTCCTGATCCTGCGCGGCAGCGGCTTCACCGTCGGGGACCTCGTGGCCTTCCAACTGCTGCTGGCGAGCTTCAGCGCTCCCGTGCACGCACTCTTCGCGCACACGCAGAAGCTGCAGACCCTGCGCGGCGACCTCGCGCGCCTCGACGACGTGCTCCACCACCAGCCCGAAGTCGGCATGGAAAACGAGGTCCACGACCCCGAGCCCCCCGAGACCCGAAAAACAGGGACAGACCCTGTTTTGCCGCCGCCTCCCGTGAAAACAGGGTCTGTCCCTGTTTTCCAGGGTTCGCTGGAGTTCCGCAATGTGACGTTTGGCTACAACAAGGGAGAAGGCCCGCTGGTGGAGAATTTCTCGCTCATGCTCAAGCCGGGCGGCCGCGTGGCGCTCGTTGGTGCGTCCGGCTCCGGCAAGTCGACGCTCGCGCGGCTGGCAGCGGGTCTCTACCAGCCCTGGAGCGGGGAGATTCTTTTCGACGGCAAGCCGCGCGCGGAATTCGATCGCACGCAGCTCGCCGAAGCGATGGCCTACGTCGACCAGGACGTGGCGCTTTTCGAAGGCACGGTGCGCGACAATCTCACGCTGTGGAAGCCGGCGCCGGAAGCTGCCCTGCAAGCGGCGCTGCGCGACGCCGCGATCGACTCCGAAATCCTCCATCGCGAGGGTGGCCTCGACGCGCCGCTGCAGGAAGGCGCTCGCAACCTTTCGGGCGGGCAGCGGCAACGCCTCGAGATCGCGCGAGCACTGGTGCGCGATCCGGTGCTGCTGATCCTCGACGAAGCCACCAGCGCACTTGATCCCGTTTCCGAAGCCGCGGTGGAAGCCAACCTGCGCCGCCGCAACGTCACCTGCCTGGTGGTGGCGCATCGCCTGTCCACGGTTCGCGATGCGGACGAGATCCTGGTGCTCGAAGGCGGGCACGTGATCGAACGCGGCACCCACGAAGAGCTCGTCGCCCGACCACAGAGCCGCTACGCGACGCTGGTCGCATCCGAAAGCACGGCGCCGTGATGGAAGATCCCGGGCTCGCCCTGCGCACCAGCACGCTCGAGTCGGCGTGGAAGGTGCTGCAGGCGCGACGCAGGGCCGCCACCGGCGACGGGAGGCCCATGGGCATCTCCGCCTTCTGGGCCCAGGCAAGCGCCGAGGACGCCGTGGAAGACCTGGCGATCTCCGCAGGGCTGCGCAGCCGGCGCGTGATCCTTGATGGCCACTGGTGGAAGCAGGCGGCGACTCCGATGCTCGCGCGCATCGAAGACCGCCGCAGCGTGCGCCGCCCCGATGACCCGATGCAGACCGTATCGCTCGCCATTGGTACCGGCTGGGTGGTACTGATGCCGCTTGCCACCGGCGGATTACGCATGCTCGCCCCCGACGGCAAGGGCGGCATCGCGGAATGGCCCTTGAACGAAGAAACCGCCGAGCGCCTCGCGCCCTTCGCGTTTTCCTTCCACGGCCGCTTCCCCGCCCGCGCCCTCAAGGCGCGCGACATCCTGCGCTTCGCATTTTCCGAAGGTGGGCCCGACCTCGGCCTGCTGCTGATGGCGGGAATCGTGAGCGCGCTGGTTGGCCTGCTCACGCCCATGGCCACGGGATGGCTAATCGACAAGGCGATTCCCGGCGGCTCGGGCGCGCCGATCCTCGGTGTGATCGCGGCCCTCGGCCTCGCGGGCATCGCGCTCATCGCGCTCGACATCCTGCGAACCTACGCGGTGTTGCGCTTCGAGGCGCGTATCGGAGTCGCGATGCAGGCGGCTCTCGTCGACCGCGTGGTCTCCGCACCAGTGAGTTTCTTCCGCAACTTCTCCAGCGGCGACCTCGCGCTGCGCATGGGCAGCGTCAACATCGTGCTGCGCACGATCACGGGCTCGACCATCGCCACCTTCGTGACCTCGCTGTTCCTCTGCGCCAACCTGGGCCTGATGATCGCCTACAGCCCGGCGCTCACGCTGGCGGCGTCGGGCATCGTGCTGCTGGTGATCGCGATCTCGACCACCCTGGGACTCATGCGCCTCAAGGTCGGACCGCGCATCGAGGCGCTCGACGGCCGCCTCTCCGCGCAGACCTTCGAGATCTTCGCCGGCATCTCCAAGCTGCGCGCCTCGGCCGCCGAGTCGCGCGTCTTCCAGCGCTGGTACGGCAAGTACCACGAGTTCCGCGACGCCAACGGCGACAGCACCCGACTCTCCAACTACGAGATGGTGGCGATGTCGATGCTGCAGCCGGCCGCCACCATCCTGGTGCTGGCCCTGGCCTGGAAGTTGTCGTCAGCGTCCGCGATGACTACCGGTACCTTCGTCGCATTCCACGCGGCGCTTCTCTCGCTGCTCGGAGGCGTGCACGGCCTGGTTTCGACCGCGCTCGACGTGGTGAACCTGCGTCCGGTGTGGGACCGCGCGCGCCCGATCCTCGACACGCCACCAGAAGACGCGGTGGGCGGCGGCGAGCGCCATGAGCCGCAGGGCGCAATCAACCTTTCCGGCGTGAGCTTCGCCTATCCCGGCGGGCCGACGGTGCTCGACAAGATCGACCTCACGGTGAATCGCGGCGAGTTCGTCGCGATCGTGGGCGCGAGCGGGTCGGGCAAGAGCACGCTGCTGCGGTTGCTGCTTGGCTTCGAGACGCCGGCGCTTGGCGCCGTCCGCTACGATGGCCGCGACCTGGCGACGCTCGACTTCAAATACCTGCGCTCGCGCCTGGGCACGGTGCTGCAGGGAGGACGGCTGTGGGCGGGCGACTTGCTGACCAACATCGTCGGCACTTCGAATGCGCCACCCGAGGCGGCGACGCAAGCCGCGGCGCAGGCGGGACTCCTCGCCGACATAGAAGCGATGCCGATGGGGCTCTACACGGTGGTGGGCGAAGGCCTCAGCACGCTTTCAGGGGGCCAGCGGCAGCGCGTGATGATCGCGCGCGCCCTGGTGGGCAAACCGAAGGTGCTGCTGCTCGATGAAGCCACGAGCGCGCTCGACAACGTCTCACAGGCGATCGTGCTCGCAAGCCTCGCGCGCCTGGAAGCGACCCGGATCGTGATTGCACACCGATTGAACACGGTCCGTGACGCCGACCGCATCGTGGTGCTGGAAAACGGTCGAATCGTCCAGCAAGGGACTTTCCGCGAACTCGCGGAGCAACGCGGACCGTTCTCCGCGATGCTCGCGCGACAGGTGGCCTGACTTACTTTTTCGGTACGCTGACCGAGGCGATCTTGGTGCCGGAGACATCCGGCTTCTCGCGATTCGCGACCACCGTGATGGTCTCCATCTTGACCACTTTCTGCTCCGGCGGCAGGCGCCTGGCTTCGACCACGATGGTGCCCATCTTGCGCACTTCCTGGCCGCCGGCCACGCCGTCGAGTTGTTGCTCGGAAAGTTCGCCTTCCTGCTTCTTGTCGTTCTGGGACATTGTTGGCTCCTGCGTTGGTGTATGAAGTGACGAGCCCAATTTATCACGCGACCAAAATGCTACAAGTGGAATTTTCGGCACATGCAGCGCCGTTTATTCAAGCATTCGCTGGTGTGTGCTCATTAACCTGGTCGCTCGCCCTAAGTGATTGATATCATGAGATTATCTCCATGGCCTTCGACCCACGCCCCTTTCTGAAGGAAATCGCCCGTGGCAAGAACGGTGCCCGGGACCTCACCCGCGAGCAGTCGCGTGAGCTCTTCGAAGCCATATTTGCGGGCGAAGTCGACGGCGTGGCGCTGGGCGCCATCATCGTGGCGCTGCGGGTGAAGGGGGAAAACGCCGCGGAGCTCGCCGGAATGATGGACGCGGTCGCCGCGCATGTCCGCCCGATGCGCCTGCCGACGCGACGCGCGCTGCCGGCGATCATTCCCACCTACAACGGATCGCGCAAGCTTCCGAACCTCGTTCCACTCCTTGCGCTGCTGCTCGCTCGCGAAGGCGTGCCGGTGATGCTGCATGGCGCGGCGCAGGAGCCGCAGCGCGTCGGCACCTTCGAGATCCTCGCGCGCCTGGGGCACCCCGCCGCCGCCGGCATCGACGAGGCCGAAGAAATGCTCGAACAGCAACTCATCTCGCCGGTGCCGATCGAAGTGCTGGCCCCCGACCTCTCGCGCTTCATCGACCTGCGCCTCACGGTGGGCGTGCGTAACAGCGGTCACACCATCGCCAAGTTACTGCTGCCCCAGGGCGTGGCGGCAGCGGAGGCATGCCGGCTCATCGCGGTGACCCATCCGGATTTCATGACGCTGATGCGCGAGCATTTCAGCGCGCATCCCGCCAACGTGTTCCTCATGCGCGGCGTCGAAGGTGAACCGGTGGTGCGCCTGCATGCGCCGCAGCCGATCGAGCAGGTGGATGCGGAGGGCAAACACGTGACGCACCTGATCGGCGAAGGCGACGCAAACCTGGCGCTGCCTGAACGCGATGCCGAATCCACCGCGGCATGGACACGCTCCGTGCTCGATGGCGCGATCCCGGTGCCACACGCCCTCGCACGCCAGGCCACGCTCATCGCTTCTCACTGCAAGGCAGCCGGTGGCGCCGCCCGCACACCGCTGCGCCTGGTGACCTGAAAACCGGGGACGCACCCTCCCTGTCGTCAAGACGGAAAAACAGGGACAGACCCTCTTTTCTGATCGGTTTTCCTGAAAAAGAGGGTCTGTCCCTGTTTCTCGGGGGGAACGCCGCGCGACGGCGCCGGACTAAGACTCAGAATGCGCATAAGAACCAACAACCTGGCCGCCTGTCCCGAGTGCGACGCACTACAGCATGAAATCGCCCTGCCCCCGGGTGGCGCGGCGGCATGCGCGCGCTGCGGCGCCGAGCTCTTCCGCAACAAACCGGAAAGCCTGAACCGCAGCCTCGCCCTCATCGTCTCGGCCTCCTTCGTCTTCATCTTCGCCAACACCTTCCCGCTGATGGAGCTGAGCGCGCAGGGCAGAATCTTCACCACCACCACCCTCTTCGGCACCGTCATCGCGCTGCAGGAAACCGGCTGGCCGTTCATCGCCCTGGTGGTGCTGATGACCACCATCGTGGTGCCGCTGCTGCAGCTGGCCATTTCGCTCTACATCCTGGTGCCGTTGAAAATCGGCTTCGTGCCACGTGGCCTGCCCATTACGGTGCGCATCCTCCACGCGATCTGGCCGTGGGGAATGATGGAAGTGTTCATGCTGGGCGCGCTGGTCTCGCTGGTGAAACTCGCGCAGATCGCCACGGTGTACACGGGCGCCGCGATGTTCATGATCGGCGGCTACATGCTGCTGATTTCGGCCTCGGTCGCGGCTTTCGAGCCGCGCGTGCTGTGGGCGCGCGTGGAGGAGCTGCAGGCATGATCGCCACCGCCGCGCGCTCCGGCTTCCTGCTGTGCGAATCCTGCTACCTGCTCAATCGCGGCACCCCGCGTGGCAAGCACCTGGCGTGCGCGCGATGCGGCGCGGGGCTTCACGCGCGCAAGCCCGCCAGCATCACCCGCTCGTGGGCGTTCCTGATCGCCGCCGCGATTCTCTACGTACCGGCCAACCTCTTCCCGGTGCTCGAGACCGGCACGCTCGCCGACCATCGCAGCGACACCATCCTCTCCGGCATCGTCCACCTCTGGCAGACCGGTTCGTGGCTGCTGGCGGTGATCGTGTTCGTGGCGAGCATGGTGATTCCCGCGGCCAAGCTGGTGTCGATGTCGTTCCTGCTGGTCACCGCGCAGCGCCGCTCCACCTGGCGACCCGAACAACGTGCAAAGCTGTATCGCGCGACGCACTACATCGGCCGCTGGTCGATGGTTGATATCTATGTCGGCGCCGTGCTGGTGGCGATGGTGCAGCTGAAGGCCTTCGCATCGATCGTCCCGGGCCCCGGCGCTGTCTACTTTGCCCTGGTCGTGATCCTGACCATGAGCGCCTCGATGAGCTTCGACCCCCGATTGACGTGGGACCCCTTGGACGACAAACGTGGCTGAAACCCCCGACCTCCCCCCGCAGGATTCGCTGCCGCAAGCCGTCGAGCGCGAGCATGGACCCCGCTCGATGCAGCTCATCTGGATCGTGCCGATCCTGGCCGCGCTGATCGGCGGCTTCGTGGCGCTCAAGGCCTTCTGGGAAAGCGGCCCGACGATCCGCATCCAGTTCATGTCCGGCGAAGGCATCGAGGCGGGCAAGACGCGCATCAAGCACAAGGCGGTCGACGTCGGCACCGTGAAGTCGGTCAAGCTTGCGCCCGACCGCAAGACCGTCGTGGTGACGGCGGAGATCGATCGCAACGCGGCCGACGGCTTCCTCGTCGAGGACACGAAGTTCTGGGTGGTTCGCCCGCGCATCGCCGGCGGCCAGGTCTCGGGGCTGTCAACGCTGCTCGCCGGCTCCTACATCGGCAGCGACCCTGGCCGCTCGCAGGAAGAAAGGCGCAGCTTTATCGGCCTGGAGACACCGCCGTCGATCACCTCCGACCTGCCCGGCCGCCAGTTCAAGCTGGCCGCCAGCGACCTCGGCTCCCTCGACATCGGCTCGCCAGTGTATTTCCGCGGAGTGGTGGCGGGACGCGTGACTTCCACCGAGTTGCCCGCCGACGGCAAGTCGGTGCAGATCGGCGTCTTCGTGCATGCACCATTCGACAAGCTGGTGAGCAATGAGTCGCGCTTCTGGAACGCTTCCGGCGTGGACCTCTCGCTCGACACCTCGGGCGTGAAGGTGCAGATGCAATCGCTGGTCACGCTGGTGCTCGGTGGCATCTCGTTCGAATCGCTCCCCGAGGACGCGAGCGCGCCTGAAGCCGCGGCGAATTCGCAGTTCCCGTTGTGGAACACGCGTGCCGAGGCGTTCCTCATCCGCGAGTCGGTGGTGGAAACCTACGTGCTGCGGATCGATCAGTCGGCGCGCGGCCTGGCGGTGGGCGCGGCGGTGGACTTCCGCGGCGTGACCGTGGGCGAAGTCCGCAAGATCGAGCTGCGCTTCGACGCAGAGAAGGTGCGCTATTGGACCGCGGTCGAGATCCACCTTTGGCCGGAGCGCCTGCGGCCCAAGGACGCCGAGGGTGCGAAACGCTGGGATGCCATGAGCGCACCGGGCGCACGCATCAAGCGATTCATCGAGCACGGCTTCCGCGCGCAGCTGCGCAGCGCCAACCTGATCACTGGCACGCTCTTCGTGGCACTCGACTTCTTCCCCAAGGCGCCGAAGAAAACCATGGACCTCGCGAAGACGCCGCCGGAGATTCCGACGGTGCCCGGCGCGCTTTCCGAGCTCGAGGAGTCGTTGGGCAACATCATCAAGAACCTCGAGAAGGTGCCGTTCGACAAGCTGGCGCAGGACGCGCGCAAGGCGCTCACCACGCTTGATGCGACGCTCAAGCGCGCCGAGGCGCTGATGAACCAGTTGTCCACCGACGTGGCCCCGGAGCTCAAGACCACGCTGCAGCAGGCGCGCAAGACGCTGCAGTCGGCCGAGCAGGTGTTCTCCTCCGACTCGCCGGTGCAGGGCGACCTGCGCGAAACGCTGCAGGAGGTCACCAGGGCCGCGGAGCAGGTGCGCGCGCTGACCGATTACCTCGAGCGCCATCCCGAATCGCTGATTCGCGGCAAGCGCCCGTCCGGAGACACGAAATGAGAGCCTGGGTGCTGCTGGGATTGCTGGTCGCCGCGTGCGGCTCGACGCCGAAGGAGAGTTACTACACGCTCGCGGGGCCTCCGGTCCCGTTGCCGGTCGCCGCCGCGTCTTCGTTGAGCGTGTACATCGCGCCTGTTTCGGTGCCGGACTCGGTCGACCGTTCGCCGATGGTGCTGCGCACCGGTGCCAACGAGGCGGCGATTGATGACATGCATCGCTGGATCGAGCCGCTCAAGACCGCCATCCCGCGCGCCGTGGCCGAACTGCTGATGCGCGACCTCGGCACGCCGCGGGTGCTGGTGGGCCGCTCGATGTCGCAGGTGCCGGCGGATTTCCGCGTCGCCATCGACGTGCAGCGATTCGAATCGTCGCTCACGGATGGCGCGATGCTCGATGCCGCGTGGACGGTGACACCCGCGAAGGGTGCGCCTCGCAACGGAAGAACGCTCGCGCGGGAGGCGGTGACTTCAAAGGACCACGCCGGCGTGGCCGCCGCGCATCGACGCGCGCTCGAGACGCTGTCCCGCGACCTCGCCGCCGCGATCAGGTGAAACCGGTGTCAGACACGAATTTTCCCGCCGCGCGGAAAGTCGTGTCTGACACCGGTTTTCATTCGGTCCTGACGACCTTCCAGGCTCCGGCGCTGTGTTCGAGGTAAACCACTTCGGTATGGCCGCCGCGGGTGACACGGGCCGTGGCCTTGTTGCCGTCGATGCGGGTCACGACGATGTCCGACTTGCGCAGTGGCGCCGTGGATCTGGAGCGGGCGTAGCTGGCGAGTGATTCCCAGACCGCCGCCTCGGCGCTGCCCGCCACGGGCTCGATGCCGGTGCCGTCGGCTTCCGGATAGGGTATATCGACCACTGCCCAGTTGGGTGCCATGGCCAGCAGGCCGGCGAAGACAAAACTGCCAATCGTCATCTCGTCTCTCCTGTCCCCCGGATGGGGCCTCATCACCCATTCTTCACTTCCCGGCACACATCGCCACCAAGATGCGACGGAATGCAGTCCAAGTGGTACGAAATGCGCCCGCGGCAATAAATTGTCACGCACGTGTCACCGCGCGCGGCTTTGAGGCGATCATGGCGGCCGGACCACCGCAACCGAGGATCCTGGAATGCCGACGGAATTGACCCCGCAGTTCGTGGAGCGCGAGTACAACAACCGGGCGCTGGTGCCCGAGCACGCGGAGTACTTCGCGCGCTGGGAGAGGGACTCGGAGTTCGTGCGCTCGACGCTGCCCTGCTCGCTCGAGCTGCCCTATGGCCCCGATACGCGCCACCGCGTCGACTGGTTTCCCGCGCCCAACGCGCGCGGCACCCTGGTGTTCATTCACGGCGGCTATTGGCGCTCGCTCGACAAGGCGATGTTCTCCTGGCTCGCGGCGGCGTGGGTCGCGGCGGGCGTCAACGTGGCGATGTTGAATTACCGCCTCTCGCCTTCGGTGCGCATCGAGGCCATTGTCGAAGACGCGATCCTCGCCATCAACTGGCTGATGGATCCTTCATCGCCCCAGGGCCAGGGCGCCGACAGCAATCGCGTGGTCATCAGCGGGCACTCCGCGGGCGGCCACCTCACCGCGGCGCTTTTCGCAACCGATCCGGCGCGGTTCTCCTTCGATCCGAAGCGCATCGCGGGCGGCGTGCCGATCAGCGCGGTTGTCGACTTCGCGCCGCTGGAGCTGTTTTCGTTCAACTCTGAATTCAAGCTTGACGCGAATTCGATCGCCGCGCTCAATCTGCACGACAAGCGCCCGCTGCTGTCCGCGCCACTGGTCGTCGCCGCGGGCGCCGCCGAAAGCTCCGAGTTCCAGCGCCAGTCGCGCCTCCTCGCCGAGGCGTGGGCTCCGCAGGTGCAATCGCTGCTCCTGCTGCCAGGGGTCAACCACTTCAGCGTCGTCGACGCGTTCTCCGAGCGCGGCCAGCCGCTCTACGAAGCCACGCTGGCGCTGTTCTAACCGCTGATAAATGGGGTCAGAGTCGAATTGGCTTAAAACTGGTGTCAGACACGAGTTTTGTTGTCCCCGACAATCGCCGGCGTGCAAAACTCGTGTCTGACACCAGATTTCACATGAACAGAATCCTCGCGACCTACCGAATCACCGCCAGCGAATCCGAGAGCCAGGTTCGCGCGGAGGCGCTTGCCGCGGAGCAGAGTGTCGAGATGCCCGTGGGCGCGATAGACGATGCGCACGTGCTCACCGATATCCTGGCGGAGGTGGTGACCATCAGGCCGCACGCCGGTGAGTTCGACGTGGTGCTGGCCATCGCGCCTGCTACCACCGGTAACGAGGCGGGGCAGCTCGTGAACATGTTGTTCGGCAACTGCTCGCTGCAGCCCGAGGTGCAACTGGTCGACGTCGAGTTTCCCGAAGGCTACGAGGCCGCGTTCACCGGGCCGCGCTTCGGCATCGAAGGCATCCGCAAGCTGGTGGATGCGCCGACCCGCCCCCTGACATGCACCGCGCTCAAGCCGCAGGGATTGCCGCCGGAGCGGCTGGCGAAGCTTGCGCTCACGTTTGCCACCGCCGGCATCGACGTGATCAAGGACGACCACGGCATCGCCAACCAGGCCTATGCGCCTTTCGCCCAGCGCGTGCCCGCGGTGCAACGCGCCATCGCGCAGGCCAACAAGGCAACGGGGGGCAGCACTGTCTATGCGCCCACGTTCTCGGGTGGACCCAGGGCGCTGGCGGAGCAGGTGAAGGTGGCGCACGGCGAGGGCGTGAAGATGGCGCTGGTCGCGCCCATGCTCATCGGACTGCCGGCCTTCGTCGACCTGCAGCAGGAGCTCGCGATGCCGGTGATGGCGCATCCCGCATTCGCAGGCGCCGCACGCATCGCGCCCGCGGTGCTGCTGGGCAAGCTCTTCCGCTTGTTCGGCGCCGATGCCACGATCTTCCCCAACCACGGTGGCCGGTTCAGCTACAGCAAAGCCTCGTGCCTCGCGGTGACGGAAGCCGCCCGCGCGCCGTGGAACGGTTTGCGCGCGACGCTGCCGGTGCCCGCGGGCGGCATGACCGTCGAACGTGTGCCGGAGATGATCACCGGATATGGCAACGACACCATGCTTCTGATCGGTGGCGGGCTGCTTTCCGCAAAGGACCATCTTCTCGATCGCTCGCGGGAGTTCGTGGCCTGCGTGAAAGCCTCCTGAGCGGCAGATCCAGAACGCGGTAGCCGAATTTCCCTGGCGTAAAATCACGCCATGTCCCGATCACCTCTCGTCCGCAAGCACTCCGGCGACTTCCACTGGGAAGCCGTCGAGGTCCTCAAGTACAAGCAGGAAGGTGATGCGCCATTCCGGGACGTCACGCGCCAGGTGTTGTTCGACAGCACCGATCCGCCCGCGCAGCTGCGTTACTTCGAAGTGGCTGCCGGCGGCTACACGACGCTTGAGCGTCACGAGCATGTGCACGCGGTTATGGTCATTCGCGGCCGCGGCCAGTGCCTCGTCGGCGACAAGGCCTACGAGATCGGCACGCACGACCTCGTGAACGTGCCGCCGATGACCTGGCACCAGTTCCATGCGGCACCGGGAGAGGCGCTGGGTTTCCTGTGCCTGGTGTCGAGCGAACGCGACCGTCCGCAATTGCCCGCCGCCGGCGAGGCGGTGGAGATCACGAAGCCGCTGAGAAAATAAAAACTGGTGTCAGACACGACTTTTGCAATCAGCCGCCCTCGGCGGCCAAGGTGCAAAAGTCGTGTCTGACACCAGTTTTTACTTGGTGATCACCACCAGGATGTTGCAGTGCGAGTTCTCGACCAGGCCCTTGGCGGTGGAACCCCTCCACCAGCGCTTGGCGAAACCCTCCAAGTGGCGGTGGCCGACCACGACCAGATCGGCGCTGATCCGTTTGGCGCAGTCGGCAATTTCCACCACAGCTTCACCCACTAGCACCTCGCCGCTCACCTTGAGCCCCGATTCCGCAAGGCGCTTCACGCCGTCCTCCAGGATCGCCTTGAACTCGCGGCGCTCCTCTTCCTCCAGCCCGGCGTCGTAGACCCCGCCCTCACCCCCGATGAAGGCCGCGGGCGGCGGCATCACGGCGATCAGCAC
Organism: Usitatibacter sp.; assembly: GCA_039915735.1. Taxonomy (GTDB): domain Bacteria; phylum Pseudomonadota; class Gammaproteobacteria; order Burkholderiales; family Usitatibacteraceae; genus Usitatibacter. The sequence continues at coordinate 6,037 of JBDSMR010000070.1, read as the reverse complement.
GATCTCGGCCTGGCCCCAGTCGGCCACCACCTTCGATTCGAGCAGCGCTCGCTGGCCGGTTTCGGACCCGTCGTAAGCCAGTAGGATTTTCTTGTACATGGGCGGAGGATAACGCCAAAAGCCAACCCGTAACAATTTGTGAATCCCGTGCACCGCCATCAGGGGGAGGGCGTTAGAGGGGTAAGACCACGAGGGGCACTCCCGCCCCCAAACGAGGTCCCAACAGTACGCATCGCAAGGAGAGCCAAATGACGCTGAAGAAACCCCTGATGATCGCCACCCTGACCGCCGCCGTTGCCTTGGGTGCCGTGTCCCAAAAGGCCGAGGCGGCAGACCCGTTGCTGGGCGCCCTGATCGGCGGCGGAATCGGCGCAGCGATCGGCCATGACGTCAATCGCCACGGCGGTGGCGCTGTAGGCGGAGTGATCGGCGCGGTGATTGGTTCCAGCATCGCGGCCGATTCCAACCGTTACTACGATGGCGGCTACGACCGTGGCTATTCCGGCGACCGGTATTACGCCCCCGCCCGGAGCTACGGCTACTACGCCCCCGCCCCGAGCTACGGCTACTACGCCCCGGCGCCGGTTTACGGCTACGCGCGGCCGTTCTACGGCACCACCGTCGTGTACAGCTCCGGCCCGCGTTATCGCGGCGGATACGGCTACCGTGGCGACCGCGGCCACTACCGTGACCATCGCCGCTGGTAACAAGCGGGGTTACCCCCGCCTACGAAGCAATCAGCACAAGGCCCCGCACGCGCGGGGCTTTTTTCTGTCTATCGAGCCATGAATCTGCGCAAGGTCGCCCTCTGGGGCATGGGCACACTCGTCTTCCTCGCGGCCGCCGGCGGGGTCGCATTGAAGGTATTGGTCGATCCCGAGCACCTGAGGAAGATGGCCAGCGAGCGCGCGCAGTCGGCCTTGCATCGCGACCTCAAGGTCTCGGACATCCAGTTCAACCTGTTCCCGCTGCCATCGGTGGCCGTCCGCGACCTGGAGCTGACCCACGCCACCGAACCGCCGCTGAAGGCCAGGTCGGTGACGGTGGGCCTGCAATTGCTGCCCCTGCTCATCGGCAAGGCGCGTTATCGCAGTGCCTGGTTCAACGAGGTCGACCTGCAACTCGACGGCGCCAAATGGCGGATCGAGGAAGCAATGGTCGACATCGACGAGGACATGCGCGACGTGAAGGTTGTCGCGCGCATCTGGCGCGATGACCACGCCGTTTCAATCAACGCGTTCGTGGCCGACCTCAGCCAGGCCGGCAAGCAGGGCGCGAGCTCCGATGCCGTGGTCGAGCTCGATTTCGGAACTACCAGGATGAACGCCAAGGGCAAGGTCCCGGTCGACGGCTCCGCGCGCAACTTCGACGTCGCGGTCGACATCAAGTCCACGGCGCTTGAGGACATGAACGCCTTCTTCGGCTCGAAGCGCAAGCCGCGCGTGCCCTTTACGGCCACGTTCAACGCGCGCGAGGCCGACGGCAAGGTCTCGATCGAGAAGATCGAAATCGCCCTCGGAGAGCTGAAAGCCCACGGCGATGCGCAATACACGCCGGGACCCACGCCCTTCACCGCGGTGCGCATTTCCAGCGACCGCGTCGACTGGGCGAAGGCCTTATACGAGGCCGGCAACGACAACATGCTGCCGCCGGAGTCGCCGCAGATGTTCCATGACACGCCGCTCGCATGGTGGATGGTTTCCGCGCTGCATGGCAAGAAAGGCATCGTCGATGCCACCTTCGGCACGCTCATCCTGCGCAACGGCGTCAAGATGAAGAACCTGAAGATGAAGGCCACCTACAACGACGACCACCTCGACGTCACGCGCTGGGATTCGGAGATGCTCGGCGGCACCGCATCGGGCCGCATCCAGCTCGACGGTGACAGGAACGCGGTGGTGTTCGACTTCGAAGGCTCCAACCTGCTGCTCGAGCGCTGGCTCACAGAACGCAAGAGCCGGGTGAAATTCAAGGACGGTCCGATGAAGGTCACCGCGAAAGTCCGCGCCACGGGCCCGTCGATGCGCAAGCTGGTGGCCACGCTCGACGGCCCGATCGACATTCGCATGGGCAAGGGCACCCTCATCAATGAGGGCGCGGGCGAGGCGGAGGCGAAGCTCACGGGCGGTGGCGTGGACGGCCCGCAACCGGTGGTCAATTTCGAATGCGTCGGTTACGCCCTCGATTTCCACAACGGCCGGGCCGAGGGTGAATCGATCATCGGCGCGCGCACCACCGACAGCCACCTGCTGGCTTCGGGTTGGGTCGACATGAGTTCGCAGACCCTCGACCTGCGCGGGCGGATCAAGGGCACGTCAGGTATCGGCCTCGCGGCGATTGTGGGCGATGTCAAGATCACGGGCCCCATCCGCACACCCAGGGTCCGCCCCGACGAACAGGCGCTTCCCAAGGCCGTGGTTCGCGGCGCTGCCGCGGTCGCCACGCTGGGCCTGAGCGCGGTGGCCACCGCGGCCGCCGATTCGCGCGAGGCAAAGGCCAACGACCCCTGCGAAGCCGTTTTCAGGAAAAGCCCTACCTGAGACCTGATTTGTAACAAAGCTTTCCCTTTTGCCGCGGCACGGATAGATTTTCGCAACAGCAACGCGAAGGGAGAAGACATGAATGGCAAGACCATGATGTTCGCCGCAGGACTGCTGGTCCTGGCGGGCTACACCAGCGAAGCAAGCGCGGGTGACCCCGTGGGCGGCGCGATCGTCGGCACGGCCATTGGTGCCGCAGTGGGAGGGCCCATTGGCGCGGCGGTGGGCGCGGTGCTCGGCACGGCCATCGCTTCGGATCCGTATTACCGCCGCCATCGCGGTGATCGCTACGATTACGACCGCCAGCCGCGTTACTACAATGACCGCTACGAACCGCGCTACTACGGCCGCGGCTACTCCGCGCCGCCCGTCCGATATTACGAACCGGCGCCACGATACGAACCACGGGTTGTCTATCGCGCTGCGCGCTACCAATCGAGGTACTACGAGGCTCCGCGTTATTACGACGAGCCACGCTATTACCGTCGTTGAACTGACTCGGGCCAAGGCGGAACGCGGAAAACGCGGAAAAAAACGGAAGACACTGAAACGGCAACTGCGAATGTTCGTGGCTTCGTTGACCGACATCCAACATTCAGTTCTTTGCTTTTTCCGTGTTTTCCGCTTCTTTCCGTGTTTTCCGTGTTCCGCTCTGGCCTGAACAAGGCCGTCAGGCGATAAGGCCCTCGGCCTTCATCGCCGCCTGCACCGCAGGCCGCGCGGCAACGCGCTTCTGGAACGCCATCAGGTTCGGGAATCCGGAAAGATCCACTTTTACCGAGTGCGCCCAGTTGGTGACGGTGAAGAGGTAGGCATCCGCCGCCGTGAACTGCTTGCCGAAGAGATAATCCTTGCCGGCGAGGCGCTCCTCGATCAGCTTGTAGCGCTTGGCGAGGTATGCCTTGCTATCGGCGCGAGTCTGCTCCAGCGCAGCCGGATTGAAGAGCGGGCTGTATGACTTGTGGATCTCGGAATTGATGTAGCCGAGCAACTCCTGCATGCGATAACGCTCGAGGGTTCCGGCCCTGGGCACCAGGTTGCCTTCAGGCTTGAGGTCCGCGATGTACTGGACGATGGCCGGACCTTCCGTGAGGACGCTGCCGTCTTCCATCTGGATCGCGGGCACGTAGCCCTTCGGGTTGATCTTCAGGAAGTCGCCCTGCGACTCGATTGTCCTGGTCTGCAGGTTGACCTTTACAAGGTCGAGCGGAAGGCCCAGCTCCTGCGCGACGATGTGTGGGGAAAGCGAGCAGGCGCCCGGGGAGTAGAAGAGCTTCATTGATGACTCCATTGCGTTTCGAATTGGGGAAGCGCAAGGCTACCAATTTGAGTTACCTTTGTATACTTGATATCCTCCTTTCACTACATATTCTCCGGTTACCAGGAGGTAACCACACCATGCCGCACAAGGTCCGCAAGAGCAAGGCTCCGCCCCCGCCGCCGGGCTGCCCCATGGGCGCATGCATGGAAATCCTCGGGGGTGCGTGGACGCCCAATGTCATCTGGATGCTTTCCGGCGGGCCGCGCAGGTTCGGGGAATTGAAGCGCGACATCGGCCCCATCTCGCCCAAGATGCTGGCGGCGCGGCTCAAGTCGCTCGAGGAGAAAGGCGCCGTGACGCGTGAGGTCGCGCCTACTTCGCCGCCTTCGGTGGAATACGAGCTCACGCCGCTGGGACGCGAACTGATCCCGGTCATCAACGCCATCGTGAAGGTGGGCACCCGCCTGCGCGAAGGAGGCGGGGTGGCCCGGCGGGCCCCGGGCTAGCGCTTCTTGTCGCGCGCCGCCTCTTCCTTCGCTCGTCCGAAGTCGTCGTCGACCCGACGCATGCAGCGGTCGCGTGATTCGTTGTCGATGATGCGGTTGCACTCGGCGCGCTGCCACTCGCGTGCCGAAGCCAGTTTCTGGTCCGTGGCGCAGCCTGCCGCCACCAGCACTACCGCCGCCATGAAAATCGCGTTCTTCATCTGGTTTCCCGTCCCCGGCCACGCCGGCTCGCAGCCACATCCTACAACGCGGGCAAACATCGGTAACGTCTCGTGACCCTCGCTCGTGCGGCTTCGTAATAGGCTCATCGGCGATGAAAACGTACCTCCCGTGGCTTGCCGCCCTGCCGCTTCTGGCCCATGCCGAATGCGAAATGACGCGTTTCCAGCGCGTCCAGGCTTCACCCCATGTCGTGGCCTACGAAGCGGCCGAAGGATCGACCGCCGTCGTCAACGGCAACATGGTCGCCATCATGGGCAGGGACGCGGTGCTGCTTGTCGATACCGGCCAATTCCCGAGCATCACGCGACGCATGATCGCCGACATCCGCGCGCACACCAGCGCACCGGTGAAGTACGTCGTCAATACGCACTGGCATGGCGATCACCTGCTTGGCAACGATGCGGTGAAGCAGGTTTTCCCGGCGGTGAAGTTCATCGCTCACAGCCACACCATCGAGCAGGGCAGGAAGTACTACGAGAACTACCCCGCGGGTGAACCCGCCGAACTGGAGCGCGCCGCGCAGGACATGAGGAAGGAGCTCCTCACGGCAACGCGTGATGACGCCAAGACATGGATCGCGAAAACACTCGAATGCGTTGAGGCCATCGCCCCGGAAGTGCCGGCTACCCACTACGTCGCGCCCGATACACCCATGGACACCGAGATGAAGATCGACCTGGGTGGCGTGACTGCGGTTGTGAAACATATTGGCACCGGAAACACGCCCGGTGACCTGGTGGTATGGGTGCCCGAAGACCGACTGGTAGCGAGCGGGGACATGGTCGTGGCGCCGACCCCCTACGCGGGTGGCTCCGACCTGGCGCCGTGGGTGAAAACCATCACCAAGCTGCGCGCCATGAAGGCGGCGGTGATCGTGCCCGGTCACGGCGCCGTGATGCGTGACTACAAGTACGTGGATGACCTGGAGAAACTCCTCATCACCACGCAATCCCAACTCGTGGCGATGAAGGCGGCGGGGGTGGAGAAGAAAGATGCGGCAGAGAAGCTCGAGACTTCCAACTTCCGCAAACTCTACGTGACCACAGCGATGCGGCGCGAGGCATTCCGCCAGTTCTTCGTCCTTTCGGCAATCCAGAAGATCTGGCCCAAGACCCCGCCCGCGAGGTGACGCCTAGATATCCGTACGTTCCTTCTCGATCGACTTGCGCTCCTTGAGGTTGAAGCGGCCGTCGTAGATCGGCGCGGCGCCGGTGGTGGGCCCCGGGTATTGCACGTAGAGGATCAGCCCGCCGGTTTCGGTCTTGAGGTCCGGCTCGGTGTGCGGGTCGGGGTGGTAGACCATCGTGCCTGGGCCCATCACCTTGTCACCGTACTGGAACTCGCCTTCGAGCACGTACCAGATCTGCGCGAAGTCGTGGCTGTGGCGCGGATGCCAGGCGCCCGGTTCGTAGCGCACGAGGCCCGCATTCGGCTCGCTCGGGCGATCGGGATTCGGGTGGAACATCATCTTGCAGGTCTGGCCGGGGAAGCGCTGGATGGCCCAGTCC